>CBHTUB010000389.1:0-5909 GCA_966095595.1 uncultured Chryseosolibacter sp. | reverse complement strand
GTCTATTCGATATTGTATGCGTTTTAGGGTATGACTTTTTGAAGAATTAGTTTCAAAAGATAGCAATCATTTTTATTGCCGCAAAAAATTTTTAGAAATTTTCTTGCCAAGTAGGGGAATTCTTAAGGTATTTGTCGCATATAATTTTTGTGCAACCCTAATATGCCAGTCAGTAAGAAGAAGATTATTAAAAGCTTAGAAAATCTCACGGAAGAGTTAAAAGAGATCATCCGCGAGCAATATCCCAATGGATACGAAAGCAGTATCACGCGCATCACAAATGCGAAGAAAGAGCCAATTTTCGTTTTTCCAATCGAAACTGACGAGGCAACAATTCTTGTTAAGGTTCCCGTGACCAAAAACAGCGATGGGGAGTACGATGTGGAATCAACTCCCGAACCGGGAGATACAGCCGGGTCGGACGATGATTTCGCAGGATCAGATGATGAAGAGGGTGGCGACAACTACAGCGACCGCGACGATTATGATGACGAAGGTGGTGGAAGAAAAAGCCGCGAAGCCAGCTACGATCCGGATTTCGACAGTTAATAGTCAAAAACTACAAAAACATTTTTCAGAGCACCACCCATGGTGCTTTTTTATTGTCCGAAGCTTCTCATTTGAAAATCGCCACGGCCGGTAAATCTTTTCCGGGTAATCTTTGTTACCTTGACGAATTATTTGAAAATGACCGATTCTGTAAGTCAGGCAGTTGCCGCCGATTCGTTTATCGACGAGCTTGATCCAAAACAATATATCATCATCAAACGCGCACGGGTTAACAATCTGAAAAACCTGAGCGTCGCAATTCCCCGTAATAAACTTGTGGTGATCACCGGCTTGTCGGGCTCCGGCAAGTCATCGCTCGCCTTCGACACACTCTTCGCCGAAGGGCAGCGCATGTACGTTGAAAGCCTGAGCTCATACGCCCGCCAGTTTCTGGGAAGGATGGAGAAACCGGATGTTGACTATATAAAGGGCGTGTCTCCCGCAATCGCCATTGAGCAAAAGGTAAATACAAGAAATCCCAGATCTACGGTCGGAACAACCACCGAGATCTACGATTACCTCAAATTACTCTTCGCCCGGATAGGAAAAACCTTGTCCCCGGTTTCGGGTAAAGAAGTTCGCCGTGACACCGTTACGGATGTAGTCAGTGCGATGAATCAGCTGCCTGTCGGAACACGGGTAATGGTCGCAAGCCCGCTCCATATCAGGAAGGGAAGAAAGCTTCAGGAAGAGCTCAATCTGTTGCTCAGCAAGGGTTTCGCAAGAATTCTTATTGATGGCAACGTGAAGTTCATCGAAGAAATACTGAATCCGCAGCCCGAGGAAGGGAAGAAAAAAGCAAAAGCTCCAAAGGTCGAAGGCGAGGTAGAGATCCTCATAGACCGCGCTGCTATAAATCCCGAGGACGAAGATACCGTATTCCGTTTATCAGACTCCGTCCAAACTGCCTTCTTCGAAGGTGAAGGAAATTGTATCGTTTATGCCGAGACCGACGGAAAGCTGAAACGATTTACCTATTCCGATAAATTCGAGCTCGACGGGATAACGTTCACCGAGCCTTCCATCAATTTCTTCAGCTTCAACAACCCCTACGGAGCCTGCCAGACTTGTGAAGGCTTCGGAAAAGTTCTCGGCATCGATGAAGACCTCGTCATACCCGACAAGTCGCTTTCTGTTTACGAAGGTGCTATCGCTCCATGGAGAAGTGAGGCGATGAGCGAATGGCAAAAGCCACTGGTAAAAAATGGGATCAAATTTGATTTCCCCATTCACCGGCCATACAACGAGCTGACCCCGGCACAACGCGACCTGCTCTGGAAAGGAAACTCCTACTTCGAAGGCATCGACGCGTTTTTCAAACACCTTGAATCCAAGACTTATAAAATTCAGTATCGGGTGATGCTTTCGCGTTATCGCGGCAGAACTAACTGCCCGGATTGCAGGGGTACGCGCCTTCGCAAGGACGCACAATATGTAAAGATCGCCGACACTTCGATCACTGATCTCGTTCTGATGCCGATCGGTGAAACCCTGCAATTCTTTGAGAAGCTGAAACTGAATAGCTACGACCAGAAGGTATCGGAGCGAATTCTTACCGAGATCAAGTCACGCCTGGAGTACATGGTGCGGGTTGGATTGGGGTACCTTACCCTAAACCGCATCACATCCACATTGTCCGGTGGCGAGTACCAGCGTATAAAACTTGCCACATCATTGGGCAGTGCGCTGGTTGGATCGATGTACGTCCTCGATGAACCCAGCATCGGTTTACATCCGAAAGACACCGCGAGAATGGTGGAGGTTTTGAAATCGCTTCGCGATATGGGCAACACCGTTATTGTCGTCGAGCACGAAGAAGAGATCATGCGGGCGGCAGACCAGATCATCGACATCGGCCCGGATGCGGGATCCCATGGTGGGCAATTGGTATTCCAGGGAACCATCGATCAGATCAACGGAAAAGTAAAATCCCATACAACAAATTATCTCAGCGGGAAAGAGATGATTTCTGTTCCCATGACTCGACGAAAGTGGCATGACTCGATCACGGTAATAGGAGCACGCGAAAACAATCTCAAAAATCTCACCGTCAAATTCCCTTTGGGAGTCTTTACGGTCGTGACCGGAGTAAGCGGTTCAGGAAAGTCGACACTCATCAAAAAAATATTATACCCCGCCGTAGGCAGACTGAGTGGCTCAGTAGCAGAAGCACCGGGCCGATTCGATAGACTTGAAGGCGACATGACCCGGATCACACAAGTTGAATTTGTGGATCAGAACCCGATCGGAAAATCATCGCGCTCGAATCCTGTAAGCTACGTAAAGGCCTACGACACCATCCGTCAGCTTTTTGCCGATCTTCACCTTTCGAAGCAACGTGGATATAAACCCTCACATTTCTCTTTCAACGTCGAAGGCGGAAGATGTGAAACCTGTCAGGGCGAAGGAGAGATCAAAGTCGAGATGCAGTTCATGGCCGATATCTATCTCAAGTGTGAAAGCTGCAACGGAAAACGTTTCAAGCAGGAGATCCTCGAAGTGGAATACAACGGTAAAAATATCGCCGATGTTCTCGACATGACTGTCGAAGCCTCGCTTGATTTCTTCAGGGACAAAAAAGCGATCTACGACAAGCTCGTGCCTTTGAATGACGTGGGACTTGGTTATGTTAAACTGGGTCAGTCATCAAATTCGTTGAGCGGTGGTGAAGCCCAGCGCGTCAAGCTCGCGTCATTCCTCGGAAAGAATGCGGCCGAAGGAAACATTCTGTTCATCTTCGATGAGCCAACGACCGGCCTTCACTTTCATGACATTTCCAAGCTGCTCACCGCGATGAACGCGCTCGTAGACCAGGGACATACCGTCATCGTGATCGAGCATAACCTCGAAGTGATAAAATGTGCCGACTGGATCATCGACCTCGGTCCTGAAGGCGGAGAAAAGAAAGGTGGCAATCTCATGTTCGAAGGCACTCCTGAGGAGATGGTTCGAAAAGGAAAGGGCTACACCGCCGAATTTCTCCGGACAAAAATCGACTAGTCCTGTCCTTCTGGTGCTCCAGGAATTTCCGGTTTAGCGAAAGAATGTGTTATCGCTTGCTGAAGTGTTTGAAGAACGCAACGATGGTTTCAATGCCCAACAGGAAATTCTTCACTCCATAATGCTCATTGGGTGAATGGATAGCATCTGTGTCGAGGCCGAAGCCCATCAGCACTGTATCGAGACCGAGCTCGCGCCTGAACAATGCCACGATTGGAATGCTGCCGCCGTCCCGTGTAGGGATCGGTGTTTTACCCCACACTTCTTCGAACGCCTTGCTGGCAGACTTATATGCAGGAGAATCCGTCGATGTTACCGCCGGCTCCCCGCCATGGTGTGCCGTGACTTTTACTGAAACGTATGGTGGCGCTATGGCCTTGAAGTGTTTTGTAAACAACTCGGTGATCTCGGATGAGACCTGATTCGGCACAAGACGCATGGAGATCTTGGCGTGAGCTTTCGATGGCAATACGGTCTTTGCACCTTCGCCTGTATATCCACCCCAGATACCATTCACGTCGAGCGTAGGTCTTACGCCTGTTCGTTCCAATGTGGTGTAGCCTTCTTCTCCCTTGATCTCATTGATGCCGAGCTCCTTCTTGTAGTTATCGAGATTGAATGGTGCCTTGTTGAGCGCTTCACGTTCGGCTTTTGATAATTCAACCACCTTATCATAGAATCCGGGAATTGTTATTCTTCCATTCTTGTCGTGCATGGATGCGATCATCGAGCAAAGCACGTTGATGGGGTTTGCAACAGCACCACCGTATACGCCCGAATGAAGATCCCGATTCGGTCCGGTCACTTCCACTTCCATGTAACTCAGGCCACGCAATCCAGTCGTGATCGATGGATGCTCAAGAGAGATCAACGCCGTATCGGAAATGAGGATCACATCAGCCTTGAGCTTTGACTTGTTTTCCTTTACAAATGTACCGAGGTTGTCCGAGCCTACTTCTTCTTCTCCCTCCACCATGAACTTTACATTGCAGGGTAACTGGCCGTTCTTCATCATCACCTCGAACGCCTTCACGTGCATATAGACCTGACCTTTGTCATCGCACGCGCCCCGCGCATAGATCTTGTCATCCTTTATCACGGGCTCGAATGGAGGTGAGGTCCATAGGTTCAATGGATCCGCAGGCTGAACATCATAGTGACCATAGACAAGAACTGTCGGAAGTTTTGAGTCGATCATCTTTTCTGCGAAAACGATAGGGTGACCCTTTGTTTCGCAGATCTCCACCTTATCGACGCCGGCATCTTCAAATTTCTTTCTGAGGAATTCCGCCGCACGGCGAACGTCACCCTTGTATTTGCTATCCGCACTGATGGATGGTATTCTGAGCCAGTCGAACAGTTCGGAAATAAAACGCTCTTTGTTGGATTGGATATACTCTTTGGTCATGGCCGCAAAAATAATGTAATGTCCTAAGTAGTTGGAATTATTTAAGTTTAATCTTCATGATCAGCGTCGGTTTCAGCCCCGCCGGTTCTTTGATGACACCTTTATTTCCGACAATCTGCATCAGCTGACTGTTGGCTATAAAATAAAATTCGTCGCCGACAACAACACCCGTCGTAGGCGTATCGAAGAGCTCATGGTCAGCAACGAGCAAATCAAAATCTTCAATATCGGTTTCATCCAGGTCAGTTCTGATCCGTAAAATGCTTTCCGGATACACGACGTTCTGGACTGCGATCCATGATTTGTTGTGACGATACAGGCCATCCACCCCGAAGAACATGAACTGTTTGTGCTGAATCGGTTTGATCTCTTTTGTCTTGAGATCGATGCCGACAACACCCTGTGCGGTTCCGGTGCTCACCAGGATACGATCGCCCTCCAGGCTTGTGATCAGTCCGTTGGGATAAGTCAGCGAATTTGCGGGCAGAAACTCTTCGAGCGTTTCGCTGTTGTTGGCTATCCGGTAAATAGCGCCACCGTCCGAGTCCGTGATGTAGGCATCTCCATTCGAAGAAAATACCAGATCATTGAACAAATGTTTTTTGCCGTCTGAAAGCCTGAACACTTTATGCAGTTTCCCCGTGGCGGTGAAGACGTGAACATACGCGCCGCGATCGGGCGATGTGCTGTCGTATTCGGGAGAGTTGTTACAAGCCCACAAAAATCCATTTTGCACTTTCATGCCCAGCACCTGTTTTAGTCCATGCGCGCCTGAAGGCACGAAATCAGTCACGATACCATCACTGGTGATCTTCAGGATCTTTGATTTGTGAATACTGCTTAGGTAAAAAACTTTATTGGCTGGATCGTGGGCAATTCCCTCGGGGATTATGTCCTTTTCCGGAATTCGAAATGCAATTTCGGGTTTTTGTTGTGCTATGGTCACAATGAC
>CBHTUB010000388.1:0-5914 GCA_966095595.1 uncultured Chryseosolibacter sp. | reverse complement strand
CTATGATCCTCGAAATGGCAGCGGAAGGTGTCTTTGCGATCGTCGATATTATTTACATAAGCTTCCTGAATGACAACGAAGCCGTTGCTACGGTAGGGTTCACCGAGAACATGCTCACACTTGTTTACTCGATCGCAATGGGATTGAGCATCGGGGCAACTGCCATGGTGGCGAGAAGGGTGGGTGAGAAGGATATCAAGAAGGCAAAGGTCGCTGCAATACAATCGATATTTATCGGACTGGCTTTTTCCCTGGCCGTAAGTGTTGTTGGAATTCTGTTTTCCCCGGACCTGCTCCGTCTGATGGGAGGAAGCGAATCGCTGATTGAGAACAACGTTGGGTATACACGTTGGCTTCTGATCGGGAACATTCCGATCGTGTTCCTGTTTTTGATCAACGGTATCTTCAGGGGGACGGGGAATGCATCGATCGCGCTACGCTCAGTAGTATTTGCAAACATTCTGAATATTGTACTGGGGCCAGTTTTTATATTCGGACTCGACTTGGGCGTTGAAGGTGCGGCAATTGCAACAACCATAGGGAGAACCTGCGGTGTTGTTTATCAATTGTACAATCTGGTGAACGGTAAGAACCTCATCAAGATCGTCGTCGGGGACATCATCGTAGAATGGAATATCATCTGGAATCTGATCAAGGTGTCTGCGGGCAGTACGGGCCAGTTCCTGATAGGCTCGGGCAGCTGGATATTTCTGATGAGGATCATGGCGGAATTCGGAGAGGATGTAGTGGCGGGATATGTTTTTGCCATACGCGTTATCATCTTCGCGATCCTTCCGGCGTGGGGAATGTCAAACGCGGCAGCTACTCTCGTTGGGCAGAACCTCGGAGCAAAACGACCGGATCGTGCCGAGAAGTCAGCCTGGCGTGCAGCGTTCCTGAACATGATCTTCATGGTGTTCGTCACGATCGTGTCGTTCACCGTGGCAATTCCGGCATTTCACTTCCTGACTGACAATGAAGTGACATTGAGGAATGGGATATTATGCCTGCAAATTGTTTCTCTGGGATACGTATTCTATGCCTATGGAATGGTGATCAGCCAATCGTTTAACGGAGCTGGCGATACGAGGACACCGATCCTTATCAGCTTGTTCGGTTTTTGGTTCTTCCAGATACCATTCGCCTATCTGCTGGCGATAACGCTCAAGGTAGACGCGATTGGTGTGTACACGGCAATAGCTGTTGCAGAATCGTTGATGGCCGTCGCAGCGATCATGATCTTCCGACGGGGGAGATGGAAAGAGGTTAAGATATAAACAAGTTTATCTCAGATTTCAAGTTTCAGATTTCAGGTTCAATTGAGATTTGAAATCTTGAAATCTGAAATTTTCGAGATCCTACTGCTTCGGATTATTCTCTTCCCCTGATTTCTTTTTAAATGCGGCATTAAAGGCGTTCCGCAGTTCATCACCGGCTTTTTTCAGGCTGCTTTCAACTTCTTTCCAACGCTCCTTGCTCTCGGTTTCTTTCTTGAGTTTTTCTGCAGACGCTTTCAGCTCCTGATATTTCTGCTCGAATTCCTTTTCCATTTTTGCCGCTGCTTCATTCAACTCGGAGACAAATGAGTCGACTTTCTGGCCGAACGATTTAAACGTCTTTTCGGCTTTACCTTCCTTATTATCTTCCATACTCGCTTCGTTTTTTTTCGATAGGTATGAAATTAGAGAGCGAAAACGATAAAAAAAAGCACTATGGGCTTGAATTGTGATGGCGACGCGGTGCAATGTATCAAAGATATGCTGGAGAATAAGTCGACGGCAAAACAAATGACGTACAAGCATATCTGTGCGGCTTTTTCTACTCTTGCAGACCATGCCAGACAGATCATCCGGGAACTGGAGAAACGTGCCCGACCCGGCGATTCCGATGTGACCGTCGAATTCAATAGCATCAGCGATCAGGAATTTGATGTAAAACTTGCGGGCGACATGCTGATTTTTGTCATGAACACCAACATCGTCACCTTCGACGATGCGCACCCTATTCTAAATGAGCCCTACATCATGGAGAAAGACGTAAACCGGTATTTCGGGCAGATCATGATCTATAATTTTATGTCTGATTCCATGAAGTTCAACAGGATGAACGATCCCGGCTATTTACTTGCCCGCCTCATGATCAACCATGAGAACCGGTTTTTTATCGAGGGAGAAAAGGAACTTTCTGTGTATAACAAGATATCCGACAGAGAGATCACGGATGAGGACCTCAGCGCCCTGGTGAAGATCGTCCTGAAAATGGCGATCGAGAACGACCTGGTTGCCCCCGCGTTTACACAGATGAAGTCCATTACGTTGAACCAGAAGAAAGATCATACCCTCGAGCTCGGGGGTGCCCAGAAAATAGGGTTCAGGATGAGTTATGAGAATAAAACGGAAGGTTAAAGATCTTTTTTTTATTTTTACTGATCATCATCCTAAAGTTGTCGTGAGGTACAAGTCCATCATTATCATATTCCTTTCGATTCTTCTGCTGGCAGACGGTTGCGCTTCGAATCACGCGCAGAAGAAAAAGAGACTAAAACCCGGTAAAGAAATCCCCTGTCCATTAAAAGATTGCTGATGAATCTCAAAAAGATCGTAATCGCCATCGACGGATATTCAGCCTGTGGTAAGAGTACTACGGCCAAACATGTTGCAAGCGTTCTCGGGTATCGTTATATCGATACCGGTGCAATGTACCGCGCCGTGACCATGTACTTTCTCGATCAGCACGTGTCGCTTACCAACCCCCGCGACATACGGAAGGCGCTGGAGTCGATCCACGTGAGCTTTAAGGTCAACTCGAAAAATATCAGTGAGACCTACCTCAACGGTCTTAATGTCGAAAAGGAGATCCGGAAAATGCGTGTTTCTGAATCTGTAAGTCAGGTGAGCGCTATTAAGGAAGTGCGTGTGGCGATGGTGGAGCAACAACGCCGGATGGGCCGGGAAAAAGGTGTGGTGCTCGATGGACGTGATATCGGAACGGTGGTATTTCCCAATGCGGAGCTCAAGCTTTTCATGACAGCCGACATCCTCGTACGTGCCTTTCGCCGCCAAAAGGAATTGATGCAAAAAGATCAGCTTGTGGACCTCGATGAGGTAGTGGACAACATACTCCAACGCGACAAGATCGACACTACGCGTGCAGAGAGTCCTCTCAAGCAGGCTTCAGATGCTCTGGTGATCGATACGACCCACATCACCATCGATGAGCAGGTTGACGAGGTTGTGCGCCTGGCCCTGACGAAACTTTTTGCCGGCAATTGACTTTTCTCCCCCTGAACTTCCTAACTTTCGGCCATGAATGCCATTGCGGGCCGTATTCTTCGGTATTTCCTTAGCGGAACGTTGTTTATCGTGCCATTGGTTGCTACTGCCTATTTTATATTCATTTCATTTCAATGGCTGGATAACCGATTGAATCTCCCATATCCGGGACTGGGATTCGCCATCATCATAGCAGTCATCACTTTGATCGGCTATCTGTCGACCAACTACATCTTCAAGACTTTTGGGAGCTGGTTCGACCGGGGAATGAATCGAATACCGCTTATTAAGCTTATCTATTCAACCGTGAAGGAATTGCTCGGCGCTTTTGTAGGTGATAAAAAGAAATTCAATAAACCGGTTCTCGTTCGCATCAACAAAGACAACAACATTTACCAGCTCGGATTCATCACGCAGCCAGATCTGGCAGAGCTCGGTTTGAACGACATGGTGGTTGTGTATTTCCCACACTCCTATGCCTTTTCGGGTATTCACTATTTTGTGCCGAAAGAAAATATCAAACCGCTGAACATTCCAGGACCGGTAGCGATGAAATTTATCGTGTCCGGTGGAGTAACGGGTTTGAAAGATTGAGAATGAAACGAATTCTCTTTTTCTTTCCCGGAGCTGGTCTTCTCACCTCCTGCGCCACTTCCTGCAAGTCATGGCAACCCCAGAGGAGCTACTACAAACCCGAAGGCTTTGTTTGATACACATTTGATTAGTTAATGACACCTGAGCCGATAAGCTCTTCGTCCTGATACCAGGCCGCGAATTGCCCCGGGGTAATACCGCGTTGCGGACGGTCGAAGATGATGTACAATCCTTCATCTCTCTGATAGAAGGTAGCTGTTTCGAGCTTCTGGCGATACCTTATCCGTGCAAGAAATGTTGCAGATTGTCCTGATTGCAGTTTCAGGTCCGGACGTATCCAATGAACATCGTTGCTCGCAATGAATAATCCCTTTCTGTAAAGTCCCGGGTGGTCATCCCCAAGACCTGTATAGATCACGTTCTCGGTTGTATCGGTGCCGATAACAAAAAGCCTGTCCGAGTGGCCACCCAGGTTCAGTCCTTTCCGCTGACCGATCGTATAGTAATGTGCCCCACTGTGTTCACCTACAACTTTGCCCTGTGTCGGTTGTAAATTGTAGGGCGTGCTCAATCCAACCAGGTCATCGGAGGCAAATCCATTCCTGAATACTTCATGCCCTGCTTCGATCTGGATCACTTTTCCTTTTTTCGGTTCAAGGCGTTGCTGCAGGAATTCCGGCAGATGGACCTTACCGACAAAGCATAGTCCCTGCGAATCTTTTTTCTCCGCCGTCACCAGTCCGATCTTTTTCGCGATCTCGCGGACTTCCGGCTTTAACAATTCGCCGATCGGGAACAGTGCCCGGGACAATTGTTCCTGTGTAAGCTGGCAGAGGAAATAGCTCTGATCTTTATTGGGATCTTTTCCCGCGAGCAGGCGATACATCGTCTTTCCATCCTTTTGAACTTCAGCTTTGCGCGCGTAGTGACCTGTTGCCACAAAATCGGCACCCAGCTTCAAGGCGGTATTCAGAAAAATATCAAACTTGATCTCGCGATTGCAGAGCACATCTGGATTGGGGGTGCGTCCCTGCTGGTATTCATTGAACATGTAGTCAACGATCCTGGCTTTGTACTCCTGACTGAGATCGATTGCCTGGAACGGAATCCCAAGATGTTGGGCCACGATCATGGCGTCGTTGCTATCGTCGAGCCACGGACATTCGTTGCTGATGGTCACGGAGTCGTCGTGCCAGTTCTTCATGAACATGCCGATGACCTCATATCCCTGCTCTTGCAGCAGATAAGCCGTTACGCTTGAATCGACACCTCCTGAAAGTCCAACGACGACGCGTTTCATAGTCTGAGCGGGTATTATATCTTACTAGAATCCGAATTCCCGCTTAAAAGTTCATTTACTATTTCATTAAAATGCTCGATGAACTGCTGATAGTAGATTCCCGTTCCGGGACCGGAGAATCCGGTATGAATCGTTTTCACTTTGCCGTCTTTGCCAATGAAAATTGTGGTCGGAAAGGCAACTACGGTATTCAACATGGGAAGTGTTTTTGCTGCTTCGGCTTTGTCATTTGTCGCCGGGGCGATGGCAAAGTCGTAGGTCACGTCGAATTTTCCAATCATCTTTTTGAGCCGTTCCGAAGCATAGGCAAAATCGTTCTTTCTTTCATAGGCGAGTCCAATGATCTCGATTCCCCGCTTTTGATTCTCCCTATACCATTGTGCCAGGAATTTGGTCTCGTCCATGCAATTCGGGCACCAGGTTCCGAAGAGTTGGATGATCACCACTTTGCCCTTGTATTTTTCGTCAGTTAAAGAAATCGTTTTTCCATTCGCATCCGGAAAACTGAAAGCCAACGTTTCATATCCGGGTTTCAAAAAGGTCAGTGATTCAGCATCCGGTAGCGTGGCATTTTCATTTTTAATGCCTACCCATGATTGTTTCCACGTCTTCCCCGACAGGTATGTGCCGATGAGTTTTCCGTCTTCAGTTTTTTTAGCGGTAAAGATGTAGGCGTGGTTCCCATCGAACGTGCTCAGCTTGAGCTCGTCGCCGACCACGCTGCCCTCGAGGTATCTGTAGTCACCCG
>CBHTUB010000387.1:0-5927 GCA_966095595.1 uncultured Chryseosolibacter sp. | reverse complement strand
CTGAACTATGCTCTCAACGACTTCACGGTCGTCAAAAAAGACACGAGCTCGATGATCACTATTCATACGTTCATCGACGGTCAACTGCTGAATACCTATTGGGCCGACGGGATCATTATAGCTACACCTACCGGATCGACCGGATATTCGCTCAGTTGTGGCGGACCCTTGATCTTCCCGGGTTCGGGCAACTTCGTGATCACCCCGGTGAGTCCCCACAACCTGACGGTAAGGCCGATCGTCGTCCCGGATCATTCCGAGATTTCATTCCAGGTAGAGGGCAGAAGCCGGAAATTCCTCGTTTCGCTCGATTCCAGGATATCTACGGTGGATCATACGGTAAAATTGACAGTAAAAAAGGGCGATTTTAAGGTCCATCTGATCCAGCTCGAAGGGCAACATTATTTCAAGACATTAAGACAAAAGTTGAACTGGGGTCTGGACATCCGTAATTAATTTTTTATTACTTTTGTAGTTCACTGATTTTTAAAGACTTAAAAACGGCTTTAATGAGAAAATATCTGTACCTGATCCTTGTTGTGTTTCTATCGTCCTTTGCCTATGATGGTTACAGTCAGCTTAATCGCAAGCAGATCAAAAGAAACAACCGGAGAATTGGAAGTTTCCGCGGAAAGAAATCTCACTTTGGAAAGGATAAGATCTACAACGCAGTGGGCTTTTCACTGAACGCATTGAATTACTACGGTGACCTGGCGCCGAAACCGAGCCGTTTCAGCACAGACCTCGCGTTTACAAGGCCGGCGATCGGCATTTCATTCTCACACCGTTTCGGACCTCGCTACACCCTCACTACTGCATTCACGTATGGTACCCTTCGCGGCTCGGATGCGGAATCTGCCGATGCGGGCGATCTTGAGAATGGCATTTACAGAACTTATCGCAATCTTTCATTCAGGAACAGGATCAAGGAATTGTCAGTGGTGGCCTCTTTCGATCTTTTCGAGAATATGGCAACCTATATCAGCCGTGTAAGATGGACACCATACGCTTACCTCGGTGTCGCGGTATTCCATCACAACCCCCAGGCGAAGGCACCGGATACGGATCTTGCCGGAAACCCCCTGCCTGAAGCAGGTGAATGGGTGAATCTTCAACCGCTGGGCACGGAAGGACAAAATGCAGATCTGCCGGACGGCGCTGCCAACAGCGGCATCAAACCCTACAAATTAATACAGCCTGCCATACCATTCGGACTTGGACTGCGTTTCAGAATAAACGAAGTAATGGACTTTTCAACAGAGATTGGCTTCAGATACCTGTTCACCGATTACATAGATGATGTAAGCAGGAATTACGTTGACCTCGGCGTGTTCGGCAATGATGAGCTGGCAAAGGCTATGTCATACCGTACGGGCGAAGTACGTGGCCCTGCTCCTGCTGGCGCTGGCGGTGAAAATTCAGGTAGTTATCGTGTTTGGGCGGGCTATGGCGCCGAAAATCCCGACAACATTCGCGGGAATAAGTCTGACAAGGACATCTACATGGTAACGACTTTCAAACTGACTTACATACTGGGTAAAACATTCCACCGGGCTAAATTCAGATAATGGTTAAGATCAAACTGCTGTTCTTATTCCCCACTCTGCTTTTCTGCTCTTTCGCTTTTGCTCAACGTTCCGAAATCGGCTTCGGGATAGGTACTTTCAACTATACCGGTGACCTTTCGCGTAAGTACAATTTCTTAAACTCCAAACCGGCAGCAACTGTTTTCTATCGCTCCAACCTCAGCAAGGTTGTGAGCTTCCGCACTGCATTCACCGGAGGCAAACTTGGGGCAACCGACAAGCGTCCTATTGACGTCTTCGCGGAAAAACGATCTGCGTCGTTCGATATTTTCATACTGGAGGTTTCTGGCGTGATGGAGTATCACTTCCTGAACTGGCGCGACGACAAGCGGATGCTTCGCTTTACTCCGTACATGTTTGCCGGCCTCGGTGTGTTCGGTATGTCGGGTGTTCAGGACAAACCGGAACCGTACAGCACTATTCAGGGTGTTATTCCCTTTGGTGTAGGTGGGAAGTACATCATCAATCCGAACTGGTATGTCGCGTTGGAGTTCGGTGCAAGAAAAACATTCTTCGACTACCTTGACAACGTTTCTATCGGCGACCAGCGGTATAAAAACTACCAGTATGGCAATCCACACGACAATGACACTTACTATTTTCTGGGTGTGTCCGTTACAAGGACTTTTTACGTGATTCCCTGCCCGACAAATCCCTATAAGTAATCGCGCTTTCGCAAGAACCTTTCATTTTTTTCGGCTAATTTTGAACCCTTGTGGCCACATTAAAAGATCATATCGACTTCAACCAACTGCCTCAGCATATTGCCATTATTATGGATGGAAATGGCAGGTGGGCCAAAAAGAAGGGAGCCATGCGCATTTTTGGACATAAGAATGCCGTGCAGGCCGTCCGTGACGTTACTGAAGGATGCGCCGAACTCGGGGTAAAATACCTGACCCTTTACGCATTCTCGACAGAGAACTGGAACAGGCCCAAGGACGAGGTCGACGGCCTGATGGAACTGCTGGTCAATACACTCAAGCAGGAGATCGGTACGCTTACCGAAAATCAGGTGAAGCTTAAGACCATTGGCGATACCTCCCACCTTCCTGCGGAATGCCAGAAGAATCTGGCCTGGGCAATCAACGAGACAAAGAACAATCAGGGACTGACGATGATCCTTGCGCTAAGTTATAGCGGCCGCTGGGAGATCATGAATGCCATTAAAAAAATAGCCGCCGAGGTCAAATCAGGAAAACTGGAGCCTGGCGATATCAATGAGAAGGTTTTTGAAAACTTTTTGGAGACTTCCGGCATCCCAGATCCGGAGCTCTTAATCAGGACCAGTGGAGAATTACGAATCAGCAATTTCCTCCTGTGGCAAATCGCCTATACTGAACTGTTTATCACTCCTACCTTATGGCCGGATTTCCGTAAAGAGAATCTTTATGAAGCGATCACGGCGTATCAGAAGCGCGAAAGAAGGTTTGGAAAAACAAGTGAACAATTGAATCCGGTTAGCTAATGAAAAGAGTTTTAGTCCTTTGCCTGTTGCTGTGTGTAACGATAAGTAGCTGGGCGCAATTCAGAAGTAGAAGCCGGGACCGGGCCCGTACAGAAGAAACAGAGAACGCACTTAACTACGCAAATCCCCGGGAATACACGATCGGAGGAATTGAAGTTACCGGTATCAATATCCTCGACAAGAATGCAATGATCTCTATCTCCGGCCTGAAGGTCGGTGACAAGATCAAGATCCCCGGTGACGCAATTTCCGGCGCTATCAAAAAGATCTGGAAATATGGATTGGTGGGAGATGTTACCATTGAGATCAGCCGCATAGAAGGAGATAACATCTTTTTAAACATTGCTCTTGCTGAACGCGCACGTTTAACTTCCTACTACTTCACGGGCATCAACAAAACACAGGAATCCGGCTTAAAGGAGGATCTCGACCTTATTCGCGGCCGTATTGTAACGGATGCGATGGTTCGTAATACCGAAACAGCCGTAAAGAAATATTTCGTAAAAAAGGGATTCCTGAGAACTGAGGTCAAGATCACCCAGGAACAGGACACATCATCGGCAAACTCCGGGGGGATAAAATTGAAGATCGCCGTCAATCCCAAGGCAAAGATCAAGATCCATAAGGTAGATTTTGTTGGAAACGATGCCATAGACGACGGAACGCTGAAGCGCAAACTGAAAAAGACAAAAGAGTATCCGCGATTCGCGCTGCACCGCGCCATCCTCCACGAACTTTTTCATCCCGGGAAATACTTCGGTCCTCCGGCAGAGCAGTCCTCCTGGAGGGATGTGAAAGAGTTTCTTGGCGACAATGTGAAGCTCAACATTTTTACCTCCTCTAAGATGATCCAGGCAGATTATGATGAGGATAAAAAGAAGTTGATCGAATACTATAACTCCAGGGGTTATCGAGATGCAGAAATTGTCACCGACAGCATCTACGATTATAATTCCAGGTCGATCAACATTGATTTCAAGATAGCAGAGGGGCCTAAATACTATTTCAGAAACATTCTCTGGACAGGAAATTATATCTACACGGACAAGCAACTTGCCAGCATCCTCGCGATCAGCAAGGGAGATGTCTATAACCGCGATCTCATCGAGAAAAAGATCCATTTCAATCCGAAGGGAGCCGATATCAGCGGCTTGTATATGGATGATGGCTATCTGTTTTTCCAGATCAATCCGGTTGAGATCGCCGTAGAGGGTGACTCGATTGACGTTGAGATGAGAATTCGCGAGGGAGAGCAGGCGACTATCAATGAAGTAACCATCACGGGAAATAACAGGACCAGCGACCATGTGATCCGTCGTGAACTGAGCACAATCCCGGGTCAAAAATTCCGGAGATCGGATCTCATCAGAACGCAGCAGAGTCTTGCACAGCTCGGCTACTTCGCTCCCGATAAAGTTTCGCAGAACATGATGCCTAACCAGGACAAGGGAACAGTCGATATTGAATGGAAAGTGGAAGAGCAATCGAACGACCAGGTTGAATTGTCAGGCGGTTGGGGTGGCTACTATGGATTCGTTGGAACGCTTGGACTTACCTTCAATAACTTCTCTGTACGGAATGTGCCCCATTTCAAAAAGTGGAAGCCACTTCCGGTTGGCGACGGTCAGCGTGTGTCCGTAAGGATGCAGGCCAACGGAAGGCAGTTCCAGAGCTACAGCTTATCATTTACTGAACCATGGCTCGGTGGCAGAAAACCTCATTCGTTTACCGTAGGTCTCAACAGATCCGTTTCACGCGGACTTTATTCGAGCGATAACAGCCAGAGACTTATCATCAACAGCGTATCATTGGGCCTTGGACGAAGACTGGAATGGCCGGATAACTACTTTACGCTTACCAACTCAATTTCATATCAGCAATACCAACTCAACAACTGGTATAGCGGCGGACTGGGATTCACCGATGGAAATGCCAACAGTGTTACCTTCAACACGACCCTGGCCAGACGAAGCCTGAACGAGATCATGTATCCGTCATCGGGCTCCGAAATTTCATTGAGCGTTACTTTAACGCCACCATTCTCGTTGTGGCGGAACATCGATTACGCCACTGCGCCGGCAGCGGAGAAATTCAAATGGTTCGAGTACCAGAAGTGGATGTTCGATGCCAAATACTACCTGCCGCTCGACAACAAGAAAAAGTTCGTTATCGAAGCCAAAGCACACTTTGGATTTATCTCATCGTATACAACCAAGGCTGGTATCGGGCCATTCGAAAGGTTCTATCTCGGTGGCGACGGGCTTGCGGGCGGATTCGGATCCTTCATGATCGGACAGGACATCATTGGTCTTCGCGGATATCGCAACTACGCACTCACGCCTCCGCTCTATGAGAACACCTCCGGTGGCGGATCTTCCAGCGTGGTTCAGGGTGGTATTGTTTACGACAAATTCGGGTTGGAGCTTCGTTATCCTGTCACAACAGGCAATGCCGCGACCATTTATGGTTTCGTATTCACGGAAGCCGGAAACAATTGGAACAATTATGAGGACTTCGATCCGTTCAAGTTGTATAAATCTGCGGGCTTTGGAGCGCGTATCTTCATGCCGGCGTTTGGTCTGATCGGACTAAACTGGGCTTATGGATTTGATACCGTGCAGGGCGCCAGAGATAGAAGTGGTTCTCAATTCCACTTCACAATTGGTCAGCAAATCAGATAGTTATGAGGATTTATTTATTTACAATAATTTTTCTCATTTTCGGCCTGAATTTTGGATACGCCCAGAGGTTCGGATACATTGACACGGATTTCATCCTGAACAAAATGCCCGAATACGGCAAGGCGCAGGATGAGATCAATCAGCTTTCCGAGGCCTGGGAAAAAGAGATCCAGGAGATGGCGAAAAAGATCG
>CBHTUB010000386.1:0-5960 GCA_966095595.1 uncultured Chryseosolibacter sp. | reverse complement strand
CGTCGTAAGCCACGTCTACACCAAAGGACTGTTCTTCGAGCCCCTGTTTGATGAATGACGACACCTGCAGCTCATCTTCTACTACCAAAACTTTCATATCAACTGGCTTTAGCATTTCAATTTTAATCAATTAATCCGTGCGATCACAGCCCGAAGGGGCCAACGGGGGGGCTACTTTTAATGTGATTTTAATTTTATTTTAATCCCGAAGGCAGGCTAAGCAGCGGCGAAGAGGCTAATTTTGGTCACTTCAACATCAGGGACCTAGGGGGTCTTTGAATCCAGTAAAACCCATTAGCAAGACGGCAATGGGTTTTATTCTTTTTAGTCCCTGCTACTTGATCTGCATATTCATGAGGTCGATCATCAAATTGAAGGCGTCGATGGATGGAGGGCTCTCCAGCTTGAGCGGCTTGGTAATGAAACCCGAAATGCCCAGCCTGGTCGCAGCAACTTTGTCTTCCTTTTCATCGGAAGTCGACAGCACGAATACCTTGATATCCTTGTAGTCCTCAAAGCTCCGTAGTTTTCCGAGAAACTCGAACCCGTTCATCTTCGGCATATTCAGGTCGACCAGAACAAGATCAGGCTTGCCGTTAAATATGTCGCTCGATTTATCGTTGAGCATCATCAGCGCTTCTTCGCCGTTCCTGGCGATCTTCAGGCGATGCACGATGCCTTTCCGTTCCAATGTCCGCTTCACCTCCATCTGATCGAGGTTGTCGTCTTCCACCAATAAAATATTAATTACTCTTTTTTGCATGATCTACTGTTCGCTCTTTGGCCATGTAAATGAAAACACAGAACCGATGCCCGGCTCGGATATAAGTTTTATAGTGAGGTTCCTGTCATCCAGGATCTTCTTCACGATCGCCAATCCTACACCGGTGCTCTCGAAGTTATCCCGCGCTTCCAATGTCTGGAAGATCATGAAGATCTTATCATGATAATTTTTGTCGATACCCGGTCCATTATCCTCTACGAAGAATTCATAATGATCGCCTTTCGATTTACAGTACACTTTTATATAGCCGTCGGCCTTGTCATGGTACTTCGACGCGTTCGTAATGAGGTTGGTAAATATTTGCAGCAACGGAACTCTCTCCGTCATGATGACCGGCATGTCCGGCTGTATCCTGAGATCGACTTCCGGATTCCGCGGTATATATTCCCTGATCTCATTGAGCAGTTCGTTCACGTCGACAACCTCCCTGTGCCTTGTTTCCTTACCGATGCGCGCATAGTCCAGGATGCCTTTCAGCAGGTTCTCTGCGCGTACAATTCGCCCTTTGATCAGGGCGAGGTATTCCCTTACTTTCTGCGGAAGCGCAAAGCTGTGATCTTCTTCTATCCACGTCACTACATTATCTATTCCTCTCAGGGGAGCCTTGATATCATGCGACACGATGTGCGCGAACTGATCAAGCTCATCACGCTGCCGTTTCAACAGTGTAAAGTTGGAGTTGAGAATACCGGCCATGTGGTTTAAAGCCCTGGCAAGCTGACTCAGCTCACTCTTTCCGCTGTCGGACATGTGAAATGCATAGTTTCCATCGGCAATTGCATTGGCCATCGTTACCATTTTAACAATCCTGGACGAAATGTAATTCCCGATGAACAAGGCGATCAATGCGCCGGCAACAACGGAAATAGCCGTCAGTGAAAACGAAACGCTTCTGGTATTGCTAACGGTTCGCTCCAGCTCATGTTTCAACGTATCCCGGTATCCGTACTCATAATTGCTGAAATCGGCGAATTTGGTTTGAAGGCTTTTCTGCACATCCTTCTCCAGACCATTGAGTATCTTTTGCCTGTACAGCGCATTGTATGCAAGCTTGCCACTGTCCGACACCACTACCATTTTCTTGGCCTCCAGCAATGGCATCGCAAATTCCATGACCCAATAATTGTGAAGCTGCCGGATGTCGTCGACGAGGATTCTCTGATCGGAATTCTCAGGCACCATCAACGACAGCTCGTTCAATATCCGCTCGTTCTCGATGATGGCAGAATCGTAGGTCTGGATGAAGAACGTTTCGTTGGTGAGCAGATAACCCCGCAAGCCACTTACCATATTCAGAAAATTCCTCTGAAACCTGTTGCTATGGCGGATCACCACCGATGAGTGCGCAAACTCCTCTGCATTCATATTGACGGCTTCCGATTGCCGATAATTGATATAGGTCGTGATCGAAAAAAGCAGGAGAATGCTGAAGAAGCTCAGAAAGATGATATGCGAGATTTTCATTTTACTTGTCGGTTTGAATCGATCTGCGTTTCCTTCAACAACAGAATAGCTTCAAAATTACTTTTCCGATTCCGGTCGCACTTCGCGTTCGGTGTAGTTTAATATCGATTTAATTTGAGCAGGTGATATCACTAAAGGTGACAAGATCAACGCGGGCATCATTGACACGTTTGAACAAATATTTTCCATAGACAAACGCATATCTCTTCCAATTGCAGAAGACCTTAAAATGACATTAAATCCATATTAAATTGTTTTATCAAAAATGATGATGCAACCATTATTCCTAATTTGGTCCAATCCACATTATGAATAGAAACGGTGTAGTTCACATACTTCTGATAGAGGACGATCCCGAGGATATCGAGATCTTTACCGACGTGCTCCTGTCGATCACCGACAGGGTAGTGTTAACGACGATCGAAGACGGTGTGACTGCCCTGAAGACCTTGAAAGAAGGTGATCTGTTCCCTGATTTCATTTTTCTCGACCTCAACATTCCGCACATGGATGGCCTCGAGTTGCTGACCAAAGTCAAGACAATGCCGCTATTGAGAAATATACCGATACTCGTCCACTCCGCCGTCGAGGAAAAGACTGTTTTGGATAAGTGCAGGGATCTTGGAGCCGCAAAAGTGATCAGCAAAAGCCCGGACACGGCTGTTCTCGAAAAAGAGCTTCGGGGATGTACGGTTGTTAAAGTAAGTTAGTACGGCATGAACATAAAGTCTTGGGCATAGCGTTCATAAACGAGCTTCAAGGTTCACGGCGAAATGCAAAACTAAGCACGTCCCTATTTCTTCGCCTCGCTCGCGAATTTAAAAAGACGACCAAGCAACTTCTGAACCCGACTGATATTCCCGCCTTTCCGGAATTTTACTATTGAACTGATAACAGAGTCCACGAGCTCAGCTTCGAGGTACGACGAGCTTACGGGAAAATAATCCAGGACGAACGGCCTTTGTTTGAAGCTCATGCGACGCCAAAGTTGAAGGCCCTCTTCATCGTTTACACTACCATTTCGCAAAATGATGAACGGACCGGCATTTACAAACCGCGCGCATTGAATAAAATCGTCGAACACGAAAACCTGAAAGCCCATTCGGGCAACGCGTTCGGTAAATATGCTATCGAAAGATGTGTTCGACTTGACAAAAAATAATAATTGCTTCATCACATTCAGGGCTCAATACAAAGATAGCCTGACGATCCACAAGTGAACGCGCTTGTAAGATTAAATGACAATTAAAACGGAATTAAACGTGATCGATTGATTTTCCCATCAATGTTCATGGCCGCTTCAAATATCTTCATATCATTCAATTGATCGACTGATGAGTCCCTTGAGCAAGGAGGTTATTGTCCTGCGCCTTCAAATGTTTTTGTTTCGCCATCGAGTTATTTAAAAATACCTGAAGGCAATAGTATAGTAGTCCGGCCGGCGAATCTATCTGTTGTCTTTCAACGCAAGTGATCAGGCGAAAACGCTGCGAGATCAAATGTGGAAACAAGAAAGAAGAATGAAGAACAGATTTTTAATCCTCGTGCTGAGCATGGCAGCCTTGCTCGCACACCCACGTGCCGCCCTCGCACAGCAGACCGCAAAGATGTCGCCCGCAGGAACCGGTTTCCTGCAGTATCTTCCCGATGGATATTCATCCAACACGAATAAATATCCTATTGTCATATCGCTTCACGGCATCAAGGAAAAAGGAAACACGCTCGCGGATGTAGCGCGGGTAGCGAACGTCGGTTTACCGAAGTACGTAAAGTATGGACAAAAATACTCGTTCATACTGATCTCCCCGCAGCTCAAAACAACCATGGGCCGATGGACCGGCGCTTACGTCATGGAAGTTCTCAACTATGTCAAAACTTACCTTCGGGTGGATCCGAACCGTATTTATCTGACAGGCCTGAGCCTCGGCGGCGGAGGTGTGTGGAGCGTTGCAACGTCGTACCCCGACGTGTGGGCGGCGATCCTCCCACTGTGCAGTGGATACAACCTTACATCCCTGGCTTATAAAATTGCTGCTTCGGATATCCCTACGTGGGGCTTTCACGGAGATGCCGACGCCGTTGTAAGCGAATCGGTCACGATCAACATGATCAACGCCATCAATAGTTACAAGCCTTCTCCCCTTGCCAAACTCACTATTTTCCCGGGACTTGGCCACGTGATCTGGGATAAGGTGTACAAGGAAACAACTGCATTGTCGTGGTTGCTGTCGTACAGGCTGGATGTGTCTGCGTCATCGACAACCACCAACACCGTGCCGGTCGCCAATGCAGGCAGTGACAAATCGATCACACTTCCTGCCAACGCACTCACCATCTATGGAAACGGAACCGATCCCGACGGAACGATCTCGTCCTATGCGTGGTCTAAAAAATCCGGAGGAAGCGCTTCGATGAGCGGAACGACCAGCAAGGATTTGAAACTGTCCAATCTTGTTTCCGGAACCTATACATTTACGCTCAAGGTAACGGACAACAAAGGCGCGACGGATACCGACGACGTGATCGTCAATGTGAAAAGCTCGACCACCACTACCAATTCCTCCCCCGTAGTGTCAGCAGGTTCCGATAAACTGGTAGTGCTCCCTTCGTCGTCCATAGCCATCAAGGCAACAGCGTCGGATCGGGACGGTACGATAAAATCCTATTCGTGGTCCAAACTGTCGGGGCCGACGGTGTCCATGTACAATCAGACAACCTCCACCGTAAAGCTTTCGAACCTCGTGAGTGGAACATATTCATTCAGGGTTACTGTAAAAGATGATAAGGGTGCGACGGATACAGATGATATCATTGTAAATGTGACGAATGCCCCCACGGTCAGCGCGGGTGCCGACAAGACCATCACCCTTCCCTATTCGTCGTTAAAATTAACGGGGACTGCCACAGACCGCGACGGTACGATCGCAAGCTGGCAATGGTCGAAATATTCCGGCCCCTCCGTTTTGTCGATGAAGTACGCAAACACGTCGAGTGTGACGTTGACAAATATGTATCCGGGAACGTACGTGCTGAAATTGGCTGTGAAAGACAACAAGGGTGCGACTGCGTATGACTATGTGAAGATCACAGTCAACGGTACCACTGCCAGTATAGAATGGCTCGAAGAGTCTGACGTGAGGCTTGCCTTGCTAACATCTTCAGCGGTCTATCCCCAGGGTACATGACAACCGTTCGGCACACCAGAATGGAACTATAAAAAAATGAAGGCGGGGATCACCTCGCCTTCTCCTTATTTAACCGGTACACTGTACTTAATTGTTTTTTCTATACATCACGACGACGTGACTTTGCGCCAGGTCAGTAGCAATCGGGTCAGCCTTTTCAAACGAATATTGAGTCTCAACCGAAGGGCCTATCAACTGTATGAACGTTGCCGACGGTCCATTGATGTTCTTGACAATCTGTGCTATATCACTGTCGCTAAACGCGTGCCAAACGTGGGGTTTCAGGCCTTGTTCCTCCGCACGCACGATCAAGGCGTTGAATACATTCTCGTCCTCAACCAGAAAAAAACTACACTCCATCTTCACTTGCAAAGTTAACCTGGTCCGGAGTGCCACACACTTTAGCGGATTAATTTCGCATTAAAAATCATCTTAAATGTAGAACCGGCTGTTCAGGATCAGAAGCCGAACCGGCAATAATAACAAAGAGTTTTACTGTATCCTTCGAACGCTTTACACGGTTAGGC
>CBHTUB010000385.1:0-6000 GCA_966095595.1 uncultured Chryseosolibacter sp. | reverse complement strand
CGATTGATTCTGGGTTGAGCTGATATTTTTTAGCAACACAAACATCTCTGCGTCGCGGTCGAGCACCAGGTAATTGACGGGGTCAACATTCTCACCGTTTCGGATGATCTCATAGTGCAAATGGGGCGCGATGCTGCCTCCGGAGTTACCCGTGAAAGCGATCGTCATTCCCTTTGATATTTTTTGTCCGACATGCACGGTGATATCATCGAGGTGTGCGTATCTGGAGATCACTCCATTGCCGTGATCCAGTTCGATATAGTTGCCATAGCCCGCCAGCAGATCACTTCGTTTTGCGGTGATCACTACGCCCGCGGCCGGCGCAATTACCTCTGTGCCCCGTGGCAGCGCGAAGTCTACACCAGGATGATTATACAATCCCTTGTGAAACGGATTGATGCGCATCCCAAATCCCGACAGTAATGTGGAAGGTGTAAAATTCTTCAACGGGGCGGTTAACGGAAGAGATTCTAGTGGAGTACTCTTATACGTCGCATGTATTTGTACAGAGTAGCCGGTTGTTTTTGATCGCGCGCCGTCTATCAATTCTTCGGATCTGTTGTTGAGCTGTTGTAGTGTCTCGGGGTAGTCGGCGGGACTGAACAGGAGAATTCCGGAGTGATCGATATGCTCTTTGTTATGTGTATCCGCGGGACGACCGAAGAACTTGTTGTGAAGCTGCTGATCTTTCTCCGCAAGGGAGACAAGTTTTGTTTCGACTGGTTCGAGCTCGGTGAGTACGACCTGCTGATTTCTTCTGAGGGCGTTATTCTCTGCGCGAAGCCTGATCTCGTTTTTCGAATCGATAAGCACGTCGTGAAGCAGAAGGATCCCGATGAGCATCATGGCGGAACAAACAATTACTCCGGAGGCGTAAAAGATGATACTTCCCCACGAGCGTTTGGTACGTTCATAACGACATGTCTGGGCATTATACCGGTAGATGGCGCTGCTGATGTCTTTTTTTGCAGATAACAAGTTAGTCAGGTTGTTGCTTTAATCGGCCATAAAAAAAACCTGCCTATCTGCGTAATCTCCCCAACTGCGATTATTTTTGTGGCTTGCCCTCCGGACACTCTGCCGGAATTGGCGCTAATATAGTAAAAAACAAATAGTTACACGCTTTAAATTAACTTCGGTAATGGATTCGGGATCGATAAGGAGAAAATTTCTGGAATTTTTTGAGAAAAAAGGACATCTCATCGTGCCCTCCGCGCCACTTGTGCTGAAGAATGATCCCACACTGCTCTTCACCAATTCGGGGATGGTGCAGTTCAAGGACTACTTTCTGGGCAACGCCATACCGAAGAGCAAACGGATTGCCGATACACAAAAGTGTCTGCGTGTAAGCGGTAAGCATAACGATCTGGAGGAAGTTGGGATCGATACCTACCACCATACGATGTTCGAGATGCTGGGGAACTGGTCGTTTGGCGACTACTTCAAGAAAGAAGCGATCGAGTGGGCGTGGGAACTGTTGACCGTTGAATACAAGCTTCCCAAGGATAGACTTTACGTCAGTGTGTTTGCAGGTGATCCGGATGATAATCTTCCTTTTGACCAGGAGGCCTACGATCTCTGGAAGCAATTCGTTTCAGAAGACAGGATCATACGAGGGAATAAGAAAGATAATTTTTGGGAGATGGCCGACCTCGGTCCCTGTGGCCCTTGTTCGGAAATACACATCGACCTCCGTTCGGATAGCGAACGTGCAAAAGTTGCCGGTCGTGACCTGGTGAACAACGATCATCCCCAGGTCATCGAGATATGGAATAACGTCTTCATGGAGTTTGAGCGCTATTGGAATCCTGAGAAAAACGGCGCCGCGGAATTGTTCAAGTTTGATCAGGAATATGCAGGCGAGGATAAGAAATCGAAACGCGAAAAGCTGAGATCGTCACTAACCCTCCTGCGCTATTTGCCGGCAAAGAACGTAGACACCGGGATGGGTTTTGAAAGGCTTTGTCGCGCGATCAATTTGGTGCAGTCCAACTATGACACCGATGTATTCAGGCCGTTGATAAATTTTTCAGCGGAAGCTTCCGGGATTCCGTATGGAAAGGATGAGAAAACCGATATAGCGATGCGGGTAATCGCAGATCACATTCGTGCGATCTCGTTTGCTATTGCTGATGGCCAGCTGCCGTCAAATACCGGAGCAGGTTACGTGATACGCCGGATCCTCCGCAGGGCAGTTCGTTATGGATTTACATTCCTGAATTTCAAGGAGCCTTTCATTTATAAACTTGTTCCAGTTCTGAGTGGTCAGCTCAAAGATGTATTCCCCGAGCTGGAGTCTCAAAAGGATTACGTTGGAAAAGTGATCTTCGAAGAGGAGACTTCTTTCCTTCGTACCCTTGAAAAAGGTTTGAAGCGGATGGAGGCGATTCAGTCCGAATTGAAAGGTCAGGTGATCAGCGGAGCGCTTGCATTCGAATTGTATGACACCTACGGATTCCCTCTCGACCTGACTTCCCTTATAGCACGTGAACGTGGCTTGTCCGTTGATGAATCGGGCTTCAAAATCGAGATGGAAAAGCAGAAGTCGCGTTCGAAAGCCGACGCGGCGAAAGAAACGGGCGACTGGATATTGGTAGGTGAGGATGAAAAAACCGAGTTCATCGGTTACGATCATACGGAATCGCCGGTGAGGATCACGAAATATCGCACCATCAAACAAAAGAACAAGGAGCTCGTTCAGCTTGTGTTCGATAAAACACCATTCTATGCGGAGAGCGGAGGACAGGCAGGCGACACGGGCTACATAGAGAACGGAAAGGAAAAGATCCAGATCGTCGATACCAAAAAAGAGAACGAGCTGATCATCCACTTCACGGAGAAGCTGCCTTCCGATCTTCAGGGCACATTCAATGCGGTAGTAGAATCCTCAAAGCGCAAACGCACGATGAATAATCACTCGGCGACGCACTTGCTTCACGCAGCGCTTCGTCAGGTGTTGGGCAAGCACGTCGAGCAGAAGGGTTCGCTTGTCAACGATAAAGTATTACGCTTCGACTTTTCTCACTTTGCGGCGATGACGCCCGAGGAGATCAGGAAAGTGGAGGAGATCGTGAATAAGAAGATCCGCGAGAACATTCAGCTGGACGAGAAGCGAAACGTACCGATCGAAGCCGCGAAGTCGATGGGCGCGATGGCGTTGTTCGGTGAGAAGTACGGTGACTTTGTTCGAGTCATCACCTTCGACCCCAAATTTTCCGTCGAGCTATGCGGTGGTACGCACGTGCCGGCAACCGGCGTGATCGGTTTGATGAAGATAACGTCAGAAAGCTCCGTTGCAGCTGGCGTGAGGCGTATAGAAGCCATTACGGGAGAAGGCGCAGAAGAATTTGTCAGGACGGAACTAGAGCTTCTTGCAGGCTTACGCGACCTTCTTAAAAACCCCAAAGATCTTTTGGCCTCGGTGAAGAATCTTGCGGAAGAAAAGCATGCGTGGGAGAAGAAGCTCGAGGCTGTCAATCAGGAACGCGCAAACGCCCTGAAAGATGATCTTGCAAAAAAAGCATCGAAGACCAACGGCCATACGCTTATCATCGAGAAGGTGAGTGTGCCGAGCGCCGATGCGCTGAAGAACATAGCCTACGCGTTGAGAAATCAGTTCGATGACCTTTTGCTCGTCCTGGCTGCCGACGTCGAAGGAAAGCCTCAGGTCGCGGTCATGATAGGAGAGAAGCTGGCGGCTACGAATCAGTTCCATGCCGGCAACATGGTGAAGGAGCTGGCGAAGGAAATTGAGGGAGGGGGCGGAGGCCAACCTTTCTTTGCAACGGCAGGGGGCAAGAAGTCCGAGGGCTTGAATGCTGTCGTTGAAAAAGCGAAACAACTACTGAAGAAATAAGCAGGCACATTCCATGAATAAAGCTGTTCGTGAAAAGTATGTTGCTGTGATCGGGCTGGAGGTGCACGCGCAGTTGCTCACTAAAAGCAAAATCTACAACAGGGATTCGTCTACGTTTGGAAGCGCTCCGAATACCAATGTCAGCGTCATCACGCTCGCACATCCGGGCACGCTGCCTTTGCTGAACAAGAAGGCGATCGAGTATGCCATTCGTATGGGCCTTGCATGCAACTGTGAGATTTCAAGGTTCAATATTTTTGACCGGAAGAATTATTTCTATCCCGACCTTCCGAAAGGATATCAGCTTACGCAGGACCGCACGCCGATCTGTAAGGGAGGATTTGTCACCGTGACGACAAAGCAGGGAGAAAAGAATATCACGCTTAACCGGATCCACGTTGAAGAAGATGCAGGCAAGTCTTTGCATCTCGACGGTGAGTTCGATACACTTGTAGATCTGAATCGCGCCGGTGTGGCCCTGATCGAGATCGTAACCGAGCCCTCTATCCGGAGCTCGGAAGAGGCTGCGGCGTTGCTTTCGGAGATCAGGAAGATGGTCCGCTACCTGGAAATTTGTGACGGGAATATGGAGGAGGGTTCGCTCCGGTGCGACGCCAACGTATCGGTGATGCTCAGGGGAGCGACTCAGTACGGCAAGAAGGTCGAGGTGAAGAACATGAACTCCATCCGGAACGTGCAGCGGGCGATAGATCATGAGATCGAGCGCCAGATATCCGTTATAGAGCAGGGAGGAGCCATTACGTCAGAGACCCGTACGTTCGATGCTTCAAACGGGAAAACCTATGGCATGCGCGAGAAGGAAGAGTTGAACGATTACCGTTACTTTCCCGATCCCGATCTCAGTCCGATGATCGTCTCGGATCAATGGCTGGAGGAGATCAGATCGTCGATGCCTGGGCTGCCGAGGGAACTTGCGCTCCGGTTCGTCCGCGATTTCCAGATACCGGAATACGATGCCCTTGTGCTTACGGATTCCAAAGATATCGCCGGTTATTTTCAGGCGGTATGCCGCCATACTACGAATTATAAGGCTGCCTCGAATTGGGTGATGGGTCCTGTAAAATCGTACTTAAACGAAGCAAACCTCGATGCGCAAGAATTTCCGATAAAACCGGAAACCTTAAGCGCCGTTATAGGATTAATAGATTCGGGGAAGGTAAGCTATACGATGGCTGCGCAGCGGTTGTTCCCGGAGCTCCTGGTGAATCCTGACCGGTCACCGGAAGAAATGGCACAGCAATTGAATTTGATCCAGGACAGCAACAGTGATTCGATCCTTCCTATCGTTGAAGAAGTGTTGAAAGAGTTTCCGCTGAAGGTGGAAGAGTTTAAAAAAGGTAAAAAGGGCATCGTTGCCATGTTTATGGGAGAAGTGATGAAGCGCAGCAGAGGCAAGGCGGATCCGAAGCTTGCCAGCGACCTGATCACTCGAAAGCTTACAGAAGCAAAGATCTGAGGAAACAACAGTTTAGATATTCCGGTATGACTACACCAACGCCAGTAAAAGTTAAAATTCAGACAAGCGTATTTCGGCTTAATACCGTCAAGACGGTGCTGATCGTAATGCTCGGCTTCTTTTTCTCCTGCAATACTTCGGGAAAGGAAGAGGCTGCCAGCGGGCGCTCTGAAAATGAAAACGTGCCGTCGTGGACGATCACGCTTCGTGGCAAGGTGGGTGTGCCAACTCCAGGAGGAAAGATCGTGTTGAGGCAGTTAACGGAAGGAGGCGTGGAAGGTGAGTGGCAGGATACGATCATGCTCAAAAGCAACAACACGTTCGAGAAGAAAGTACGTCTGACCGAGCCGGGTTATTATGTTCTCAACTTCTACGACAAGCAGGCTTTTAACCTCATCCTTTATAAGAGCGATCTGGAGATCAATGTGGACGGAAGCAATCCACAGGGATTCTATGAGGTGAAGGGGTCTTCCGATCTGGAGCTTATTCAGAAAGTGAAGGAGAGGTTGAATGCCGTCAATGCCGTTAATAATTCTGAAGAGGTGGCGCGGATCAATGCTGAATACAAGATTGCTTTCGACGAGCAGAATCAGCATAAGATCGCCGGTCTTCAGATGCGATACCAGTAACTTATAAAAAAAGAGCAAACCGCCGCGATGAACGAGAT
>CBHTUB010000384.1:0-6012 GCA_966095595.1 uncultured Chryseosolibacter sp. | reverse complement strand
AGTTTAAAGGCCATCAAGGAGCCGATCACCCTCATCACTTATCTGGTAGGATTATTTTTGATCTCCGTGAAGCTCACCTTGTTTACGCTGATCGTCCTCCCGGTTACGGGTGGCGTGATTTCCGTGATCATCAAACAATTGAAAAGGCGTGCTCAGCAAAGCCAGGAGTCGATGGGCAGGATCGTGAATATTCTCGAGGAGACATTCGGTGGAATGCGGGTCATCAATGCATTTAACGCACGCGATTTTATCGTCAACAAGATCGATAACGAGACGTCATTTCATAGAAAAGTCAATCTTTCCATCGCCCGTAAAAACGAGCTTGCTTCACCGCTCTCGGAGTTCCTCGGTGTGTTGGTGGTTGCGTTCATTCTTTACTATGGCTCAAGGGAAGTAACGAACGGTGCGCTGGATGCATCGTCTTTCATCGTATTCCTCGGGTTCTATGCGCAGATGATCCAGCCTGCAAAGAATTTTTCGAATGGGATCACTTCGTTGCAGAAGGGAATAGCGTCGGCGCGAAGGATATTCGAGCTGATTGACACTGATCCGGCGGTGAGAAACAAGCCGAACGCAGAGCAGTTGACCGATTTCAGGGAAAGCATAGAGTTCAGGGATGTGAGCTTCGCCTATGATAAAGATCACGTTCTCCGAAATATCAATCTGAAGGTTGCCAAGGGAAAGACCATTGCGTTGGTTGGCCCTTCGGGAGGAGGTAAATCTACACTTGCCGATCTCATACCACGTTTCTACGACCCGTCTTCCGGCGATGTACTGATCGATGGGCGGTCGATGAGGGATTACGATCTTGAATCACTTCGAAAGCAAATGGGCGTGGTGACGCAGGAGTCCATCCTGTTCAATGATACGATCTTCAATAACATCGCCTTCGGTATGCCCAAGGTCAGGGAAGAAGATGTGATCAATGCCGCAAAAATTGCCAACGCTCATGATTTCATTATGCAGACTGATAACGGATATCAGACGATGATCGGTGAGCGCGGCTCGAAGCTTTCCGGTGGTCAACGGCAACGCCTCAGCATTGCCCGTGCAGTGTTGAAAAATCCACCGATCCTGATCCTTGATGAAGCAACGTCTGCGCTGGACTCCGAGTCTGAAAAGTTAGTGCAGGACGCGCTTTTCAACCTGATGAAGAACAGAACATCAATCGTAATCGCGCACCGTCTCAGCACCATTCAGCACGCCGACGAGATCATCGTGATCCAGAATGGTGAAATAGTAGAGCGTGGTCGACATGATACTTTGTTGCTCAACAACGGACTCTACCGGAAACTGAACGAGATTCAAAAGGTCTGACCTCTGATTTAATTGAAAATCGTTTGTTATCTTACGTTCAGGCGACTATATGTGCCTTTCATGCTTTTAGTTTACCGTTTAAAGACTTAAGTTTGTCAAACCCCTGTCAGCTAGCATCATGAAGAAAAACAGATGGATCTTTTATAGTCTCTTCGGACTCTTCCATTTAATCGCTTTTATATTCACGTTTATTCTGGACAACAACACCAGCCTCATGTTTAAGATGGTGGGCTGGGTTCCATATTTCAAGTGGGTGACTTTGTTGGGTCTCTTGATGCTCATAGCTGATCTTCTCTGGGCATTGTCAGTAAACAAGGAAAGTGCAAAAGAACGTGATGCGCTTCAGCATGAGCTGAACACCTTGAAGGCCAAACTCTTTGATCTGCAGGAAGCTTCCAGGAAATCACCTGTACAACCTGGTCAATCAAATCCACGCGCTTAACCGAAGCTCCAGTTAGCGAGATAGATTCTCTCAACGATCTCCGGTCATCCCTGGCACGCTCTGCGGTTAAAATATCCCTACGGTACATTTGCAGGGTTCAACTTTGGTCCCAACTCGCCTTTTGTCTTTCTTGAAGGTTTAGCTTTATGATTTGAAGCATCGTAACTGAAAACTTTTACTATATTGGTAATGGTAACACATAACGTGTTGCCAATAACTAATGACACCAACCTCTCACCTGGCAAAGACCTTTGGAAGTGCCGTATTCGGCGTGGATGCAAGAACCATCATGGTTGAAGTAAGTGTAGGCCAGGGCACCAAATTCTTCATGAGCGGTCTTCCCGACAATGCGATCAAGGAAAGTCAACATCGGGTAGAGTCAGCGCTCAAGAGCTCCGGATTTTTTATGCCCCGCAAAAAGACAGTGGTGAACCTCGCGCCCGCAGACATCCGCAAAGAAGGTTCGGCATACGATCTCCCCATAGCACTCTGTGTACTTCAGGCCTCGCAGCAATTCGAGTCCGATAACCTGCATGAGTTCCTCATCATGGGCGAGCTCGCACTCGACGGGACACTGCGACCGATCAAGGGAGTGTTACCTATTGCTATTCAGGCAGAAAGGGAAGGCTTCAAGGGATTGATGATCCCTGCAGGCAACGCAAAGGAAGCGGCGGTCGTTGGGAACATCGATGTTATCCCGGTGACAACGCTTTCCGAGGCAGTGGAATTCCTTAAAGGGAACATCGCCATCGATCCGGTGAAAGTTGATGCGAAGCAGGTCTTCACTTCGAAGCTGAATGCCTACGATACCGATTTCAGAGATGTGCAGGGACAGGAGAACATCAAACGTGCTCTGGAGATCGCAGCTGCGGGTGGCCATAACGTTATCATGATCGGACCGCCGGGAGCAGGAAAGACCATGCTCGCCAAACGGCTTCCCGGAATATTGCCTCCATTGTCATTGCAGGAAGCGCTCGAGACGACAAAGATCCACTCCGTTGCCGGCAAGCTTTCACGCGATACAGGCTTGCTCACGACGCGGCCGTTCCGAAGTCCGCATCATACCGTGAGTGATGTCGCACTCGTCGGCGGGGGCGGTAACCCTCAGCCCGGCGAGATCTCGCTCGCGCACAATGGCGTGTTGTTCCTCGACGAGCTTCCGGAGTTTAAACGGACAGTCCTGGAAGTGATGCGCCAGCCTATGGAAGAACGACGCGTCACCATCTCGAGGGCAAAAGTGTCGCTCGATTATCCGGCGAATTTTATGTTGGTGGCGAGCATGAATCCATGTCCCTGTGGATTCTACAACCACCCTGAAAAAGAATGCGTGTGTGGCGCAGGCGTTGTGCAGCGCTATCTGAGTAAGGTGAGCGGTCCGTTGCTTGACCGCATCGACCTCCATGTTGAAGTCGTGCCTGTAGGCTTCGATGAGATGACTGCCAATAGAAAAGTGGAAACAAGTGAACAGATCCGCGACAGGGTTGTGCGCGCGCGGGAGATACAATCCGCGCGCTTTGCGACACAGGAATATGTCTATTGCAACGCCATGATGCCGTCGAACATGGTGAAAGACATCTGCAATATCAACGACGCAGGTAAAGCGCTTCTGAGAACGGCAATGGAAAGGCTTGGGCTTTCCGCCCGTGCGTACGACAGAATACTAAAAGTATCGAGGACGATCGCAGATCTGGCAGGCACCGAATGTATCCAGGTGTAAAATTTGGCATATGCGATTAAATCCCGTAGCCTGTATAGAGATGGGTGGGCGGGTTGAGGGTTTGTCGTGATGGAGTGGAACAAGAATACTGATTTAAGATTTTCGATTAACGATTTTAGATTTTAGAAGAAAATGCATTTTGATTTTTTGATTGTGATTCCTTTCCCTGCCTCGTTCTGTGCAGACCCTGAGCATTCACTAACATCATGATACTATAAATATTTAAGGTGTTGAGGTGGAATTCGGAGCTACGATGGCGGTCAACCCTGTTAGGCACAAAAAACAACAGAGTCTCTACCCGAACGGCAGACGACTCTGGAGGGATGAAAAAAACAGAAAACAATCGCTAGATCATTGAATAGATAGCAAGGCTAAAGTAAATCACTATCATCAACGTTGCGACGCAAATCCTAATTCTTGTGATTCCCATATGCTTTTTGTGTTTGTTGATGATTCAAAATTGCAAACATAGCCGCTGCCAGGCATCAGGGATTTTCTGATTCTGGTAAAATCAGGTAATGGAGGATATTGGTGTTCTGATCGATGAATGGAGGTTTTGATAGCCGATCCGGCGCTGAGTTAAGGGATGGCCTAGGGAAAACCCCTATTTATTGACTTTGTATCGGCAGGATGCGCTCGTATCCTCTCCGTTGCGTATATATACCCTGTTCCGCAAAACCTTGTCATTGTTCAAGTACCGGATTTCGCAGTCTTTTTTTATTGATCGCCTTCGCGCAAGGATCGTCGCTACACGGCATTTCGTAAATGATTCGTACATTTAATCTAATGAAGCTCCCCGTCAACCAAATCGTGAAAGCGTGGCTCCTTGTTGGCACGCTGGATATTCTGGCTGCCTTTATCATGGTAGTAGTGAAGACAGGAAAAAATCCCCTGATAGTTCTAACCTTCATTGCGAGTGCCCTGTTTGGACAAGAAGCGTATTCGGGAGGAACGGTTATGCAAGTGATCGGGTTGGTTTGTCATTACTTCATCGCCCTGTCGTTTACGGTGTTTTTCTTTTTGATCTATCCCAAGGTCAAGGCTCTTCAATACAATGTCATCATTACCGGAATTGCATATGGGCTGTTCGTATGGTGTGTGATGAATCTGATCGTTGTGCCTTCGACTCAAATTCCAAACCGTCCGTTCGACCTTGCCGGCGCCATGATCAATATGGCGATTCTGATTGTTTGCATCGGACTTCCCCTTGCAGTGATGGCACGGAGGTACCACCTGGAACCCTCGCGCAGCAAAGCAATTTAACAGTTCCCATTTTAACACATACCTCTGACGCCGCCGCAGGTCGTCCGATGATAGTAATTCTAATCATTCCCGGAGTTCCCTCGGTTGAGGCATCGAGACATCTGGACGCTTTTCCCTAACTTTTTCCGTGAGAGCGTTTGTATTGTGTCACATTTTTGGTTCAGGGTGACCTGAGTTCGTCTACTGGAATGGTGTCTGTGATTATAATTTTCGAAGATAGAATGAAGGATACGGCGTTATTTCAGCGATATGCATCTGGCAGACTCCCCATTTCTTCCAGGGCTTAGGATTGGTCCCCAATAAATTTTCATGTTACATAGTGCGGCTATTGTGTACTAATTGAGAATTTGAAAAAATATGGTTGAGCGTGGCATTGCAATCTTCTTTGCAGGAAGCTTAATGGCGATGGTGATCTATCACTTTATCCTTTACCTGCTTTATCCCCGGAAGAAGTCCTTTTTTTATTTGGCTTTGATCTGTCTCGGCGTCCTTCTGCGCACATTGACCATGACACGAAATGGTATCCCGCTCGCCGAAGTTTTTCCCAGCCTCAGTTTCGGGGCCTTTAAGAGGATGGAGTTCTTTTGTGTCTACTCGTTGATAGCGGTTTCGGGCCTATACTTCCACTCACTGTTTCCTACTGTCTACCCGAAACGTTTCCTGAAATTTTTTGTGGTTGCTGGTTTGGCAACGGCGATCTTTCCGATTGTTACCGACTTTGACTTTTATGTGCGCCTGCTCAATCTCGTTCATCTGATCTATCTGTTTCTGATCGGAGTGACCTGTGTTGCGCTATACAGGGCATTCAAAGCCCGGCTTCCCGAAGCTACTACGACACTGATCGCCATGTGTATTGCTACGCCCCTTATCATCGTCGAGATCATCGCCAACTCGGGCGTGGCGGTAAAACGATATACATTTTTACTCGAGGCAGCTACACTGGTATTTCTGCTTTTTCAAGCCTTTATCCTCGCCAGAAAAAATGCGATCGCATATTATCTATCCGAAATGACAAAAGCAGACCTTGAGCAGGCGATAGCAAAAAAGACCGAAGAATTGTCTGAATCGAATGTTCTGAAAAACCTGCTTCTCTCAGTTATGTCGCACGACGTGAAAACACCGCTCAACTCGATCAAGGGGATACTTATGCTGATGAACTCCAACTATATCAAGCCGGAGGAAGTGAGGGGCATTACGCTACAGCTGGAAGAGCAGGTACAGAATACTTCGATACTTGTCGAGAACATTTTGCACTGGTCGGCTACTCCAACGC
>CBHTUB010000383.1:0-6028 GCA_966095595.1 uncultured Chryseosolibacter sp. | reverse complement strand
TCATCGCCTTCTCGCAATACTTCACCGCGGTGATGCTGATAGGATGGCACACGATCACGGACTGGCGACTACTCTTACTCGTCGCATCGACCGTCGCCATTGCTGCAGGAGGATATATCATCAACGATTACTACGACATCAAGATCGACCTGGTAAATAAACCGGAACGCGTAGTGATCGGAAAAAACATCACACGCCGTTACGCCTTGCTTTATCATACATTGCTTTCGATGTCAGGAGTTGCCATCGGAGCGTTTTTAAACTGGAGGATCGGTGCGATCAACTTCGCCGCGGCATTCCTGTTGTGGTGGTACTCAAACGATTTAAAAAGGCAACCCTTCATAGGAAACTTTGTCGTAGCGCTTATGACCGCCATTGCCGTCATGATGGTTGATGGCCTGTATACGACCGGCAACTGGAAAAGCAGCCTTCCGGCCGAGGTTCACTATCTCATCATCTCCTACGCGTTGTTCGCATTTTTCATGACGCTGATTCGCGAGGTCATCAAAGATATGGAAGACCTCAAGGGCGACGATACATTCGGCTGTAGAACGTTGCCGATCGTTTGGGGGATCCGGCGCACCAAACTATTCATCTATTTTATAATGGTTGTTTTTGTGTCGATCGTGGTGTTCCTCAATATATTTTTTACACAACTGCCACTTTACTACTTTCTTCTATTCCTTTTTCCACCGTTACTCTGGCTGCTTTACAGACTGATCCGCGCCGATACCAAAAAAGATTATTCATGGCTCAGCAGTTTTTGCAAAGCGATCATGCTGTTGGGAATATTAAGCCTCGCATTTATCCGATAGCTTTAAAAAAATACGTTTCTTTGCCGCGTCAACGAAATGAAAAAACGCATTGCCATTTTTGCTTCCGGAAGCGGGTCCAACGCTGAAAAGATCATCCGGCATTTTACCGGCCATCCTACGATCGAAGTTGCCATCGTACTGAGCAACAAGCCTGACGCATACGTTCTTGAACGCGCGAAGAAATTCTCGATCCCCTCACAAGTATTCAACCGCGAGGAATTTCGCGATCCCTCATTTACGGACGTTCTTCACAAGCATCGGATTACGCATATCGTGCTGGCCGGATTTCTCTGGCTGATCCCGGATTATCTTGTCAAAAATTATCCTGACAGGATCATTAATATCCATCCGGCACTGCTCCCAAAATATGGTGGCAAGGGAATGTATGGTGCAAAAGTTCACGAAGCAGTGAAACTGGCCGGAGAGACGGAAACAGGAATCACCATCCATCTCGTAAACGAGCATTATGACGAAGGCGCTATTCTGTTTCAGGCGTCATGCCCGATCGGACCTGCATACTCGCCTGACGAAATTGCAAATTGTGTTCACGCCCTGGAGTACAAACACTATCCGGATGTCATTGAAAAATGGATAAAAGGGGAACTATAGGGTAGCGAATGCCCGGACCGGGAAAGTACCTACACCCTTGAACTTCGGAGGAACAGCAGAGAATATAAAACCAGCATCGGGCAGATCTTTAAGGTTTGTCATGTGTTCGACGATGAGGATCTCAGCCTTTAGCAGAACGGTATGAACGGGACGGGCGCGTGTGCGCGTATCGTCGATGTTATGCGAGTCTATCCCGACAAGTGCAGCTCCCGCATCGCGAAGGAACACCGCTGCATCTTCCGTCAGGAAAGAATGATTCGAATAGTAGGCGTCCGTTCTCCAATACTCGCTCCAGTTGGTGTTGACAAGCACTGCTTTTCCCTTAACATCCAATCCTTCAAAAGCCTGGCGATCGACAACAATCGACTTCCGGTGGTCGGCACGAACGACCAGCGCGGGAAGGTTTACAAACTTTTCAAGAGATACCTGACTGAGATCCTTCCCGTCAGCATAACGGTGAAAGGGGCAGTCTATGTAAGTACCCGTATTGGCAACCATTTCTATCTTGCCGATCTGAAACTCCGTGCCGGGCTCGTAAAATTCTCTCGACTTCTCCCTGCTCAGGTAATCGCACATGATCGGTGCCGGCAAACCTTTGTAGGTGATCATGCCGTGTTCGATAACGTGACTCAGATCGATCAGACGTTTCATGTTGTTGCCTTTTTTTCCGACACAACCAACTCGAAATCTTCCGCTTTCGGAAATTGCCCGAAGATATCCTTTATGAAATCATTTGCCGGCGCAAGCTTTCGTTTTTCAAGATCGATCCATGCTCCGTCAATGTTCAGGATGGCCGCCACGACGTCTCCCTTTAAGAAATGATGACGCAGGCTCCATCGTCCATAATCCGGCGTTGCTTTCACGAGCTCTATGGTAAGCCTGAGTTGATCCTCGAACACTACTTCGCGTCGGAATATCGCTTCCTCCCGGAACAGGATCGGACCCATCCTGAATTCTTCCAGCTTCTTTATGGTCAGCCCGCGATCGCTCAAAGCCTTCATCCTCATCGAGGCCCCATAGTCGTAATAGGCTGAATGCCGAAGGTGCCTGTTCGCATCTATGTCGGCCCATCTGATCTGGATCTCGTGTTCGATTTTTCCCATTACAAGTTGTTGTATGTATACCCTGCTTTTATCGGAATTGAACCCATCTAAGTTACGCCGCCAGGCAAATAAATCACCGCGAACGTTAAAGTAAAAAACAAACCGATTCCAAAATCAAATATTCACCAATCTGAAATTTGAGATCCTGAAATATGAAATCCCTCAAGGAGTGTTGATCTCATTGAATGGCACATTCGAATCGTCCGTCCAGCTCATCGGATAATTTTTGTCAAGGAATTCCAATGCGTCGGTGGTCAGGTATAGGGGTTTGAACGTGTCGATCATCACGGCAAGCTCATGGGTCTCCTTCGCGCCGATGCTCTTTTCGACCGTTCCCGGATGTGGCCCATGTGGCAACCCGCCCGGATGCAAGGTGAATGAGCCTCGCTCGATGCCTCTTCTGCTCATGAAATTACCTTCAGCATAGTAAAGCACCTCATCGCTGTCGATGTTGCTGTGGTTGTAAGGCGCGGGAATGGCGTGCGGATGGTAATCGAACAACCTCGGCACAAACGAACAGATCACAAAATTGTGCGCCTGGAATGTTTGATGCACCGGAGGTGGCTGATGGATGCGACCGGTGATCGGCTCGAAATCATTGATTGAAAAAGCATATGGCCAGAGGAACCCGTCCCACCCGATCAAATCGAGGGGACTGTAATCGTAAATATACTGATGCAGGTATCCCTGCTTTTTGATCTTCATCAGAAACTCGCCCTTTGTCCGCTCAGTAACAAGTTCATGAGGAGGTCGTATGTCACGTTCGCAGTAAGGAGAATGTTCAAGTAATTGACCGAGCTGATTGCGATATCTCTTTACGGTCTCGATGGGTGAGGCGGATTCAACGATCAGCAAACGAAGGGGGCCCTCCGCGAACTCCAGCTTGTAGATCACGGTCCTGGGGATCACTACATAGTCACCTTTGGTTATCCTGAGCTTACCGAACTGCGAGATCAAAAAACCTTCGCCGTCATGGATATACAACACCTCATCGCCCTCGGCATTTTTATAGAAGTAGTCCATCTTCCGTTCTTTCGGCGAGCAGATCGAGATGCTACAGTCGTTGTTCATCAGCAGCACTTTCCTTGCATCGAGATAGTCGTTACCTGTCGTTCCAACCTTCGAAGTATTGAGGTGTGTCTGCTTCAACCCGTAGTCGTCGATTCGCTTCGGTCCGTATTTCACGGGATCCTTCAGCATTTTGATCCTTGTAGGCGGATTGATATGATATAGATTGGAGTAGATGCCGGAAAAACCTTCGGAACTTACCAGCTCTTCCTTGTAGAGACTTCCATCAGGCTGGCGGAATTGTGTATGACGTTTGGGGGGAATTTGTCCGAGGCGGTAGTAATACATAAGCTGTTGTTTAGGTTTTCAAAAGTAATAATTAATGACACCTGGGGGAATAAAAAATCCCGGACATGAGCCGGGATTTTCAATTACATTTTCAGGCGGCTGGCCTCGGGTACCTGATCAAATAACTTGAGGGATTGCATGAACACCTCGTTCGTTTGATTGAACACCGGGTAAAATCCTTTGTTGCCCCACAATTTTCTGGCGATCTGCGCCTTCACATGGATCTGAAACAATTCTTTCCTGCGCCATAGCTCTTTATAGTCAGCCTTAACCTTGTTGCGCTCGCCGACACGCACCAGGTCGTTGAGCATTCCGTCAGTGACCTTGAAAGATTTCAGGAACGATTCATAACCAGCAGCCTCGAGCCTCTCCTTATTCTTTTCTGCGTAATTGAATGTGTATTCCTGGATCGCAGTGGAAGTGTAGAGCTCATTCAGATAGTGACTGTTCAATGTCGTATCCAGCGGTACGAAATAGTCAGGCATGATCCCTCCTCCCCCGTAAACGGTCCTTCCGTTCAGGGTGAGATACTTCAATGAATCGTTGAACTTGATGCTGTCCGCATGGAAAAACTCGCCGTGATTGTATCGGCTGATGATATCCCTGGAGTATTCCTCGCCATCTTCATAGGGTTTTTGAATCGATCTGCCGCTCGGCGTATAATAACGTGATATCGTAAGTCTCAATTCAGACCCATCCGACAGATCGAACGGAGATTGCACCAGGCCTTTTCCAAAGCTGCGGCGCCCGACGATGAGTGCTCTGTCATTATCCTGGAGCGCTCCTGCAAGAATTTCCGCTGCTGAAGCACTTCCTTCGTTCACAAGCACGATAACGTCTCCGGTTTCAAAATCACCCTTGGCGGTTGATGACGCTTCTGCATTGTATTTCTTTTCCTTCCCCAATTGAGAAACAATGCGTTTTCCCTCCGGAAGGAATTCGTCGGCCATCTCGATCGCCATGTTCATATATCCGCCCGGATTCCCCTGCAGGTCGAGGATGAGTCTCTTCATTCCTTTTTCTTTCAGCTCCGTCAATGCCGTTTTGAATTCTTCGAAAGTCGTAGCCGAGAACCGGTTTACTTTGATGTAGCCGGTTTCCTTGTCAACCATATAGGCAACATCAACCGAATATTGAGGGATCTTGTCGCGGATGATATTGTAGTCGATGGTTTTGTTTCCGCGTCGGATGGTAACTTTCACCTCTGTCCCCTTCGGGCCCTTGAGTGCCTTCGTTACGTCTGTGGTATTGATGCCGATGCCCGCAACATTTTTATCATCCACCTTGATGATCTTGTCGCCGCTGAGAATGCCGAGCGCTTCCGAAGGGCCGCCGCTCAAAGGTGTAACCACAACGATAGTGTCATTAAAAATATTGAACTCTATGCCTATGCCGTCGAAGTTGCCGCGCAGGTCTTCGTTGGCACTGACCCGGTCGGATGCCGATATATAGGATGAATGAGGATCGAGCTTGTTCAGCATATGCTGAATTGCATCGTCTACCAGCACCGAGGTATTTACGGTGTCCACATATTCGTCCTTGATCTGGGTAAGTACCTCGCGGAACTTCTGGACGTCACGGTTGACGTCTGTAGCCCTCTTGCCGCTGCTGAAAGTAGCACCCACAAAAATACCCGCGGCAAGCCCCAGGCACAGCACAATCGGCAGTTTGATCTGATATTTCGAATTCGATGTCATAATTGTAGTGACGGATATCCGTTATAAACGAACCGCTAAATTAAACGTTGGACGGGAATTTGACCGAAATATTACACATCCGTGCCATTTTGAGAACCGGATAAGTCGTCGATTTCAGCGACATTTTCATTGCTGTTCCAAGGTGTTATTTTTTTATATTTACATGAATAATGAGTAAGGTAGCCTTGAAAGATACCCGGATTGCTGAGCTCGTGGACCAGAATTACGTCCACGCGTATGTGCTTTTCTATTTTGGTATCCGCTTCTATGAATATTCGGAACTCACACTCGACCAGGTTTGCCAGAAAATGGGGCTCAAAACCGCACAGATCGTCAAAGAACTGGAATCGCCGTCTCACGTCTACGAGACCGACCTTCCTCTGATCACCTATCCGGTCGACCTGATCATCGAATACCTCAAGCATTCGCATTTTATCTTTATCAAACA
>CBHTUB010000382.1:0-6039 GCA_966095595.1 uncultured Chryseosolibacter sp. | reverse complement strand
CAAGGTTGGCCCCGGCTATCCCTTGCCTTTACCGGCTGATGAAGATGATGTATGGAAGGGAAAGGAAGAGCAGGTTAAATATCTGCCGCTACAGGCGCAGGAGGGCGACCTTGCGATTTTTTTACAGAAGGGCGCGATCGAAGTGCTGTACGAGGGTCAAAAATATTTTATTGTTCCACAGGCATCTATTTTGATGCTCGAACGCGAAGAAGATCTTTAATAAAGCGACCATGGCCATATCACTCGATGTTTTACGCACCGGCAAAAAATACCGTCTGACCAATTTCCGCGAGACGCACGAATTCATCGTTGAGAGCGTGCTGGCCAATGGCGACTTCCGCGTAAAAGATCTGCTCACACTCGAGCGCTACAAGCTGAAAGATCTCATTGCCTACGGGAAGGGACATGACTACCAGCTCGAGGAAATCACTAACGAAGAATAGTCATTCTCCGTGGCCCTTTGCGAATCTCCACGGGCACATAACGTGTTCAAAAATGTTATCTGATAGCGTAAGTCAAAAATCCATTAACCGCAAGGCCGCGAAGGCGCAAGGGAATCGCAAAGATTAACATGCATTTCTCTTCGAAGTCCTGGTCTTAGCGACTTTGCGGCAAAATACAGAGACACGTGATCGGACATCAATGAGTCCTTCGGTCGCGCACGATCCGTGCTCAGCATTCAAAGCACAACAACGGGGCCTATTTTACAGGCACCTCCATAGGAACAACGGTCTCGGATTCAATTCGCGGTTTGGGCTTCATCCCAAAAAACAATCTCATAAAGTTAAACGGTCTGATCAAAAGGAAGTAAACCAAGAGACAACTCACCAGCGTGAGTAAGCTTACCGTCCAGAATTTCGCGCCAATACTCCAATCCATCTGGCATATGTAGTATCCGATCATGATGATGACGGTTTGGTGAAGAATGTAAAAAGGATAGAGTCCTTCGTTGACATGCTTCAGCCATGGGTGAGGCCTGTTCAAATAATATTGCCCAAACGCAATAACGGTGATCACCGTGAACCAGCTCAGGAATATACCGGTGACATCAAACATGATCTCAACGGTTCGCATATCCCACGGCAGCGTAATGATCTCACGGAAATGGAAGTACGTCGTGTAAAAGGGAATGAGGATAAATATACTTCCGAGCAAAAGGTGCTTTCTGTTTTTGCCTATTGACACCCAAAGCTCCGGGTTGCTGTAGCACAGCATGCCGAACAGAAAAAAGCTGATGTAGAACGTAAAGAATCCCCAGTCGTCCACCAGCCCATGCGTTTCTTCTGGGAAGTATGGCCTTAAAATGATCTGCGAAAGAAGAATAAGCGCGGATGGAATGAACAACACGCCGGCAGGGCTCGCGAGCAAACGTTTTGTCCAATTTCGGAACGCCAGCGAGCGCTCTGATCGCAGGTAAAGCAGAAACGGCAGCGCGATCAATGAATAAACGAAGAGATAGGCTACAAACCAGAGGTGGTGCCAGCTGAAGCTTCCTTCCGGATAGGGTTTAAAATCAAATACAGTTTTGTAGAAATCCAGGTAGCCGTTGTATTCTCTGATGTGCTCGTAATAGATCTGCGGCGGCACGACCACGAACATACCGAATACGAGAGGAATAAACAATCTCTTGAAACGCTCGCCGGCATACTGTGTGCCGCTTCGCTTGCTGAGCGCCAGGTAAGTCCCGGCTCCCGAGATGAACAACAGCAAGGGCATACGCCAGAAGTGAAGCCAGATCATCCAGTAACGAAAGCTTATATCGGTCTCGGAATTTTTGATGTGCCACTCCCAGGGATTAAACAACATTCCGGTGTGGAAAAACAGAAGGATCACGATGGCGATGAAACGGAGCCAGTCAAGATCATATCTCCGCTCAGGGTTAATTGTTTGTGTCATTTGTTATTTTTTTTTGCAAACCTATGCCGCAAACTGCCCCCGAACCGAACGTTCTGATAAGCCCGACGTACGGGTTTATAAAGTTGAACGCAGAAATTCGTGAATTTTGGCCGATTTTGTTGAACTCCAGAAAAAGTCATATTAAATCCAGACTGGATATCCGGCCGCCAGAATTTTCCCCGAAGCACCGCTAAACTTTGTGAAAAACCGCCTGCCCAATAACTTGGTGGGTGAAAGCCTTTTTTTTAGACATTGAGATTGTAATCACACTATATGAAGCGTTTATTTTTCGTACTTATTCTTTTTTCCAGCCTGACACTCCAGGCACAACCCAGCGAAGACCTGCCAGAGGATTTTCTCACCAGTGAGTTTCACCGGGTTCGCAGGACAAAGTTGCGTGAGCAGCTGCCTGCAAATTCCGTTGCCGTATTTTTTGCGGCTCCCGTCAGGACCCGGTCCAACGACGTGACCTATGTCTTTCATCAGGATCCCGATCTTTACTATCTAACCGGTTACAGAGAGCCGAACGCCGTCCTGTTTATCTTCAAGGACAAGCAAACGGCCAGCAATGGAACGACATACGACGAGATCTTTTTTGTCCAGCCCAGAAATGCGCAAGCGGAACTTTGGACGGGCCGCAGGTTAGGAGATGCAGGAGTAAAAACACGGTTGCAGCTGGAACATGCATTCAACAACACCGAATTCAAAAAATACAATGTGGACTTCAGCAAGTTCGATCAGATATTGTTTTATGATTTCGAGAATGACGCGCGCAACGAGCCGTACGATTCCGCCGATTTGTTCGATCTGATCAGCCAGTTCAAGGCTAAGGTCAACTATCCGGGTACGGAAAGCATTACGTTGAACAGGGAGCCGCAGAAGAACAATCTGAACGTGCGCGACCTGGAGATAATCATGTCAAAGCTTCGTGGAATAAAAACTCCAGAGGAGATCGAGCTCGTGAGGAGGGCCGTGAGAATATCGTGCGCAGGTCAGGTTGAGGTAATGAAAGCAATGAAGCCCGGCATGTCGGAACGGGAAGTGCAAGGTATTCATGAATATGTCTTCAAGAAGTATCAGGCTGAAGACGTGGGGTATCCGTCTATAGTTGGTGCGGGCCATAATGGTTGCATTCTTCACTATGTTGAAAACTACAAGCCGAATATCACATCCAAAGAATTGCTTCTTATGGACCTCGGTGCGGAATATCGCGGATACACGGCCGACATAACCAGGACTATTCCTGTCAACGGCAAGTTCTCGCCGGAGCAAAGGCAGATCTACGAGCTCGTACTGCGCGCGCAGGAAGAGGCCATGAAGATCTGCAAACCCGGAACGACATTCGCCGAGCTTACAAGGGCGACCAGGGTTATTGTGAACCGTGGATTGAAGGATCTGGGAATAATCAAGGACGAGAATTCACAACACCTCTATTACCCGCACGGGTGCTGCCATCACATCGGCCTGGATGTTCACGACAAGGGAACTTACAACGACCTGCAGGAGGGAATGATCATTACCATAGAGCCGGGAATTTATATACCTGAAAATGCGCCATGTGATAAAAAGTGGTGGGGCATTGCCGTGAGGATTGAAGACGACTACCTGATCACCAAAACAGGATACGAGCATCTGTCAGCATCGGCGCCGCGCAAGCCCGACGAAATAGAGTCGATCATGAAGTTACCTAGTCCGCTGGACGATTTTGTATTGCCAACTCTCGATAAGAAGAACTAAGGATCAAAAGCCGGAATTTGCAGCAAATCAGCGCGGGTTCCGGCTTATTGTTTGTTTAAACACCTGTTAACAACAAATTCCATTACGGCACACTTTATGCAACAGGCGAAAATTATTATTTTTATCTACACCCGAACCCCTGTTTGTATGAATTTCACTGACATTCTTAGCAGATTCAAGCAAGGAAAAGCCACTGCCAGAAGCCACATGAAGAACCTCATCGAGATGGCTGCCGTCGATGGAAATTTTGATCTTGTTGAATATGACCTCCTCAAGAAAATCGCCAGGCGCAACAACATTACGGAATCACAACTCAAAAGCATTCACAACAATCACTCGGACATAGCGTTTGAACTGCCTGCCGACAAGCAGGAAAAATTCGACCAGTTCTATGACCTGGTTCACATGATGTCGATCGACAAAAGTGTTCACCTGGAAGAAATGAAGTTGTGTAATCTCTTTGCCGTAAAGTTTGGCTACTCACGTGAAAGGGCAAATGAATTGATCAAGAGCATCCAGGCCAACATAGAAAATAATCAGTCGCACGACGAGACATTCAAGCGTCTCGAGTGGATGTTGAATTGATTTCAAGTTCAACATCTCAAGATCTGGAACTTTTAAAATATGAGAACTTCATCCGTCATCACTACCTGGTGGCGGATTTTTTTGCGCCAAAAAGGTTGCATATCCAGCACAAATAATTAAATATTTTATTCGGTTACATGTAAGCAGCATGGTGGATTGATGAAAAAAATCAATACCGGCATGTAGACCATTTAGCTCATCTCATCTTTTTATTGCCGATTCCCCATTTCGTTTCTTTTACATTTTAACAATTCATAATCAAACAAAACCCTATGCTTGCATTTAGCAGTGTTGTTGGCGTATTGCTGATACTTGTGGTATTGGCCGCCTTTGTTCTTCGAAACCGTTTTACCACGGGACCATTCAGCATGTTGAAAGATAACAAGCGAGTGATGATACTTCTGATTGTCGGTGCGCTACTCGCCTTGAGCAATCAGCTATTCTTTTATTCGAGATTCGGTCACCAATATTATCTTGTGTATCCGACCGGCGGATGGAGTACGGTTTTCACATCCGGCTTTAAGTTCAGATGGTTTGCTACCATTCAGGAGTGGCAAAAGGAAATCGATATCAAGGTCGTCGGAGAAGGTGAGCCCACAGAAGGTATCGAAGGTGTGATCACCGACCGGGTAACATTTACACAGACCGCCAGGGACAATCAGCCTGAAGTGGTCCCTGGAATTGCCATCACGTTCATCGACCGTGTAGGTGCTGCCGTTCAGATCTCTGTGCGTATGAAAATGCCTGAAGATCCCGAGACTTTCCGTGCACTCGCGGAATCGTTCCGTAATCCGCAAAACCTGATCAATAACACATTGATCCCTACGATCAAAGAACAGATCAGCAACACGGGTTACATGTTTGCGGCGCAGGATTACATTTCAGGTGCTGCGACGGATTTCCGTCAGGCTGTGGATGATCAGTTGAAATACGGTGGTTACTCTACCGAACGTCGCGAGTTCAATGACACGATCTATTCCGCCATCCAGGAGTCAGGTCCGAGAACCATCAAGGAGATCAACACGCGGTATAAGATCATCAGAAAGACCGATGTCGACGGCAAGCTGATCAGGATACCGCACGAGATCACGAAGAACAATATCACCGTTACCCAGGTGATCGTCGACGAAGTGTATCCGGAGCCGGCCTTCAAGCAAAGACTCGAAGCACAACGCGACATCTCGGCGCAGAAGAGGATCGAGATGGAAAAGATCGAAACTGCCAAGGCGGAGCAGCAGAGGATCATTGCTGAAGGTGAGCGTGATAAAGCCAAGGAACGTGTTGACCAGGAGAAAGAACAGGTAAAGCAATTGATCGCGATAGAGACACAGTTGAAACAGGAAACTACGAAAAAGCAGCTCGCGGAGATCGCCCTTCAGACCGCGCGACTCGAATCGGAGCAGAACCTGGTTCGTGAACGTGCACAGGCCGAAGCCAACCGTTTAAAGGTGGCAGCAGGTTTGACACCGCAGGAACGCGCGCAGATCCAAAAGGAGACGGCGATAGGCGTAGCTGAAAAAATTGCCACGATGCAGTTCCCTCAGGTTTACATCGAAGGTGGTGTCAGCAAGGACGGCAAAGGTGGAATGGGTCTCATTGAATCGCTCATCGGTGCAGAAATGGCAAAGACCATGTTACCGGGCCTGAAAGAGAATAAGTAATACTCTCAAACAAAAAGAAGAGGCTGTTGTCGCAGCCTCTTCAATTTTTTTAGTTGTACTGATATTTTAACATATCCTTTAAGGCATCCTGCCGGGCCTTCTTTTTCTGAGCTTGCTGAAAAATGAGGTATGCAACGGACGCGATCGCTACCGTGACGCC
>CBHTUB010000381.1:0-6040 GCA_966095595.1 uncultured Chryseosolibacter sp. | reverse complement strand
TCTTCATCCTGGGAATCATCCTTCTCGTTGTGCTGAGGGATCGTTACTCGGTGAGAATAACCACGGCCGAAGGAGATAAGGATGCAGTAGTAAGTACGCGTAGGGAGTACGTCGCACAGATAGTGGATGCATTGAACAGGGCATTCAACTTTGGAACGACCAGTTCCAACGTAACCGAAACGGTACTTTGACAGCCTCCTGAGCATAGCGCATTCCTCTGCGACCTCGGTGTCGCCAGTTTAATAGCATGTATATATCTTTCGCTTGAATGTAGCAATGGGCAGGGAGCGCAGGGGAATGCGATCAGTTTTCTGCAAGCACTTGTACGCCGTTGATCTTTTTTAACCTGACAGTGTCTCCGTTGCAGTCAATTCCCTTACCGAACTCGATGATCGTATAGCCGATACACTTTTTTTTCGGAGTAGCAACGGCAACGTTTGGTGAATCATTTCTGCGAATATCTGCTCCAAGCATAGCTGAAACAGAGGTTACAATTGCAGCTGCGATAATTATTTTTTTCATACCCTCCCTGTCGTTAATGGCAAACTGTCAATTCAGATAAAATGAATAATAGGCTGAAAATCAGTCATGGTAAGTGGTTGTTGTCACTTAGTGGTATGGTTGGTTAAAATATTATGCCAGACATGCCATTGCTGTTGAGCGTCGGTTTTGCTGGTTGAAGTGTGGTGTGTTTGGACAGTGCGAGCGGTTTTTATCTTACAGCGACAGGTGATGGGTATAGTAATTTTCCTTTACATCCAATTAAACGAAATGCATATGGGAAAGGATAGAGAGGGAAAATTTCATCCGCGCAAGGGTAAGCCTGCCGGCCCCGGAAAGATTGAAGGTAAAACCGGACTTAAGGAGATTAACACCAATGCAATAGAAGATTATTTAGAGATTGCCGATAAATATACGACAGGAGAAGAAGAACCCGCTCCGAATATCCATGTACGACATCCGAACAGGAATGTGGATAAGGGTGAAGAGCGGAAGCAAGAAAAGCCGGACAACAACGACAATGCGAATGCGACTTACAAAAGCAAAACGCAAACACTCGCAAATCCCCGGATGGAAGGAGCCACGCCTGAAGAGATCACTGGAAGATTGACAAAGGAGCAACTTGCCAAACTTGCTTCCTGCAATACGGAACACTGCATTTCCGTGTACATGCCCACGCATCCATCGGGTGTCGAAAAGAATGAACAGAAGGATGCCATAGCTTTCAAAAATGTCCTTCAGCAAATCAGTTACAAGCTAAGACAGCAGGATGTCGACCAGGACACGATCGACCAATTGCTAAAGCCGGGATATGATCTGTTGAGGCAGAACGAATTCTGGCTCAATCTCTCGATGGGGCTTGCGTTCTTTATTTCGAGGGATCAGTTCAGGTACGTCAAGCTGCCCTACCAACCAAAAGAGGAGATCATGATGAATACCTCTTATTACCTGAGCCCGCTCATTCCATTGATCATCAGCACCGACTACTTCTATTTGCTTGTGGTCAGCAAAAAGCAGGCGACGTTATATCGTGCCGATCAATTCGGGATGGTGCACATTCCTGTTCCGGAAATGCCAAGGGGCATTGATGATGTAGTCCACTTCGAGGAAAAGGATGACCAGAAACTGTTCAGGACCGACACGAGCGGAGCAGGTGGTGGTGCAAATTTTCATGGGATAGGCTCCGGCAAACCCGATGAAAAGGCAAACATTGCCATGTACTTCGATGAAGTGGACGAGACACTGTGGAAAACATTGCTGAACAACGAGAATGCACCGTTGCTGCTGGCAGGAGTGGAGTACATGATACCGATATACAAGTCGGTGGCCAAATATAAGTATATCCATCCTGAGGCGCTCACGGGAAGCTATGAACACCTCGATGCGAATTCGCTCTATACCGAAGCCCTGGAAAAAATGCGTCCATATTTTAGGGAGCGACACAGGAAAGCCATCGGGATGTATGGTAACCAATCTGCAACTGCATTGACTTCCAGTGTTCCTGCCGACGTGATACCGGCCGCGTATTACAGCCGCGTGTGGCACCTGTTTGTGCGGCAGGGTGAGCATCTGTGGGGCAAGTTCGATGAGCTCAATAATAAACTTGATATTCACGAAAGTCAGCAGCAGGGAGATGAGGACCTTATCGACAAGGCAATCATCCGGACGATTCTCAATGCGGGCGAAGTTCATATTCTGGAGAACTCGGAAATGCCTGTTCCCGGAGCCTCGATCGCCGCGTTGATGAGATATGAAGCATAACAGAAAATATTATGGAAAATTACAGGATCTTTTTCGACACGGCTGAACGGAACGAAGTCGTGCGAATACTTAGAAAATACAACGATATCATCATTGACAACATCGATGATCATAGTGTAGGGATAACGATCGAGCGTGACGACGGTGGCAATTTATACCAGAGAGTTTTGGACGAGATCGATCGTGATGTCTATTCCATGAGAACCGAGTCGGGAATATAAAATTTGAAACTATGAAAGAACTTGGAATAATGCCGGGCGATATACCGCCACAACATCAGAACAGGCAGCCCGGAATCGAGCGCGACATGAAGCCCAGACCTGTGTATGACACGGACCAGCCGGGCTTCGGCCGTCTGAAGGATAAGGTCGCCATTATCAGTGGGGGTGATAGTGGTATCGGGCGATCGGTGGCCGTGTTGTTCGCCAAGGAGGGAGCAGATGTTGCCATCGTTTATCTGAATGAGCACCAGGACGCGCAGGAGACCGCAGCGATGGTTAAAAAATACGGAAAGGAAGCGTTGCTGATACCGACGGATGTCTCTGTGGAGATCAATTGCAAAAATGTGATCGATAAAACGATCGAAAAGTTCGGGAAACTGGATATCCTCGTGAATAATGCCGCGGTTCAATATGAACAGCACGACATCCAGGATATCTCCGCACAGCAATGGGAGTATACGTTCAGGGTCAACATCTTTTCCTATTTCTTTCTCACCAAATATGCTACTGAGCATTTGAAGGAGGGTAGCGTGATCATCAACACTACTTCCGTTACGGCGTACAAGGGCAATGAGACACTCATGGACTACTCATCCACGAAGGGTGCCATTGTTTCCTTCACGAGAAGTCTGTCGCAATCATTGATCAAACGTGGCATCAGGGTAAACGCCGTGGCACCCGGACCGGTGTGGACACCGTTGATCCCCGCTTCGTTCCCGGACGACAAGGTGAGTGAATTCGGAAAGGATATCCCGATGGAGCGCCCTGCACAGCCTGTCGAGATCGCAACATGCTACGTTTTCCTCGCTTCGAGCGAGGCTGCGTTTCTCACGGGACAGGTACTTCATCCCAACGGGGGGTCTATCGTGAATGCGTAGTAGTGTTTAAGTGTTTAATGGTATAGGGTTGTTGGCATTTGGCTTTTGGCATTTAGCTGATCGCCGGTGCCAGCAGCTACGGCCATAGACGATAATAGACACTATTAACTTCCTGCAGCCGGTCCCTGCATTCCAAAACTTATCTCCCAATTCGTTCCCGGAGAGAAAGTCAAAGCGCTTGTGCCTCCGAGCTGTTTGATGAGCGAATGGATAAGCTTGATGCCAAAGGAACCGTCTACATTGTTGACATCGAATCCATGGCCGTTGTCCCGGGCAAGAAGGAGAAAACCATTATCGGTAGCGGTGAATTGTATGCATAACGATGCCGACGGCTTCGGAGCCACGTGTTTGAAGAAGTTGGTAATGATCTCGTTGCAGATCAGTCCCAATGGGATCGCGTGTTCTACACTGAGAAAGATCGGATCGATTGCGTAGGTGATCAGGTCGTTCTTCGATTCGGCACTATAGGTGAATTCTATGTTTTCAGCGAGGTCGCGAAGATAGTCCGGCATAAAGATCTGCGTAGCATTTTCATTGTGATACAATCGCTGGTGGATCAGGACCATGGAAAGAAGCCTGTTTTTGCTCTCGATGATCGCTGCCCTCGCTTTTTCGTCGGCTATCGAATGTGACTGCAAATTGAGCAGGCTGCTGACAACCTGAAGGTTGTTCTTTACCCTGTGGTTGAGCTCACGCAGCAGGATCTTGTTTTTCTCATTCTTGTCATTGGCAACTTCCGCTGCAATGGCGAGATCTTTTTTCTGTTGCTCCAGCTTGGACATTTGCCGGTCGATCTGTGAATTCAGCTCTTTTACCTGTACATATTGCTGTCGGACCTTCTCGCGTTCCTGATTGTAGTTTTTACGGAAAAGCGTGATCACTACCGCCGTAAAGAGCAGGCAGTAGAACATCGTAACACCGTGGTCCATGAATCGCTCTTCGGTACTCTTGTAGGGCACTACCCAATTCGGGAAATTGTATTCAAGTAACAGGAGGCTGATAAAGCTCAAATAGTAAATAATGTAAATGGTCACCTGATATCCTTCGGGGACAACCAGCAGGAATATATTGAGGAGCATGATCAGCAGATAGATCACATTGCCATCCAATCCGCCGTTGAAGAAGTGAATCGTTCCCAGGATCAATATGCTGGTAATGACGAAGCCAAGCGAGATCCGGATCCCGAAAACGCCCTTGAATCTCGAGTAGTAATAAAAACCGGCGGCTATGAAAAAGCCGACCACGCCCATCCAAACCGTCATCGGATGTAGTCCGAGAAAGTGGTTTGCTATGGATCCGAAGATTGCGAACGACGTAATGACAATCGTTGTTGAATTGAAAATGCGATGCTCGAGGGGAAATTTTTCCGGATCTCCCGCTATCAGTACGCCTATTTTTCTGACTGCCATCATGTGTCAGACCCTGATCCACTTGTTCTTGATCGCATAGGCAACCAACTCACCTGTTGAGTCCATATTAAATCGCTTGAGGATATTTTTACGATGGGTGCTTACCGTATGCTCACTGATAAAAAGCCTGTCGGCAATCTTTCTGCTGCTTAGTCCTTCGGCAATCAGTTGAATGATCTCCAGCTCGCGTTGCGTGGGCTTCGGTGCGGTCTCTGATGGAGCGACTGAGGACGTAAGCGCCATCTTTACGGCGACAAGGATCTGTCTTTCGAGGTATGGTTTCAAAACATATGCGACCGGGTTGGTGTCGAGTGCTGCCTTCAGCTCCTGATCTTCCGAATATGCCGTGAGATAAATAACCGGAATTTTCCGGATATCCAGCAATTGCTGTATGATGGCGGGTCCAACCGAATGTCCATACAGGTTGATATCGCTGACGATCAGATCAACCTGATGTTGTTTGTGGTAAGTCAGTGCATCGTTCTCGTTATCAACGATGTGACTGGTTGCTCCAAGATGTTGCCTGATAGTGGCGGAAAGATTTTCAGCGACTATACGTTCGTCCTCGATTATCAGAATATGACCTTTCATTTTCGCACAGGCCGGCCGTTGGTGGGGCAGGTTTAACTATCTAAGATAAACATGAGGTCTGGGAAATCAAACATCATAAAAGAGAATAAAAACGGTGTGTGCTGCGAGACACAAGGCGAGGAAACAAAAACAGAAGGCACCGTCCGTGGGACGATGCCTTCACTTATAGAACGAATTGGTTAATAAGTATTCAACAACGCGTCTTCCACGTCGTTGATGGTTTTTTCCTGGTTGCGAAGCATATCCAGCTTCCGGGCAGCGAAGGCCCGCACGTCGCCGTCTGTCGCTTCTGTCGCCATTTTTTCAAATTGTTGCGACATATCTTCATTCACTTTGTCGAGCATCTGAAGGTAGAGCTTGTCGAATTCTTCCCGATCTGCTTTTACAAGCTCATAATACATGCTTTGATGCTGGTCGCTCATGTTGTCAGGCAAGGTCACATGTTCACGCGAGGCAATTTTGTCAAGATCTTCGGCGAAGTTCTTGTGCGCGTCCACATCGCGTCGTGCGAGCTCAACGATCTTCGAGGCATAGCCGGTAGTCGTCGCGAGTTCGGCGAGTTTGGTTTCAAGTATATTGAAGCTTTTGGCATCGACGAGAAAATTGGCATCCACAAGCCTGCTGGGATCATCGATCCTTCTCTGGTTTTTGCTTTTGGCTTCATGGTATGTGAGGTTCT
>CBHTUB010000380.1:0-6043 GCA_966095595.1 uncultured Chryseosolibacter sp. | reverse complement strand
TTTTCTTTTGAACAGGCTGAAGACCGAACTTCTCCGGAGGCGCATTGAAATTGAACTGCACGATCTTAGCCATATGCAAATGTAACGCAAAAATCTTGAGAAATCGGTGACTGCAATGTGGATTGAATTGCGGTTTGACACCATTTGTCACGGATTGCGGTCCTGGACCTGCCAACCGGCAATTGCGGGTCTCCAGTGGTCAGTATTCAGTCGTTAGTAGTTAGTAAATGCAAGATTCAGGACCTGGCGACCAGATCATCGGGAAGCAACTAAACTATTTTGAAGCGATCTATTCATTTTCTGAATTTCCGCTATATCCGTTTCTGAATTTCCGCTATATCCGTTTCGAGCTCCTGGCTCGTCGCATCATGAATCAAGTCAACTCTGTTCGCGACGATCACCTGGCTCAATAATTCGGACGATGAGCCATTGGCAATCGACAGGAAATTCACAAATTCCTTATTGCTGTTCCGGCCGGCACCTTCGGCGATATTGGAGGAAATGGACACGGCGCTTTTCCGCATTTGGAATGTCAATCCATATATCTCCGACGGGGGAAAGTCTTTAGTTATTATGTAGATCTTCACTGCCAGATCAACGGCCTTTTGCCAGATCTTCAACTCCTTGAAATTATGCATTCATTTTATTTGACCGCACGGAATTTATCTAAATTCTAAATACTAAAAACTAACTACTAAAACGACTAACTCGCCTTCTTCCTCGCAGTCTTCGTTTGCTTTGCCGCCTTTTCCTGCTTCGCAGTTTCTCCCTTTGCCTTCTCCATAGGCTTCTTCTTTGCAGCGTCGATACTTGCTTTCAGGGCAGTCATGATGTCGACAACCTTAGGCGCTTCCTCTTCCCTCACAACGATCTCCTTGCCTGCGATCTTGGCCTCGATGATCTCTCTCAGCTTCTCGGTATAGTTGTCCTTCATCTCGATGTCGCTGAATTTAACGGTCATCGAGTCGACGAGTGTCGTGGCGAGTTTCAATTGCTCCTTATCGGCCTTCACGTCCTTCAAAAGCGGTACTTCGTTGATGTCACGCACCTCGTTGGGATAACGAAGGCGGTACATCACAATACCCTTCTCATGCGGCGCAAGCAATAATGGCGTTTCACGGTCCCTCAGCACTACCTTCCCGACAGCGTATTTATTGCTGTGCTTGAGGGTCTCGGCAAGCAGGCCGTAGGTCTTTGCCGCTACGTCGCCATCCGGTCCAATGTAGTAGGGAGATTCGAACAGCGAGGCGCTCACTTCGGCTGCATCCACAAAACCCTGGATCTCGATCACCTTTTCGCTTTTGAGCTTCACCTTGTCGAAATCCTCCTGGTCGATGATCACATATTGCCCGGGCTCATACTGATAGCCTTTTATGATGTCTTCGTTCTTCAGCGGTTCTCCGGTCACCTTGTCCTTCTTTTCATAGCTTACAGGATTGTGACCTTCCTTTGAAAGAAGATTGAAGCTGATCGTCTGTGCTGAGTCGATAGCATTGTAAATTCTGACAGGGATCGTAACGAGTGAGAATTGTATGTGGCCTTTCCAGATCGCGCGCATAAAAGTATGTATTATATTAAAAAATTAACCTGGGGATGCTAAGTTATTCAAAACGTGATAGTTTCCAAAACAACCGGCAGTTATTTTAAGGTTATGCTACCCACGCCGATTTTCTCCGGACAACGTAAAAAAGAATGCCTCTCTCCTGTCCCGCAGCCAGGATCCTTTGGGGCAATCCCCTCGTACCTCGGGGCCGGGCTATCCGCTATACTCCTCGTCCGCTACACGTCCCGCACAACTGCGGGGTGCCGCTGCTATCCCTTTGCCGATGTACAACAATCGGGAAATTTTAGACAGATATAGTAACCTGCTTCCAGCCAGGACCACGGATTTCCAATATATCCGATTACAAACGGCTACACGCGGTTATAATCGAATGTAAACGTCTCTTAAGGGGTATCTATGGCTTTATTCGCAAATGGTCACATTGAAACCACTTGTGCACAGAGATAATATACAAATCGCGATCTACGGGAGATACGGCGATGCCTATAGCTTCATTCGCAATTTCCCGGGATGCCAATACACATTGACACATCAATGCTACTATGTTCGTTTCAATCCGAAAACACTTGAAACTCTGGCCGCCGGCATAAAAGCCATTGTTCCGTGCGATGTTGTCGGCTGGGATTTGCCCGAGAAAAAGTTACCTGCGAAAGTACCGATCAAAATACCTCAGGAGTATACTGAATGCCTGATGAGACTGGGTTACAGTAATGCGACGCTTCAGAATTATGTCGCACAGTTTGCTTCATTCCTTACCTGGTTGTACCCGATTACCGCATATCAGTTCGATCACGATGATGTGCACAGGTACCTGCTCTACCTTATTCGGGAGCGAGGCGCAAGTCGTTCCCTGCAGAATCAAGCCATTAATGCCATCAAGTTCTTCAACGAACGCGTCAATAAAAATGAACGGACAACGTATTTCATTGAAAGGCCGAAAAAGGCAGTTACGATTCCGACAGTGCTGAGCGAAGAAGAAATTACAGACCTTATCAGTCATACCGGGAATTTAAAACACCGCTTGCTCATCATATTGCTTTACTCCGCTGGATTAAGAATCAGCGAGTTACTGAAACTTAAGATGGTGGACATCGACATTCAGCGCAGTGTTATCCACGTCCGGGGCGGAAAAGGAAATAAGGATCGAATTACTTTGCTGTCAAAAATTGCTTGTGATGTCTTAACAGAGTATTCATTGCAGTATCAGGCTAAGCACCATGTTATCGAAGGTCCGGGCGGCAAACCGTACAGTCAGAGAAGCGTCAATCACATCATCAAGCGAAGTGCTATTTCTGCCGGCATCAAAAAGAATGTAAGCGCACATACCCTGCGTCACAGTTTTGCAACCCACTTGCTGGAGAATGGCAATGACCTGCGGTATATCCAGGCATTGCTGGGACACGAAAATTCAAAAACGACAGAACGATATGCGCATGTGACGACAAAAGGCTTTGCACAAATTCAAAGCCCATTGGATCGAAGCAGGCAAAAGTTTAATTTGAAGGCTAATAAGGAAATATAGGAAATTCCTATATCCAGACGTTGCCGGCAATTTTGGAAAAGAGACGTCTTGGTTAAAGAATCATAGGCAGATTTGGCAATTCAGATTCGATAGACGAAATGAAGGTGTTTTCTAAAAATATATCAGAAGCAACTTGGCAAGAACATTTGTATCTGTACAGTAAAACACTTGTTCACCACACTGACCAAGTATTAAATCTTCTATCCACCGAGCACAAAAATGTAACAATAGGAAATATTTACATATGTCCATTGTGCCTAAAGAAATACTTTGTTAACACCAAGAATGGAGTCCAAGGTAATGCAGAATTTTCCCTTGATCATGTTCCTCCTCAGTCCGTTGGAGGACGATACAAACTAATAACATGCAAAAAATGCAATAATGATTCCGGCTTCTTCGAATCAGCATTGGCGAAGATGTTAAATTTTGCAGTTGATAAAGAAAATCCGAGCAACCTGTTAATTCGCAACGTACAAGTTGAAGATCCGGGTACAGGGAAATCCATCAAAGGCGATCTCCTTCATAAAGAAGCGCAAACTGAGGTTCTTGTTAATAAAACGCTAAAGCAGTTTAATCCAAATTATATTGAGTTTCTTGCTGATTTGAAGAACAAGAAGAAACTTAAATTAGATATCCCACTATTTGACACAGACAAAGTTGAAAAAGCCCTTTTAAAATCTGCATACTTACTTTGTTTTATTTGGTGGGGATACGAGTTTCCTTTCTCAGAAAACGGAATGCTGCTAAGAAAAGCTATTAATGGAGAAATAAAATACCCCATACGATTCCAATTTCATAAAATGGAAGACATTCCGACAGAAGTGTGTTTACTAAATTGTGGATCAAAAAGAGTGGCATTCTTAGTGAACATTGCATTAAAAGGTATTGATGCTAAGACGACAGCATGTGTTATGATACCAAATCCAACAGTTGACGGATGGAGCATTCTCGAGAAAATAAGAAGTCTTCAAGAAGCCAATCCTGAAAAGTTTAGTTTTGATTCATTACCGATGGTTATTCATAGAAAAGGATATACTATTAGCTGGAATATTGTGTTGGAATAATCGAAAGGCCACATACAAAAAGCGGCAATAACGTATCTCGAAAAAATTATTCTTGATGGATTATAACTCTTCTTTAGATAGACATTGAAAGGTGGAGAAAACTGCCGCCAACAATGTGTATATGCAATTTAAATTTGGCTAATTATTTTTAAAGGAAAATTTAAACTGCAAATACACGAACGTTGTAGGCAATACATTTTAAGACAATATGGACATTACGATACCTGGAGACGTAAGGACATACATCAGACAAGTCTTTAAAGACTGCAATGATCGAATTTCAAACAAAGTGTCAATGAATCCGCATTCTTGGGAGACGTCATTGGACATGACATTCATCGAGAATCTCACTAATTATGCGACACCAGTGAAGTTGCCTTCGCGCTGGACAATTAGAATTGATACGCACTATCTTGGAGGGCTGAGACACTGGAACAATTGGGAAATAGCTGATATCGGAGTTCTAATTTTCTTTCGAAAGAACGGCAAGACTATAAAATCTAAAGTGGCGTTGCTTCAATCAAAGAGGCTTTATCCAAACGAGCTGAATCTGGACGAAGACGATGAACAGAATTATATTGTTGGCTTCGGTCGGCTCTATAAAAATGATGAAGGGTTTAATAAACTGCTCCGACCTAGGACGTTCAACTTTGACAATGGCTCTAAGTATAAGGCTCTAAAACTCAAAGACGATCAGTGTCAAGCAATAATCGAATACCAACAAAAGCGAGGTATACCTGTCCATTACCTTTTCTATAACCCGACAATTCTCCCTTACAAAGTTGAGGTTCCTTTACTTTCAAGCTTCAAACATACTTTGAATGAGGTTGGTTGTCGAGTTGTACCCTCGACCTTATTGTATGATAAGTTTGACAAAGAACCAGAAAACTACTCACCCTCATTTGGGGAGGTAAAATTTCTCCTTGACAAACCTTTTAATGAGGAAGAGCACAGTGGCGGATGGCGACTAGAATATTTCATGTCGGACTTATTTATCAATTGCCACCAAGGCTACATCGTTAAGGACAATGAGGACGTTAATATTTCTGAACTTTTTTATAGAAGGACCGGCCCAATATCGGCAGCAATTTCAATGACGTTTGACATGGGCGAGTAAAATGTACTGCCTACAACAAAATGTATAATCCATGGCGCTGATAAGGAAGGACATTTTTTTATTTTTGCTCAGCGCCACGGCTTATACATAAACGTTGTAGGCAATGCCGCCTGACAGTGTATGAGACAATTGATTTTAATTTTGATAATGGGTACAATCGGCCAATCTTATGCCGCAACGTTTGACGTTGATACAATTGACAACTGGCAAATCTATAACAATGGCGAGTTGGTTTTAGCGGGACATTATCCGTCGTATGTCGCAGGATTCAAGGGAACAATTAAAAAGGCTAATCTGAAGAAACTCGAAATTCAATTTAATCATTGCGTGCATTACGACGATTTGGATGTGACAATCGAAATATTGGATGACAAGGAGAAGATTCTTCTAAGAAAGACTTTCAAGATTAATTCTGGGACAAGAATGACTATTGAAAAAGAAGAAATGGGAAACTTTACTTCCAAGTCAATTTCCATTCGCTATGTAGAGAACAGGAAAGGCGGGACCGATCAAATCCTAGGATTCATTAGATTCGACTAAGGCGGCACAGCCTACAACAACAGCTATATGTCATTGCCTGGTTTTGTGTAAGTGAAAAGTGTTATCTTTCAAACAACGTTTGGACAAGTTGGATAATTCCGGCAATGTCGCGCAAGTCAGTCGTTCCTCCTTTAACTTGCGCTCCTGATCCGGCAACGCCATATAGCTAAGCGTTGCCAACCATTTTACTATGACGTTTAGACCAATAATAGTGGCTAGCTTGTGTGTTCTTTTTG
>CBHTUB010000379.1:0-6051 GCA_966095595.1 uncultured Chryseosolibacter sp. | reverse complement strand
CGAGCAGATCTCTCGATTCTTCACCTTTGATATTTCCAAGAAGTTTTGCAAGGGTGAACCTGGTTTGCCATGAAGTGTGCAAGGCTACATCACGGAATATTTCGTGCCAGGCAGATTCGTTCGCCAGCTCCAGCATTGCCAGGTAATTGGTCAGCAAATAAAAATCACCAGTGCCAAGATTTCTTCTGACCTGTTCCCTGCAGTGCTCAACAAAAATGTTGCGACTGGCGCCCGTACTGCGGCCGATCACTTGCTTCAAATCCTGCAACGGAATTCCTTCGATTGAACGACTGACCTCCGCGAGGTCCAAAAAGACTTTGTCATCGATTACCCGATATTCACCGGAGGTTGGCGTAGGCACGACGTATCCGTTCTTTTGGCTTCTCACAAAAACAGCGGCATCATATGCGGCTTGCGCTATGGTCTTGTCTCCGGCGTTGGAAGACGAGCCATATCGGCTCTTATGATCCTTTACCCTCGTCACAAAAAGTAAATACAGCTCACCGACAGCCAGCGTGTCGATGGGACCGTACTTGTTGCTGAATCCGCCAAGCCACATTTCCCCTTCCATTTTGCCTTTGTAAAGCGTGACCGGAATGAGGCGAGCCTTAAATGCTCCTCCCTCCACCACACGAAACACGCCTATGATGTCGGATCCATCGATCATTTCCCTGAAAGACGGATCATGCCACGTGTCCGCACGCGAGGACGCAGGTAATAACACGATCGAAATGAGACAAGCAAGGATGAGGGCTTTCATTGGACTTAAAGAATGCAGTTTTTAAAATAAGATAATTTACGGTATTACCAATCTCCGACGCCTGGTTTTACCTGCTACCCAGGCAACAAAGAACGCAGAACCAAAGCAGTTTTTCCATTTGAATACGTACCGTTCACCTGCACGGTTGTATGCCTGCTTGTGTTTTTAATTCTTTGTACATTTAATGGCAAAAAGTTTCCCGATGGCAATAACCATTAGTATACAAGATACACTGGGCCCGAAAGTCTCGCAGCAGATCGACGTGCAGTTCAACACCGATGTCGTTACCGTAAAGGACATCATCCAGGCACGCGTGGAGCAGGAAGTGGCAGACTACAACAAAAAGCAACCCGAATACTTCAAAGGACTCGTTCAACCCACGCATGCCGAGAAAACGCTCAACGGCTACAAGCTCCAGGCGCGCAAGCAGATCGATGCGGAGAAGCAAGTGTACATCGCGCTGGATGCGTTCAGCAAAAATGCTTACTTCGTGCTGGTAGACGATAAGCAGGTTGAGTCGCTGGAGCAGAAAGTAAAGATCTCCGCCGCCTCGTCCATCAAGTTCGTAAAGCTTACACCTTTAGTCGGCGGTTGATCATGGGGCTGTTCGATATATTCAAAACGAAGCGCCCGGAACAGTTCGAAGCGCTTCTCACCGACCTCGTCAACGAAGCGAACCACCGAAAACCCGACAATTACTCCGATCCTCCCTATCACCAGCTCGAGATCGTAAAAACCATACAGAAGCTACCCGAGGAAGAGTTCACATCGTTTGTTGTGTTCCTGCTGGAAGCGATCAAAACGGACTGGGTTAAAAAGAAAAACTTTTCCTGGTCGAGCGTATGGCATCACGGCGTGAGGGTATTAGACCAATTGCTGAAACATGCAGACCTCTCCATAGCCTCGCTCGATAAAATAGCGTTAGCGTTCAAAGACGTAAAAAAGCTGAGCGAGCCACCCTACAAGCTTCCCATGCTGACGTTCCTCAACGCCATGCAAAAAGCCATTACCAAACACGGGCATACACCGCAGACCAAAGATATTCTCAAATCGTTGCTCACCACGAGCGAGTACATGTCGAGCGACCAGCAAAAGGAAAACAGTGTTATCCTTTTCCTGCTGCAGGACGACCCATCACTTCAGGTTGCAGAGCACGATCAGTGGGGGCCGGTGGTGATGGACTACCTCCGCGCGTGCAACGAGGAAACGCGTAGTGCATGGGTGGCGCTGTTCGCGCATTGCAAATCCGGCGCCGGTAAATCTACTCCTACGAACAAATGGTTGAAGGAAGCCGAAGCGCTCGTGGGGAAGGTAGGGCATGATGTTTACGCCACACAGCTCGGAGGCTGGCTGCATCAATTGCAGGAGATGTTCCAGGACATTCATAAAAAGAAGGCCAAAGGTTTTTTGAGGGACGAGAACCACGAGATCGTAAAGGGACTGATCTGGTGCGCGGGCATCGTGAACACCGCAGCATTGAACACCACACTCGAGGACTATGCCGCCTGGGCCTACAAAAAGCTTCCGGGTGTCGGCAGCCTCTCGGTGAAGACCGGCACTGCCGCGATGTTTGCGTTCTCCATGCTTCCCGTAAAGGAGGGCGTCGCGCGTTTGTCGAAATTCAAAACGAAGATCAAGAACAACAGCATTCTGAAATCCATCGACAAGATCCTGAAGGACGTGTCGGAGAAGAACAGTCTTCCGATGTCGTCGATGGAAGAGCTTGCCGTGCCTGACTTCGGGATCGTGAACGGCGAGATCATGCTCACGTTGGAGAACTGCATCGGAAAGTATTCGTTCTCTACCGGCGAGGTAACGTGGCTGCGCGGCGAAAAAAGTAACAAGAGCGTTCCGGCGGACATCAGGGAAAAATTTGCCGGGGAGATCAAGTCATTCAAGAACGTCATCAAGGAAGCGGAAGAAATGCTTCCCGTGGTGAAGACGAGGCTGGAAGAAAGTTATCTGCAACAGCGTGAGTGGGACTATACGTCGTGGCACAAGCTGTACATCGACCACCCGCTTACGTCGCTCATTGCAAAAAAGCTGATCTGGCATTTTTCAAACGGCGACCAGAAGTCCCAGGGAATTTTTTCAGGAGACGGCTTTGTCGACGCAAGGGAACAACCCATTACCTGGCTCGACGCTTCCACAAAAGTGCAGCTCTGGCACCCGATCGGATTTACAACGGAGCAGATACTGGCATGGCGCAACTATCTAAGGAAACATGAGATCGTTCAGCCCTTCAAGCAAGCTTACCGTGAAGTGTATATCATCACCGATGCCGAACTTCGAACGGATACGTATTCGAACCGCTATGCGGCACATATTCTGCGACAGCATCAGTTTGCGGCGTTAACCAGGCAAAGAGGCTGGCGCTACACGTTGCAGGGCCAGTGGGATTCCCACAACACGCCCTACATCAACCTTCCGCACTGGAATCTTACGGCAGAATATCTTGTCAACGCCGACTGGACCGAAAACGAAGGACACGTGAATGCTGCGGGGATCTTTAACTACATCACCACCGACCAGGTTCGTTTCGTAAGGGATCGCGGTCCAATCCAGCTTCAGGATGTTCCCGCCCTGGTGTTCAGCGAGATCATGCGCGATGTCGACCTGTTTGTAGGAGTGACGAGCATAGGCAACGACGCTGCGTGGCAAGATGGTGGCGACAGGTTGCAGAACACGTACTGGCGCGAGTACTCGTTCAGTGATCTTACGGAGTCTGCAAAGATCAGGAGTCAGGTGCTCGAGTCGCTGATCCCGAGCCTGAAGATCGCTCCGGTATGCTCGTTCGACAAGAAATTTCTCATTGTGAAGGGAAAGCTCAAGACCTACAAGATCCACATGGGCAGCGGCAACATTCTGATGGAACCTGACGACCGGTATCTGTGCATCGTCCCCGAAAGCAGGAACGTCGCGAAGGCCGGCGAAAAAGTTTTCCTTCCCTTCGAAGGAGATACGATCCTGTCGATCATCATCAGCAAGGCATTTCTGCTTGCCGACGACGACAAGATCAAAGATGAAACCATCACAAGGCAGATCAGATGAAGTGGTTCTTAAACGTGATCGCCCTGCTGTCAGCGCTATTGTTCCTTTCGCTCGAAGTGATAGTCCTGTTATATGCGATCAACAACCGTCACTTCGCGTATTACTATGCGTTGTTCGGACTGGGAAGCCTACTGTGTGCTTTAACAGCGCACTACCTGAACAGGAAAGATCCTCCTTCAAGACAGTCGGCTAAAGTTCTACATGTCTTCATGCAGGGGCTCGCTTATGTCCTCATCGTTTTTGGAGTGTTTGTGCTGGCGGTAAATTATTGGTTGAATGAAGGGATGTAGTAATGGTCAGTGGGAAATTAGTCAATGGTCGATTGAAAGAGCATGCCGGGTTTTCACCGGCGAGGACATTGGAAATCGGTTTCTAAGTGGTATTTTATAAAAAAAGCGCTCATATACGTCGAACATTTTATGAAAAAACTGCCTATGCAGCATCTCATGAGAAACCAACCGCTTAACCTCATGAGATCGGCATTACTTCCCTGCCTTTTTATCCTGCTTCATTTTTCGGCCAACGCGCAGAAAGATTTCTATTCCGTACGGTGGAGCGATGTCTATAAAAATGAGGTCAAGGCCCTGCCACAATCGGCGCTGAAGATCGTCGACACCATCTATAACAGGGCGAAAAAAGATAACAACATCACCGAGATCACAAAAGCGCTTCTCTACCAATCGAAGTTCGCCCTTACGCTTCAGGAGGATGCCGAGCTGATCGTGGTGCAGAAATTCAAAAAAGAGATCGGGGCCAGTCGTGCACCTCTGAAGAATGTACTGGAGTCGATGCTCGCCCAAATATACTGGCAGTATTTCCAGGGGAACCGCTACAAATACTACTCGCGATCGACCGTTTCCGAAACCGTTAGCGCTGAGGACTTCCGCACGTGGGATGCTACCGCCATGCTCAGGGAGATCGACCAGCACTTTCACTGCTCGCTGTCGAATACAAGTTTGCTGCAGAATACGCGACTCGAAACTTTCGACGACATACTTGCGCTTGCCGACCGGTCAAAGGAATATCGCCCGACATTGTACGACTTCCTGGCGAATTATGCGCTGGATTTCTACGCCACAAATGAAACCGCCCTCCGCGACCCATCCCCGGAAACAGCCTTCGATCCGGGCAATTATTTCTCGCCCATTGAAGGAATAAATTTCAATGATACAACTATCCACTCGGGTGAGTATGAAGCAATGAAGTTATTCAGGGAGCTGCTGGTCTTTCATCGCCAGAGACGCGATACCAATGCTTACGTCAATCTTGAAATTGAGAGACTGAAGTTTGTCCGGGAACATTCGGACCGAACGGATGATGATGAGCTGTTTCGAAGTGCCCTGATGAATCTGAAGACGTCATACCATCGGCACGCGGCCTCGACACTTATCGATCTGGAGCTTGCTTCGCTCATCTTCAATGAGTATTCAGAATACAACGATGGTGACACCACCCGCAGGCAAAATAAAAAAATTGCGCTTGGTCTATGTAACGACGCGATATCAAGGTTTCCGGACAGCGACGGATCCAACAGATGTAAAGTCCTCCGCGAATACATTCTTTCGAAGAAAGTTTCCCTTACCGCTGAAAGATATTTGCCAGCTTCAAAACCTTCGAGGCTGCTGGTGAACTATAGTAACCTGTCACAACTGAGCCTCCGCGTCTATAAAATGTCGCAAAAAATGATAGAAAAATTCTTCGGCGAAGGAAACGATTCCGTCAGGATGGCATTGCTTTCGCGCGAAACTCTGGTGCACTCCTGGCAGTCGGATCTGCCCGAGACAGGTGACTACGACAGTCACAGTACGGAGACAGTTTTGCCAGCGCTTTCATCCGGTAACTATCTCATAGTGGCATCGGAGCGCCACGACCTTTCCAATGGACAGGACCTCTACGCATTTACTTCGGTGCGCGTCAGTGACCTGGCACTGCTCCAGGTGAGCAACGATGACGCCCATCGGTTTCAGCTGGTAGATCGAAATAATGGGAAGCCAATTTCCGGAACTGATGTACATTTGCTATCACAGTACACTGACTCCGGGGGCATCGATGCCCATCTGACAACAGACCGTCATGGATTCGTTGAACTGGACGAACCTGTCGATAGAGGACAGTCCCTCAGCGCGACCGTTGTCTACGAACGCGATACGGTTGTGTTTGGGAATTACTATTATTATCGCAATGAAAATAGAATCAGCGAAAAAAATAAATATCTGTCGGCGAAGACCTTTCTCTTCACC
>CBHTUB010000378.1:0-6059 GCA_966095595.1 uncultured Chryseosolibacter sp. | reverse complement strand
GTAAACCACTTCGGCGTGTTGAATCCGGTAACAAAAACATCCTTTTGCTTATTCTCACTGATGTTGTTGTAGTTGATATTGCCGGACACGGTGTATTTCTTGTAGAAATTATAGGTAAGTCCGAGCGCCGATCCATAGTTGTTATACTGGTTCTTCGCATTCGTATACACGCGGTATCGTCTCTGCTGCGAGCTGCGGTTTGCCTGGATCATCGCGATGGTAGCTGCGTCGGTGCCTACTTCGAGTTGTGTCACCGGATTTGTTGCGGCTTCAGGGTTCTTCTCATACGGAACGGCAACCTCAACTTGTCCTAAAAATCCATCATATTGATTTGTATAGGCATCGAAGTCGATCACAAGCTTATTGTCGAGCAGCACGCTCTTATAACCAACTTCGAAAGAGTTGATGCGTTCCGGGCGTGTAGGCGCAAGGTTGGTAGCCTCGAGCAGGCCCTTGTTCTTTAAAGCCGCGTCGTTACTTGAAAGGCCGGACTTCACGTCTGCGTTGTACGCTGCATTGAAAGCATTTACCGAGGCGAGCGTATAGGAATTGTCGAGATAATTGAGGCCTTCGTTGATGTATCCGAGACCGCCTACGCGACGAATATTACCATTATTGACGAATGATAGCGCTTCGAACAAGGCAGGGAAACGGAAGCCATTCTGGAAAGAAGCTCTGAAGTTATGTTTCTCGGCAAGGGTGTAAACCACCGCAACTCGTGGATTCACCTTCGGACTGAATTCCAGGTTTTGATCAACACGCAACGATCCAAAGAGCTTCAGTTTTTCGTTCAAAAGTTTTTTTGTGACCTGGGCAAACACGCCATACTTCGTATAGTGAACATTGTCACCGAATGAACCATCGTCGAGCTTCGTGTTGCGTTCAGATACGGGTCTGCTAAAATCAACGAAGTTGTTTCCATCGGGGATCACTTCATAGATCCTCAGGTCAGCGCCAACCAACAAATCGACAACTTTTATTTTACCGCTGAGGTCGTACTGAATATCCGTGTGGTAGGTGCGGCTCATTTGATGAAGACGCGCTCCCCCGCTTGATGTACCGGTTGGCACGGCGCTGATATGATCCCAGTTGTTGATTTTTGTAATGACATTCTTCATGCTGTCGAAACGAAAAGTTCCGGGTACATATCTTCCGGCATCCGCTGCCGCACGGGCATCGCGCATAGCCTGCGCGAGTTCTACGCCGGCGTTGAGCTCGTTTTGAAGCTGCGCCTTGAACTTATCGCGCCACGCACTGTTTGACAAATGCGCAAGGTCCAGGTTATCTGACAAAGGTTTCAGGTTGTATGAATCACCGGTGTTCTCGATCGACACGTAGCTGCGAACAAGGTAGTTCGACCCCTTAAGCTCTAGTTTATGATTCTCCACCCGCGTACCGTTCAACTGTATCTTGTTTCCACGTTGAAAAAGTCCATCCATTACACCATATCTGTATGCATAGGATATCTCTGCATTTGTACCCAGCTTGTAATGCAGCGCCGCGTCAAATTTCAGGTTTTCAACCTTTCCCGGTACCAGATCCTTCTCCCAATAACCTGTTCTACGAACGACGAATGATTGATTAGCCGCTCCGTTGTATGTGATACCACTCACTGTCACGGCATTACTCCCGCTGTCGTCGCCATATTTGTTCCACGCATCATACGCCGGATGATCAGCAACATTCAACTCCGGATAAAGAGGATTGCCCGTGCTGGCAGTGCTGTTGGGGTTCTGGTCCGTGCTGGTATTTCCACGCCAGTCGGTAGCTGAGAGGTAACTTCCGTTGATTTTGAAAGCGAAACGGTTGTTGAATGCCTTCGCGTAGCGGATGGCCGTCTCGTTAAGTAAACTGGGATCATAGTCGATCCCGTCAACATGGTTGATGCCACTCTTATGATATACGCTCAACCCCTGATGCAGGAATGGGCTCTTCGTAGTAAGATTCGCCATGCCATTGATGGCATTCATTCCATAGAGAGCGGAGGCCGCACCCGGTGTGATCTCCACACTTTCGATGTCGAGTTCTGTAGGACCTATTGCATTGCCCAGAGGCACCCCCAAGGTCGCCGCCTGCATGTCCACTCCGTCTGTCAGCTGAACAAACCGGAAGTTATTTGGAATATTGAAGCCACGTGTATTCGGCACTTTAAAGGTGAGGCTGGAAGTTGTCATTTGTACACCTTTCACATTTTCTAGCGCATCGTAAAAACTCGGAGCTGGCGTCTCCCGGATAGAGCGGAGGTCGAGCTTTTCAATGGCTACGGGCGACTTAAGCTCCGACTCTTCCACACGTGACGCCGAGATCACGACCTCCTCACCCAGGAGCTGGCCCGGCACTAGCTGCAGGCTGAGGGCTTCGCCACTCGTCTGAATCTCTTGTGTCTTATACCCCAGAAGAGATATAACAAGTGTAACAGGAGTCGGAAGTTTGGTGGTTACACTAAACTTCCCTTCTCCATCTGTAATGGTACCCGTAACAGTACCTTTTATAAGAATGCTGGCGCCAGCGATAGGTTCGCCTGTCTCAGAATCCTGGATTTTTCCCTGAAGAACTGTGGATTGTGCAGCCGCGGCGAAAGAAATCAGAAGTAGGGAAAACACCGCAGCCAGTTTGTAAAAAGGTTTCATTATAAAGTCTATAGGTTTAATAGATTTCTAGCAAAGAAATACTTTAATATCTACAAAATCAATAGACATTACAGATTTTGTATGGAAACAACGGGGCTATTGATTGTTAGCATTGCCGAAAAGGCTAAACAATCGTTGTAGCGATAGTAACTGAGGATAAAAAAATTATTGAAAAATATCCCGCAAGGCACGCCGTGCGGCGTGGTAACCACACATTCCGTGAACGCCACCGCCGGGCGGAGACGATGACGAGCAGATATAAAGACCTTTTACAGACGTGCGATAGGGAGAAAACCGAAGTGCGGGACGTGTGAATAATTGATCGAGCGTCGCCGCACCTCCGTTAATATCGCCACCAATGTAGTTTGCGTTATACTCTTCAAACTGCTCGCTGTTAAAAGTATGGCGGGCAAGGATCCGTTCCCTGAAACCCGGAGCAAACCGTTCGACCTGATTTTCTATTTCCGGTGTCATGTCCCTGACAGATGACCCCGGCACATGGCAATAAGCCCAACCTACATGTTTCCCCTCGGGGGCACGGCTGGGGTCGAAAACACTTTGCTGTGCTAATAGCACAAACGGTTTATCCGCATGTTGGCCTTTCCACGCAAGTTTTTCAGAAAGGGCGATCTCCTGGAAGCTATTCCCAAGATGTACCGTGCCAGCATGATGCGCCTCGGGCGAAGTAAACGGGATGTGCCCCTCCAGCGCCCAGTCAATTTTGAAGACGCCCATACCGTATCGGTAACGCGATAGCTGTCTTTTATATAACGTCGAAAATTTATGCCCTGCGATCTCCAGTAACTGGCGGGGCCCGATGTCGAAAAGCACGGCATGACTATGCGGTAACTGCTCAAGTGAAGAGACGTGAAAATTCGTCTGTATCTTTCCGCCTATCGACTGAAAGTACGATGCAAGTGCATTGGCAATTGATTGCGACCCGCCCTTCGCGATCGGCCAGCCATGGATGTGACCGGTGGCAAGCAACACAAGTCCGATCGCCGAGGTCGCCGGAAAATTGAGCGGTAACATAGAGTGGGCAGCCATACCGGCAAATAGCCCACGCGCCTCGATAGTATTGAACCGTCTTGATAGCAGAGTAGCAGGTTGGAAGGCCTTGAGACCGAATTCCGCCAGGGCGAAAGGATGATTTGGGTATCCGAACGGCCCCAGAACGTTGTCGACGATCTTGTTCCAGTCCCGCACAACACTACTGATAACACGATGATAGGCTTTCACATCACGGCCAAGAAGCCGAGCAGTGTTGTCGATCGAGCTGTCCAGCACAGCTGTGCGCCCGTGATCGAACGGATGCGCCGTGGCAAAGGTGGGAGCGATAAATTCAAGCCCGAACTTCCTGAGCGGCAACGTAGAAAAAAAAGGCGACCCGGCAGCCAGTGGGTGAATCGCAGAACAAACATCGTGACGAAATCCCGGAAGCGTAAGCTCTTCCGTTCTCATGCCCCCTCCGATCGTCGCCTTACTTTCAACCACCAATACCGACAGCCCCTCCTGTTGCAAAGTTATTGCCGCAGCAAGACCATTCGGACCAGAACCAACGACCACAGCATCGAAGTCGCGTTTCTCGAGTTGACGCATAGCGTAAAAATACACTTTGTAAGCACGTGAACTTGAGGAAGGAGTGGTTATTTACGTATTTAGGGATAACTCTCTCACCATGAATGATTGCTTTTGTATAAAGGCGCCAAATCCGATCTATTCTATTTCGCGCGACAAATCGAAAAAGCAAACAATACTCGTAGTGGAAGTTGATGGCGAAAGTACTCAGAAAATGAGCGGACGCATTATGATAACATCAGAATATTAGAACTCAGTCAAACAGGACAAGGAAACGTACTTTTCCCGACTCATCAGAAAAACAAAAGTCCCTCTCCCTGATGAGAAGAGGGACTTAGGATAAGGTAGCCCATCACTGTCCTTTCCTTATATATACGTTCCCATACTTCGATTCCAAATCATACTTTGGCCCCGCGCCTGGCTTCGCAGAAACAAGTGTGTGGAAGTCTTCACGATCATATTGATCTCCCGAGAATTTTGCATCGAGATTTGTAAATATCTCGCCATAGTTTGTCTCTGCCACAATCTCACCAACCGACTTCTCTGCAAGGGCAGCATCTACACCACCATACGTCGCTTCGACTGTCAGGGGAGCGAGAAAATTTTTCACTTCTACCATCCCGTAAACAGATTCGATAGTGGTAGGCGTGCTTTTTGGAACCTTGATCTCCAGCACGATCTCGATATCGACACCAATATTCATCTGATTGTAGGTCTTGCCATGCTCCTGCTGATATTTTCTTAACTCCTCTTTATCCTTGAACATGATCTTCTGGCCGTTGTGGTGGATCGTTATCCTCTGTGGAAGTCTCTTCAGGTCTTTGATGCTTGCATGAATATTAACGGTGTTTCCGGATGAGCTGTTCTCGATTATAAATGCATCGTCGCTTTCACCGTCGTTGATATTGACCGATCCCTGTATTACAACGTCGTTGCCGTCATAAGTGGTCACTTTGATCAGCTCAGGGTAGTCGAAGTGCATATTGAGCACCTGGCCTTTCTGCATCGGATAACTTTTATTGATCTGAGTCTGGCCGTAGCCTACCCAGGCGACTCCAAGAATCGCGGTTATTATTACCGGTAGTTTCATAAAATTCGGATTATGGATTACTTCTTCCGCAAGTAGACATTGTTGTGTGTAGACCCAAGTTCCACGTCGATACCTCCTCCGTTCAACTTGCCATTGAACTTGTCGCTATAGTTCTCAAAGCCATCTTTCACCTCCGATTCTATCTTCAGAGCGGGATCCACGAAAATCTCTCCCCATGACGTTGACAGATGTAAATAGGCCCTGGTATCGGCAGGTACTGCGGCATCGACGTGCCCATGAACAGATTCAAGCGTGATTTGGTTTTTTACACTGCTGAATACGGCGTCGATATCACCATGAACGGTCTTCACCGATACCTTGCCGGTTACATTCTCCAGCATCACCTGGTTATGTACCGTAATGACCTGGACCTCGTTCTCGAGGTTGCGCAACCGAAACTCATCGCCATGAGGTGAAGTGTGCTGATACACGATCACAATACCTTTCGGCACCTTGATGAGTATCTCCGGTCCATCCATTTTTTTTAGCTGCCGGACTTCGACAACTTCTCCTTTATCAAGAACTGACAGTCCGATCCCTGTATTGTCTTCAAGTCCCATACTGCTCACCGCGCGAAGGCCCTGTGCCCTTTCATCTTTTTCATTGTCGTGATTTCTTGAAGCGAAGACTATCTCCTTGCCATCGTACCCTTCGATTCTCACATCGTTCACTTCCATGATCGCCAGTTTGCCCGTGCTTTTTGCGACCTTGTACTCCTGCGCCTTTGCGATCAGCACCGTGACCGCAAAGACTCCTACCAG
>CBHTUB010000377.1:0-6087 GCA_966095595.1 uncultured Chryseosolibacter sp. | reverse complement strand
TCCGAATGAAATTGAGCCAATTGGCATTTGTTTTTTTGGCCTTAAAACGTGCTCCTTAAAAAGTTTCTGTTCAAAAACTTTCCGGTCGTGGTGTCTGTCTCCCTGCTGGCCTTGCTGGGGGGCTGCTACTGTTTTATTCCGGGCGTTGAGGAATGGGCCAGGGAAGCTTACGATGTTCTCACGAGCGATGATGAAGAACGTGTGAAGGAATACGTTGCACAGTATGGCATGTGGGGACCGTTGACCATCATTGTGGCGATGGCGATCCAAATGTTTCTTTTTATCGTTCCGAATATCCTACTGATGATGATCGCCATCATCAGCTACGGACCAGTGTGGGGCAGCCTCATTTCTCTGGCCGGGGTATTCTGCGCCTCGTCCCTGGGCTATCTCATCGGCAGAAAATTGAGTCCTCTAACGCTGAGACGATTTGTAAGCGCAAAGACGCAGAAGACAATTGGAGAATTCATCCACGATTATGGTGTGATGGCGATCATGATCACCAGGCTGTCGTCGTTCTCCAATGACGCGCTGAGCTTTGTTGCGGGATTGCTGGGCATGCGTTACAGAAATTACATTTTGTCAACACTCACAGGCATCAGTCCGCTGATCATCACGCTGGCGATCTATGGCCGCAATGGAAAAATCGAAAAAGCGTTGATATGGGTAGCCATCTTATCACTCATTTTGCTTGCGGCTTACATCATCATCGACAAACGCCGGAAAAAGCGCCATCATGAACAGGTACAGGACACCTAAAGTTGCTACGCTTTATCTCGAAGAAGATGCAGGGCGGCTTGCTGGGTCCAGCACGATGAACCCTTTGCGGATGCCAACCCTACCGTTGACGGCCAGGGCGCATGTATACGTACCTGCCTTCAAGGTATAAGGCATGACCTTCACGACACCACTGGCGCTTCTCAAATCCACATAACGATGCACGATCTTTCCATCATCGCCGTAGATGAGGACCGCAAACTCTTCAGCGCCAAGCGCGCGATATGGGATGTAAGTCGTGTCGTTGTCGTAAAAGGTGTTCGGATCCGAAACACCGAGGTCATATGGGCTTTCGAAAATTCCCTTGCTGGAAGTTTGTGCATAACCCGCTGAAACAAGACCTGCTATGAAAACGTGAACCAAAAGAATAGTTCGCATCGATTTTTTTCTAAAAGTATGATGACGATCACGAGGGTAAACAACAGAATGGATGGACAGGGACTAACTACCGACCAACTGTCATATTCCATTGAAAACACGTCAACAGATTGCAATTCTGTTCGTTTGACTAAAAACTGCCTGAGGCGAACAACTTCCCGGTTCGTCGATACAATCGTATCGATCATCTATTAGATGAAAGGGTTGATCCGGAATTTCCTATTATTGCAGTTTGCCTGGCGAAATCAGGCACGGTGTTGATGTTACGCAGGCTTCGAAATACTACTACGCTCCTTCACGTTGTCATTCACATTCTGGTCTGGGCGACGCTGGCACACCTTCCGCTGCTGGCGTTCAACAACGACGACGTTCAGATGACATTCGCGCAGTATCTGAAAAGCCTGCTTTTCCCCGTTTTTTATATCATCGTTTTTTACGTCAATTATTTTTATCTCGTTCCCAAATTTTTGTTGTCGAAAAAAGTATTTCTGTTTTTTCTTGCAAACATACTTTTATATGCGGCATGCGCGTTCGGTACCGAAAGCACACGTGAGTTTACACGTCCACTGTTCATCAAATTCAAGGGGCCGCCCAACAGGGTTATGGCTGACCCCGATGGTACAATGGTGCCTCCTCCGGGCGAACCGATCGTGGAAACAGAAGAATTTGCGGGCCGCCGCGGGCGCGTGATCCGGGTGGTCGAGCCGCCTCCTGGCATCGTGACCGGAATAGTGATCAGATCATTCATCGTATTCGCACTCACGACGGGCGTGGCGGTTTCCATCAACGCTACCGCGCAGTGGTTCAGGTCGGAGGCACGACGGAAAGATCTCGAACGCGAGCATTTGAAATCAGAACTGGCGAATCTCAAGAATCAGTTAAACCCTCATTTCCTGTTCAACACATTGAACAATATCTATAGCCTCATCAGCCAGAATCAGCAGCGTGCAGGTGACGCCGTACTTCAACTCGGCAAGCTCATGCGCTATCTGTTATATGAAAGCAATGAAAAGTTCGTGATGCTCACAAAAGAAGTAGAGTTCATACATCACTACATCGACCTTATGAAATTACGGCTGACTTCGAACGTCACCGTGCGGTATTCGTTTGCCGACAACATCTCGGGTTATTCAATTGCGCCGTTATTGTTCATATCCCTGATAGAAAACAGCTTCAAACATGGTATCAGCTCTCAATATCCTTCAGAGATCGACATGGATCTGAAGATCGTCGAATTCAATAAGCTGGCATTTACTATCCGGAATACATCTTTTCCAAAAAGTGACAACGACTACAGCGGTTCCGGCATCGGCCTGGAGAATCTGCGAAAGCGGTTGAATCTTCTCTACCCTGCAAAACACACGCTCACCATCAAGACGGAAAACAATTTCTATCAAACAGTGCTAACCGTTGAATTATGATCGACTGTCTCATCATCGATGACGAGCCTCTGGCGCTCGATGTCATAGAGGGGTATGTAAAAAAGACACCTTACTTGAATCTCGTTGGACGATGCGGCAGCGTGGCCGACGCTCTTGCGCGAATGGAGGACCAAAATGTCCAGCTGTTGTTCATGGACATTCAGATGCCGGATGTCTCCGGGCTGGAGTTCTCTCAAACGTTGAGCGACAAACACATAGTCGTTTTCACTACCGCTTTCGAACAATACGCGATCGACGGGTTCAAGATTAATGCGCTGGGCTATTTGCTGAAGCCCTTCAGCTACAGGGAATTTCTAGAAGTAGCCAATCGCGCAAAGGAATGGTTCGATCTCATCGGCAAGTCGGCAACGGACAATAACGTCGATGAAGACAGTCTTTTTGTGAAGTCGGAGTACAAGATCCTGAAGATCTCCTTCGACGAGATCAACTACATCGAAGGGCTTAAGGATTATGTAAAGTTCTATCTCGAGGGAAAGGAAAGGCCTGTGATGTCGCTCATGAGCCTGAAAGTGCTGGAAGAAAAGCTCCCATCAAAAAAATTCATGCGCGTACACCGCTCCTTCATTGTCAATCTCGGCAAGATACAGACGATCCAGCGCAATGAGATCCTCTTCGGCAGGGTTACAGTACCGGTAGCCGACAAGTATAAGGATCAGTTTCACGAGTATGTGAAGAGTAAGTTTTTTGAATAGTCAGGGGTTAAGGTTTCCTGGACTGCAGATTTCAGGGTTTCGCTTCGTGGATAATTGTTCTTGACTGTTACGCGTCGGATTTTTCACCGCAGAGACGCAGCGGCGCGGAGGTTCGCGGAGAGAAATGGGTGCGCTCAATTCTGACAATAAAAAGGTTTAAAGGATCGTTCGCATAAATTCACACCACGCTGTTTCCACGCACCACCTCAAAAATTTAGCGTCCTGGTTATATACAACACGGATATAACACAGGACGCGGCAGTCAGAAAGCGGATGATCAGCTGACTGCTGTTAACCCCAAAAAACTTAATAACTGTCGTCGTATTCTTCTGATGGCTTGAATTCCCAGATGTCGTCGAATCTGCTGGAGCCGTTGAATCCGGTGCCAACGAATGCCCTTCCCCCGAGAACAAAACCAATAGCTTGCTGGCGCGCTGCTCCCTCGAATGACGTCCGGTCGTCCCACGAGTTTGCGGACGGATCAAATTGATAAACAGCGTTCTCCACCGCTCCACCGGATCCATAACCACCAACGATATAGGCATAGCCATCAATCGTAATAGCCACAGCATCGTGTCGCATCACGGCATCTTCGAATTCATCGTAGTAACTTTCGTCATCATCCGGAGTTTTGTTCGTCCACGTTCTAGATTCAGCGTCAAACGCCCAGAAATCGGTATTGTACAGTCCGTTGTTCCTGCCCCCCGCAACATAGGCCTGGTCGCCGATCACAAATGAAAATCCTGCTTCGATCTTTTCGCCGGGGAATGAGGCGATCTCGTTCCACTCGTCATTTACGACGTCATACTCCCAGAAGTCTCCGTTGTACTTGTTACCATCGTACCCGGTTCCAACGAATGCCGTTGATCCCAACACAAAAGCTACAGCATTGTAACGCGCCGTACCTCCGAACGATGATAACTGAGTCCACACATCCGTGGCAGGGTCATATTGCCAGAAATCGCCCAACTCTTCCTTGTCTTCTTCCCTATTATAACCCAGGCCCACATAACCTTTTCCGTCGATGCTGAACGACACCGCCCGTTCGCGGAGCGTGCCAGGGAAAGAAGTTTTCGTTTCCCAATAACCGAGGTCCAGATCGTAGACATAAAAATCACCCACATATTCATCGCCGTCGTAACCCAGCCCTACGTAGGCTTTGGACCCTATGGTAAAAGATATTGCCCCCGACCTCGGCCTGCCCTTGAATGGAGTGGTCTTGCTCCAGTTGCCTATCGATGAACTCTCATCGTCGGTTGATTCAGAGCATGAGAATGAAAGGATAAGAAAAACAAACATCAGCAAAGAGCCGATGCCGTTACGTGACGTTCTATTGATTGATCGTAGCATAATATATTCTTAATCTTGTTTTGTATTCCAAGCTCTTCCCGGCGAAGTAAACCCTGTCCACGCCCGTATCATAATTGTCATCACCAATGGTGAATATGATCGCATTGCTGTTGAATTCGGACAGAGCCATTTGCTCGTTGACAAATTTTGTAATGTCTACAGTGTATCTTACGTCCCGTTCGAGATCGTCTGTATACAGATCGGCACTGTAGATCGTTTCGCTATAAATAAAATTCCGCTTGTTTGCCTGATATGCCGTGAGCGTGCCGGCGAGCGGCATCATGTCGTTGTAGGAATTATCCGCGACAACAAGATCGAGCAGCGCGCGGCTAACATAAAAGTTCTGAACATTTTTCAGTGTCCTGAGGTAAGGAATATCCACACGTGTCGCAAGCCCAGTGCCTCCCTGAATAAATGACAGGTTATTCGTCAGCTCAGATCCGATGTGGTCCTCCGGATCCAGGTCAAACAACGGACTATCTGCCTCTTGCTTGTATTGCGTCGAACAAAATCCGGAATTCATGGTAAATGCGAGATAGTCCAGCTTTGACGGCACTGTGGATTTGTCGACATAGTAGAGTCGTAGTTCGGACGTGCCCGAAAATCCCAGAAGGGCTCCAGAAGATGTAGTATCCGGCAGAATGGCAAGACCTTTTAGAAAATCAATGAAGTTGTCGTTCGACTCCAGATCGCTGCTGCCCGCGATCGCCTTTTGATAGATCTCCTGACCGAGGTTGTCATCGAGATAAATGGCGAGGGTGTCGTCGCGGTGCGGACGCGGTTTCAGGCTGATCGACCCGAGTGATGTTGATTCGTATTGAAAGCTGTCCGTATTTTTTATATCCAAGTCCCCGGACCATTCGATGGTCTCCGTGATGCGATGTACGTTGAGTGTTACCGTGGCACTTGTGTCATAGTACGAATACCCGTCGTAATCCAGCACCAGTGCGAGGAATGCATATTCGGTATTCATATCCTGGAGCGTAAGCGCGTCGTCAAGGCCGAACTGCAGGTATGGGACCGCCGAAACACGACCGAGCTGCCCGTCGACATGGCTACCGACGACAACCCTGTCCTTGCTGTTCGTTGCAAGTTCCTCGTAACGGATCGTAGACAAGTTCACCGTGGAGGTATCTATATAAGAGACGTCGAGCATACCGTCTCCGAAAAAATCCGAACCTATCTGACTGGTGTTGCTTGTGCAGGAGACGTGCACGACCGCGAGAACTAATAAGATCACTCTATTCATACCTACGCAACAAAGCAAGCTCTTTGAAGTCGTCCGTTAAGGTGAGAATAGACGAATGAAGAAATTTCATCTACAAAAAACCAGATCGCATTCTATTTCCAGGACCTGAAGTCGATTGATCTGTCTTACTCCTCATTTGAGGATGTCGTTAAAATGGTGGCTTTGATCGGTAAAACAATAAGCATCATCCGATATGGCG
>CBHTUB010000376.1:0-6100 GCA_966095595.1 uncultured Chryseosolibacter sp. | reverse complement strand
ATAACTATCTATTTGAGCTCTGGGGATACAAAGTAAGCTACCTCGAATTTTTCGGACTTGTCTCCGGGATAATAGCGGTCTGGCTTTCTGCGATGGCAAACATCTGGAGCTGGCCGATCGGGATCATCAATGTTGTTCTGTCTTTTTTTATTTTCTTCCAGGTGCAGCTGTACCCGGATATGTTCCTGCAGATCTTCTTTTTTGCTACCAATGTGATTGGCTGGTGGCGTTGGGCACATCCCAGGCCTGAAGAGGAGGATCGGAAACACGAGTTGAAGATCAGCTTCATGAAGCCTTCGCAATTGCTTTTGATCACGTCTGTCGGGCTCGTAGGAACATTTTTCCTCGGGTTGTTTGCGTCGAATCTGCACGAACTGTTTCCCACCGTTTTTTCGAAGCCAAGCGCATCACCATACCTGGATTCATTCATCACGGTCATGAGCATCGTCACCACGTTTTATATGATCGAGAAAAAAGTGGAGTGCTGGATGATATGGATCGTTGTTGACATCATTGCTACTTATCTCTATTACGTACGGGGTATTCCGTTATATGGCCTGTTATACCTCGTCTTTACGATCATTGCGTCGTTTGCCTTGTGGAACTGGATCCGTGAATATCGAAGCTACAAAGTTGCATGACCCGCGGACTCGTCATCGGTAAATTCATGCCGCTGCATGCGGGACATCTGGCCCTGATCGATTTTGCCAGACATCATTGCCAATCGCTCATCGTATCCATGAGCTATACCGATCATGATCCCATTGCGCCCGACCTTCGGTATCAATGGTTGCAAAAGGAGCTTCAGGGAAAGCCTAACGTCACAACGGTTAGTATCATGGACGATTTTGATGATGAGTCATTGCCGCCTGACAGGAGAACTGCTATATGGGCTGACGTTATCCGTAAAGCATACGGAAACATCGACTTCATTTTTTCGTCAGAAAGCTACGGTGAGCCTTTAGCCAAAAACCTTCAGGCGAAACATGTGATGTTCGACCGCGACCGCGATAAGTTTCCAGTCTCGGCTACACAGATAAGAAATAAACCATTTGCCTGGTGGGCCTACATACCTGCAGTTGTTCGTCCGTACTTTGTCAGGAAGATCTGCTTCTATGGACCCGAAAGCACGGGTAAGTCGACACTGACACGCAAGATGGCTGAAAGATTCGACACGGAGTGGGTACCCGAAGTTGCGCGCGAGCTTTTGATCACGAACGATTTCAATATCGATCAGATCATTACCATCGGCAGGATGCAGACGGAACGGATCTTTCAAAAGCTCCAAACGGCAAACAAGCTCCTGATGTGCGACACCGACCTCATCACTACCCAGATCTACTCAAAGCACTACCTTGGCGTTGTTCCTGATATTCTGGTGGAATATGAAAAGACGGTTTCCTATGATCATTATTTCCTTCTTGATATCGACGTTCCATGGATTGCCGATGGATTGCGCGACCTTCCCCACATGCGAAGCGAGATGATGTCAATTTTTAGAGACGAGCTCGAGAAGAGAAAGATTTCCTACACACTTGTGCGCGGGGAACGTGAAGTAACCGTGATACCAATCATTGAAAAGATCCTTAATAGCTGATCGCTTCACCCTGCGTATCCTCCGCGCCTCTCCGTCCCTGCGCACCCCACCTGATCAACCGGGCGTCTGGGTTTCCGGATCAGCTTGCTGTTTTTCCTGCTTTGTATCCTTTCGTTGCATAGAATAGGATATAGAAATAACAAGGCAGCATCAGTAAAAAGAAAACCCATTGAAAATCGAAGTGATCTTTAAGACTTGCAAACAACTTGGGTATGATCGCCCCGCCACAGATTCCCATGATCAAAAGTGCAGATCCTTTTTCTGTGAATTTCCCCAAACCATCGATGGCGAGTGGAAAAATAGCGGGCCACATCAACGCGTTGGCTAGTCCAAGGGCAGCGACAAATCCTACCGATATGTAACCGCCTGTGAGGAGTGTGGCAACGGTGAATGCAATACCCAGCCATGCTGAAGCCTTCAGGGCCGTTTGCTGCGAGATGACTTTAGGAATGAGCGCCAGGCCAAATACGTATCCCACGAGCATCGCAACGAGCGTAAAAGACGTGAAATACTTCGTTTCATCCGACGGTAGATGAAAACCTTTTCCGTACGTGCCGATAGCATCGCCTGCCATTACTTCAACGCCCACATAAACGAAAATGCAAAAAGCGCCCAACACCAAATGAGGAAACTGAAGCACACTTGTCTTCTTTTTAGAAACCTCATTGTCGCTGGGTATCACATTAGCCTCGGATGCTTTTATCTCTGGCAAGGCAGATTTCACGATCCAAACCGCCAGGAGAATCAGAACAACAGCCATGATCATATAAGGCGTGTAGATCTTTGAGGCGAAGTCGGTAAGAATACTTTCACGCATGATCGCGTCCTTCGCGCCGCTTACCTTTTCTTCCAGCTTGTCGATGTCCTGCAAGACGAAAGCTCCGAGGATTATCGGACTGAGAATGCCGGCAACCTTGTTACAGATTCCCATGATGCTGATGCGTTGAGCCGCGCTTTCAATCGGTCCCACAATGCTGATGTAGGGATTGGATGCTGTTTGCAATAGGGAAAGTCCTGCACCGATGATAAACAGACCGACAAGGGAAATTGTATAGTTTCGTTCAGTAGCAAACGTGCCAAATACAAACGTTCCCACAGCCATCACCAGCAGTCCTAACGCCATACCTCTTTTCATTCCGGTCTTCTCCAATATCCATGACGAGGGCAATGCCAGGAAGAAGTATGCAAAATAAAAGGCAGTCGTTACCATGAATGCCTCTGAGTCGGTATCCAGAGAGAACGCCAGCTTCACAAAGGTGATCAGCGGCCCGTTCAGCCAGGTGACAAATCCGAAAATGAAGAAGAGAACGCCAATAATGATCATTGGCACCAGGTATTGCTTTTTTGAATCGGTCATGGATGGATGGAATTACTTTAGTGCAGGCGTGCACACTTGTTTTGTTAAATAACTATTTTTAGCACCCTTTTGAAAGAAGGCTGTGAAGCCCGGCGGGTGTTTCAAAAGTGTTAAAAATTTCAAATGTTTGTGTAAACCTGAAACCGAAAATAAAGAAAACAAGATGGACACACCAAAGAACACACAAAAAAAGCTCACGTTGCTGGTACTGGCCGCAGGTATGGGTAGTCGCTACGGTGGCATAAAGCAGATCGATGGTTTCGGCCCGCACGGAGAAACGATCATGGACTATTCCCTCTACGATGCCATCCGCGCCGGTTTCACCAAGGTTGTGTTCATTGTGCGTGAAGAGATCCTCGAAGCAGTAAAGGAAAAATTTGCAAGCAAGGTTAAGGGAAAGATCGAAGTTGATTTTGTCATTCAGTCACTGGACAAACTTGTTCCGAAAGAATTTCAAAACCCCGAGCGGGTAAAGCCCTGGGGGACTGGCCATGCCGTGCTTTGCGCGCGGAGCGTGATCAACGAGCCGTTTGTCGTGATCAATGCCGATGACTTTTACGGCAAGGACTCTTTCAAATCCATCGCCGACTTTTTTGCCAGCGACACCACAGGCGCCCATGCGATGGTAGGTTATACGCTGAAGAACGTACTTTCCGAGCATGGAAGCGTATCGCGGGGTGTCGGAGAACAGGACAGCAACGGTTACCTGAAGTCGGTTGTCGAACGCACAACCATCGTTAAGGAAAACGGTAAGATCATTTCAAAGGAAAAGGGTGGTGATGTCGAGCTCGATCCCAATGCTCCCACTTCAATGAATTTCTCCGGTTTCCAGCCATCAATGTTTGAGCTTACGGATAAAATGTTCAGGGAGTTTTTGGAGAAAAATCACCAGGACATCAAATCCGAGTTCTACATCCCGCTTATTATTAACGAAATGATCCGGAAGAATCTGGGCAAAGTAAAAGTGCTGGGCGGCGGCAACGTATGGTTCGGCGTTACCTATAAGGAGGACAAGGAAGCCGTGTCCGCACAGATCAGGGAAATGATCAGGAAAGGTGATTATCCCGAAAAGTTGTGGCCCTGAGTCGCCTGTCACTGCTTATTCCATCTGGTAAGACGAATCAATTTTAGCCCCGGAGTGTTGACTTAGCATTATGTCAGCTGCCTCGAATACCGTTCTCGTCAAGTCAATTGCTGCCGCGCTGGGCTTCAGCTTTTGTGGTATCTCGAAGGCAGAGTTCCTTGAAGATGAAGCTCCAAAGGTAGAGGAATGGCTCAATCGCGGTTATCAGGGTAAAATGCAATATCTGGAGAATCACTTCGATAAGCGACTTGATCCGACACTGCTGGTCCCCGGCGCCAGATCTGTTGTCAGTCTCTTATACAATTACTACCCCGAAAAAGATCTTGCATCCGGCAATGAGTACAAGATCGCCAAGTATGCCTATGGCGAAGACTATCACTTTGTGATCAGGGAAAAGCTCAGGGAATTCGTTGATGAGATCCGGACGAAGATCGGGGAAGTGAACGGTCGTGCATTTGTAGACTCTGCGCCGGTGCTGGAGCGCGCCTGGGCAAAAAGATCCGGTATCGGATGGATCGGAAAAAATTCACTGCTGGTAAACCGTGATCATGGCAGCTTTCTTTTTCTCGCAGAGCTGATCATCGACCTCGACCTTGAATACGATGGCCCCATCAAAGACTATTGTGGAACATGTACTGCCTGTATGGATGCCTGCCCTACCGACGCCATCGCGGAGCCTTATGTGGTTGACGGAAGCAAATGCATCAGTTACTTCACGATTGAATTGAAGGAGGAGCTTCCCGCCGACGTAAAGGGAAAGTTCGACAATTGGATATTTGGCTGCGACATCTGTCAGGATGTATGTCCGTGGAATCGTTTCTCGAAAACAAATCGCGAAGCGCGGTTCCAGCCTCATCCGGCCCTGGCGTCCATGACCCGCACGGAATGGAAAGATCTCACCGAAGAAGTTTTTCAAACCCTGTTCAAAAACTCTGCTGTCAAACGGACGAAGTTTGAAGGATTAAAAAGAAATATTCGTTTTGTAGACGACGGCGAAAATCCTACGCATTAACCATCACCAATGCTTCACTTGCCATCTTCTGGTTGTATTCGAAAGCCAATTTCTGATAATTCACGAGGTCGACTATCGTACCGATCGCACATAGGCCGAATGTCAAAAGATAAAGTATACCCATCCCGATCTGATTCAGAATGAACCGATGAATACCGGCAAACGCTACAAAGCCCAGCAACGCGGTGACGAGGATCAGCATTGGGTCTCTCCTGCGCGCGCGGTACACGTTGGCAAAACTCCTCGCCTTTGCGTCGTCCATGTCCTTGATGAGATTTTGTATGTAGACCATTTCTTCGCCCTGAAGTTCGGGTAGCACGTCAATTACTTTTGCCATAGGTTGTGAAGTGGGTTTTTATGAGTGTAAAGATCCTGTAAGATAAAATGATCACCGCAAAAATTCCTAATGGGTGCATCGATATTGATCTTGTGATCTCGCCATGAAGCAAGTAACTGATCGATCTTCCCAGCCCGCACCCCGGGCACCAGTTGACTTTTGCAAGTGCGAGCGGACAGATCGTAAAATGAGTCTCGTCGGCACCAGTCATTGCAAGTGCTACGATCGCTGCTAACCATATCAGCGCCTCAATGGGAAAAAACCTGATCCTGGGGCTCATAAAAAAATTAAAGCCTCCTGGTGTGCAGGAGGCTTTCTTTGTTTCTAGGGTTTAAATTCTACGCTGCCACGAAGCATCTGTTGAGAATTGCCTCATGTTGATTCCCGAAGCTGGTATAACACCAGTTTCTGAGTTCCTGGATCTCGTCCGCTATCAACATCTTGATAGCCTTTCTAAGCTCTTTTTCGAACAATAGAGCGTCAAAACTCACTTTGGTGAGTACAGTTTTGACATAATTAAGCATTGCGATCAATTAACGTTAGTTTAAAAAGTCAATGGCTAACGCCTGTTAAGTTAAAAAATTCCCAAAAAATGATGAACAAATGGGCTCAATATTTTTTAAAGCCACTTGTCATATTTTATTGATGCAAGTGACAAATTCCTTCACATTTGCACAATGTTTGTCCGACCAGTTCGGTTTGATAGCGTTTAA
>CBHTUB010000375.1:0-6109 GCA_966095595.1 uncultured Chryseosolibacter sp. | reverse complement strand
CTGGGAGTTCAAAGGGCGCAGGTTGGGAAGGATATCGCCTGCCGGAAAAACAAGGTTTGCATGCTCCACTACTTTTTCATAGTCGCGCTTGAATAAATAAAAGCGTGTCGCAAACGCATGTGCCGCAGACGTGGTGAAATGATATTTAGGCGCTTTGTCCTCAAAGGCTGAATTGTCGATCAACGGCAGACCCTCCAGCAGATCTTTTTCAATTTTTTCATAGACTTCCGCCACCGTGCCGCGATCGTATTTTTTGACCACTTGCTTTTCAGGCTCGGTGACGTATGGAATACCAGGCGACTGCGCAGCTGACACGGGATCATACACGCGGGAATACAAGGTCACGAGCATAAAATGCGCATACGCCCGCGCAACAAGTGCTTCACCTTTGGACGCTCTGTATAACAATGAATCCTTGCCGGCATTTGCGATCGCTTCCAGCGCGTGATTCGCAGCTGCGATCGCCGCATAGGCCGCACGCCAATAGTTATCCGGGGTATCGATATCGCGATCTGTAACATCCTGGTAATACCAGGGCTGGCTGTTGATAATATCAGTACCAGTAACCGATTTATCTTCTGCATTATCGGTCATTGCCTCGAGAAATGTGATGTAGTTTGCCTGCGGGTATGCCGACGCAACCAGCTCGGCCACTTTCTCGGGGGTATTCAATTCGGTACGCTGGTCGGGAAGATGCTCGAGATAGTCACTGCAGCCCGTTCCGGCAATCAGCAACGTACACATTAGTGCATATCCCATTCTTTTCCTGTTCATATCAAATATCTTTCTCATTGTTCGCTCCTTTAGAATCCCGCTTTAATTGACAGTGTAACTTGCTGGGGAACCGGAAGTGCTACACCGCCAGAATTGAAGAATTCCGGATCCTGCCCGTGCAGTTTCTTGTCGGAATACAACAGCATCGGATTGTTGACAATGGCGCTCACCGACAGCTTTGTCGCGCGCAACATGCTAACAATATGGCTGGAGACATTATGTGTCAGCGCAACCTGCTTAAGGCGGATAAAACCACCGTCTGCTATGCGGACCGTGGAATAATTGTAGATCGCATACGGATTATAGCCATCCATCATCATCAGCTCGCGCGGATCCACGATAGACGGGATGTTGGTATGCTGCTCATCACCCGCCATCATCCAGCGGTTAACGAACTCGTTCGGCATTGCGTTGAGATCGCTGTATACGTTGTTGAACGCCGGATTCAACCTGATCTTGTTGCCTGCGCTAAATGTGATCAGTGCCGACAATGTCATTGATTTGTAGGTAAATGAGTTGAAGAACCCTCCCGTCAACGTAGGGTCTACAGGCCCTTCATATTTGAGGTACTTTGTCACCTCGCTCTGAAGATTGACTATAGGGCTCACCTCTCCCTTTTCATTGATGAAATAAGGATAACCTACCTCGCCGTTGAGCCCCTGAAAGTCGATCGAGTACAATCCCCTGAATGGATATCCCTCTTTCGGCGCGCCCTCGGACGACACAAGATTCCATATGATCGGATTGCTCTTCAGGTCGGTGACCTCGTTCTTGTATTTCGCGAATGTCAGCTGTGTACGCCATGAGTAGGTATCCCGTTGCACGGGAGTTCCGTTGATGGTCAACTCGAGCCCGCGTGAACGCATGTCGGCATAGTTTGCAAGCTTTTCGAACTGCCCTCCGATGGCCGAGGTCCGCATCGGACTGATGAGGTCAAAACCATTGCGGTTATACCAGTCTATCGTCAGCGTAAGACGCTCACGGAACAGTCCCGCGTCTACTCCGATATTTGTTTCATATTGCTTTTCCCAGGTCAGATTCCGGTTCTCCAGCTGGGATATCTCAATTTTGGATTCAACCTCGGACAGATAAGGGCGCGTTGCCTTGATGGTGTTCAGCACCAGGCTCGAGTTTGTCGCATTACCCATGCTGGCCGTTAGACCATACGTAGCACGAAGCGTCAACCTGTCGAAGAGCCGTTGGGATTGCATAAACTCTTCTGTGTCAAGATTCCACGACGCACTCAAGTTCCATGTCGGCAACCATCTGGCCGTACGCGACTTGCCCAAACGATTCGATCCGTCAAATCTGCCTGTAGCGCTTACGTTGTACTTTCCCCTGAAAGAATATGTTCCATTGAGCATGAAAGCGAGAAACCGGTCGTAGGTCATTCCCATACCGTAGAAGTCGAAGTTGCCTTCTATCACCTGCTTGATGATCTTCGGATCGACATAGGGCACACCACCCTTGTCAAACTGGTAGCCGTAACCATAGAAATATTTGGTCTGGCGATCCGCATATCTCAGCTCCTGAGAGGCAAACAGGTGAATGATGTGCGTGTCATTGAAGGTCTTGTTGAAATCGAGGGTGTTCCTGAAATTATAGCTGACGAGGTCGTCGTCGTTCGTATTGTAAAATCCGCCGTAAGGCAACACGACGATCGGCTCGGCTTCCGGATCGTCGGGATCGCGGTATAGGAATCTGTTGTTCGCCCGGACCACGGCATCGTCATCTGCACGATAGGCATTGGCCATATTCGAGTTCTCGTAGACCTTGTGTTCGCGGCTCGTCTTGGCATAGCGGAGCGCCCCCAGCATGGAGTACTTCAGCGACGGCAAGATCTTATACGATACGTCACCCTGAAGCTTGAGATCGATCATCGAAAGCTCCAGCCTGTTGTTTTCAAGCTCGTGGATGATGTTGAATGGCGCGTAGTTCCTCTTGAAATACTCCAGACCGCCGTTCTCGTCGTACGCCGTCATCGCGCGGCTGGTGTTGAGCGAATAGCTGAACGGATTGATATCGAAATCACGGTCGTATTTTCCTTCCACCGGATTGCTTCGGCGTCCCACCGTTCCCGGCGCATGCTGATCGCGGATTGAGCCCTGGCTGATCAGACCAACCGTTAGCTTGTCCGACAAGTTGAAGTTGGCCCTGGCATTTCCGGTATATCGCTTCACCTGGTCCGCGATCGTCCAGCCATTGTCGTCGAGGTAGCTGGCCGAAAAATACAACTGTGACTTTTCCGAACCCGACGAGATACTGACCGAGTGCTCCTGCATCAGCGAATTGCGAAACAGGATATCGAACCAGTCTGAGTTCTCTCCGGCATAGCGGCGCAGAAATTCGCGGCGCGCTTCCGGAGTATTCGCGAGGCCGAACTCGCCATTCGTTTCCTCATAGGTGTCGATGAGATCATACATCTTGACATACACGCCTCCGTCAGCCTTCTGATTGCTTCCGCCGAATTCCAGCCAGCCCTTGCGTTCCATCTCACGGTACACGGACATCTGGTCCGCCGAATTCATGATATCGAATTGATTATAGGATGGCTTTAGATATGATGAGAAGTTCGCGGTATACGAAACCACGGGGTGACCTACCTTTCCACGTTTCGTCGTGATAACGATCACACCGTTCATGGCACGCGCTCCGTACTGTGCGGTAGCCGACGCATCCTTGAGTATCTGAAAGCTTTCGATGTCGTCGGGGTTCAAACCCGCGACCGAGGAACCGATCAACGTCTTCGTGTCGCCTGTTGAAAGCTGTTCGTTCGAAATGTTAACGACGTCTTCAAGAACAACACCATCGACCACCCAGAGTGGTTTGTTATCACCCGTGATCGACGTAGCACCCCTGATCCTGATCTTTGGCGCAGAGCCGAACGTCCCCGACACGTTCTGAACGGAAACGCCGGCGGCCCTTCCCGCAAGCATACGACTCGCATCCGTAATTCCATCCTGCTTGACGTCAGATCCCTTGAGGTTGACCGTTGAACCCGTAAAGAGCTTCTTGTCGACTTCCTGATATCCCGTGATAACGACTTCTCCCAGTACACTTACGTCTTCCTGCATCACCACCGACAAGCGCGTCTTGCCGCCTACGGCAACTTCCTGTTTGGTATATCCGATGATCGTGAACACCAGGATGGCATCGGCTTTCACCTTTATTTGAAAATGTCCGTTGACGTCGGTTATCGTTCCATTGGAAGTGCCCTTCTCGAGGATGGACACTCCGGCCATCGGAACACTTTTTCCATTGACAACCTCCGTCACATCACCTTCCACCATCTGGTCCTGAAGTATGGACACTTTTTTCTGCAGGATCACTTTGTCTCCCACGATCTTGTAGGTTATTCCGAAGGACTGAAGATGCTTGAGCGCGGACTCAAGCGAGTTGATGGCTCCGGGAGTTTCTATGATCTCGGCGCGGTTTATTTCGCTGGCGTCGTATACGAAGCTGATCCTGTGCTCCTGTTCAATCCTGCGAAGGAACGCTTCGAGGGGCTGTTGCTGCGACTGATTGCGAGCCACCTGCATGGCATCCGTATTCAGAGGTACGCTGAGCACAAACAGGCAAACGAAAAATAAGATCTGCTTTATGGAGTAGAGATGTTGGGGCATATCGAAAGTCTCGCGGGTTTGAAAGATTGAGTTCTCAGATGACTGGGTTGATCATTTTATTTTTTTGGCACTGCTGATGACGAGCGTGGAGTCGCTACGCCGGATGTTTATGGGATAAGTAGCTTCCAGCACTTCAAGAACCTCCTGGAGATTGTCTCCGTGGAAGTTTGCGTTGAACTTCTTGAAGTTTGCGATCGAGTCTTCCAGCTGAATGCTGACTTTATACATCTTCTCGATGGAATTGAGCACTTCTGCCAATGATGCATCCTTGAAATTCAGATCGCGTGTGAGCCAGGCATCGGCGTTGCTGTTAACTGCGTCTACCTGATCGATCTCTCCGGAATTCCGGTGATATACAATTCCCTTCCCGGCTGTGATCGTAGCGCCTGGCTGTTGTCCGGCGTTAAACCTCACTGTGCCTTCCCGCACACTCACTTCGATCTCCTTTTCTGTCAACAAAATGTTGAATGATGTCCCGATTACGGTTACAATGGAATTGCCAAGGTCAATGATGAACGGATGGCCAGGGTCTCTGGCAACGTCAAAAAATGCATTGCCCTTTGTCAGGAATACACGGCGCTCGTCGCCTTTGATCCTGTCGGGATACAACAGGGTCGTGTTGGCATCCACAAACACCCGGGACCCATCAGCGAGCTTCACGCTGTCAACCTTCTCTGCCGTACTTAGGGTGAGATAATGTACACTGGTAAATTTTGTATACGACCACCACGCGACGCTCAGCAAGGTGATGGCTGCGGCGACACGCAGGAACCATGTAAGGGGACTTGCATGACGAGTTTCCAGGAATCGTTCACTGGATCTCAGGCGTTCTGCCAGCCGATCTGTGGCTGCGGCTACGTCCAATACCGGATAATGTTTCAAATCGGCGGTCGTGAGCCATAATTTCTCAATTTCAAGAAAAGACTTTTCGTTTTCCTGCGATTCAGCCCGCCACGCCCGGATCTCATCGAGGATCTCGCTATTTCCGGGGTCATTAAAATGTGCTACAATTCTTTGAAGAAACCGTGTTTCCAAATCCTTACCATTTGTTCCGACCAATTGACAATTGGCGTGAAACGACCCCACTAGTCCAACCCCGCTTTTTTCAATGATCTGGAAAAAATGTCCGGACAGAACTCGATTCAGGAAAGTAACGCCACGTCCTTGAACGCCGTAACATGGTAATGAGATTCGAGACTGCCGAGGTTGACCAGGTTACAAATGGTAAACGACACCTGCGGTAAGGGCTTTTTTAATACTTTTGAGAACCCAATGGCCAATCTGAAAGAGGAGTATACGGATATTGAATTCCTGGAAGGCATCAAAAATGCCGACCACAAGGTGTTTACATCCTTCTATTCAACACATTTTCAAAGATTTGCGTGGTTATCGGCAAAATATGTGAAGGACATGCAGGTTGCGGAGGAGATCGTGCAGGATCTCTTTATGAAAATCTGGGAATCACCCCACGATCTTGAAAACGTCCGGTCGATCAGACCCTATTTGTATCGCACCATCATCAACCAATCGATCAATTATCTCAATCGTCAAAAGAGCATTGCCGAACATCATTTGAGATTGGCTGAAGACCTCAGTGATGAATACATCGAAATGATCGTTGAGGATTTTGCCTTGAAAGAACTACTGCACAGGGAAATAGAGCGGTTGCCCGAGCAATGCAGGAAGGTTTTTAAAATGAGCAGACTTGAGAA
>CBHTUB010000374.1:0-6152 GCA_966095595.1 uncultured Chryseosolibacter sp. | reverse complement strand
GCGTCAATCCGGTATCTACGATATCTTCAACCACAAGAATGTGCTGATTGAATAAACTTTCGTCTAAACCGATGAGTGATTTCAACTGACCGGTACTTTTTGTGCCGGAATAGGATGACACCTTTACAAACGAAATGCGGCACGGCACTGACACTTCCTTGATAAGGTCGGATGCAAACATAAATGAACCGTTAAGCACGGGAAGAAACACCGGGCACTTATCTGCATAGTCCTTGTCGATAAGCCCTGCAAGCTCCCCGATACGCCGTGTAATGGCTGCTTCATCTATGAACGGCACGAATTCCAGGTTCTTGATCTTCATCCTCTATCGTTTTGGGGAGGCAAAGATAGAAGAATTATGGATTATGGTTACTACCACGGTCTGGACCCACGACAAAAAGCGATCTAAGATTTCTGATTGCTGATTTTTGATTTTAGAAGTGAATGCATTGTCTTTTGTGACCCCGCATTTTTTTAATGCGCGCCGGCCACGATGGAGGCGCTCTTGAACCCGTAGCGATAGTGTCCGGTGATCTGATAATCAAAAAGAAAGTCATCCTCTACCTGACCGCCTCCAACATTATGCACTATCAGATAGCGGCTTTTATCTTCCTCTGATTTTTTGTTGATCACAATACCGATGTGTGTTATTCCGGCGGTAAGGTCCCACGTAACAATGTCGCCGGGTTTGTAGTCGCTTGCTTTTGTGGTGACCGGAATCGATTCTCCGAACCTCGAAAAAAAGGTCATAAGGTTGGGGACACGGCGATGATCGATGTTCTTGTCCGTTTTTTTCAAACCCCATTTGTTCGGATACGCGTTGAAGTTCGCCTTCATGTCCTCATGAACGAGCTTTTGCAGATCGATGCCGACTTTGCGATACGCGCGGATGATCACATCCGTACACACACCCCGGTCTGCTGGAACATCTCCGTTTGGATACGGTATGGAGAAGTATGTCGGATCGTAGATCACAATTTGCTTTGTCAGCGCGATCGCGGCATCGGAAAGTGCCGACGGCGTTGTCTGCCCGAATGAGCAGAGTCTCGACAAAAAAAGAAACGTAATGAACAGCGTATATCTCATCGTGTGTGATTGATAACCGTGTCAAAACAAAAATTCATCCAAACCCGCGCTATAATTCCTTCATCAATACCTCATAGATGTCGAGCATGGATTGGATGTCTCCCTTGTGAACCTTCTCGTCCGGTGTATGGGGGTTTTGCTGAGGTGCCCCAACGAAACACCAATCGAATGGATAGGGAGAAAGCTGAAGCTCGCGACCGTCACTGGAGCCCATCCCCTCGACTTCAAGCTGATGTATTATCTTTTTCTTTTTTGCGATCGAGCGGATCCTGTCGATGAATAATTTCCTGGGAATGTTACGATCCCGGAGTGATATCACCACCCCTTTTCCGGGTTCTATTCCGTCGGAAACCCAGGTAATGTCGGCTACCAGGGCCTGCCGCACATCCCACTTCTCATAAATGAACTTCGCGAGATAAGGCACCGATCCGCCACCGTGCTCTTCCCAACAGCTAAAAACAATTACACCATCTTTCAGGGTCTCAGCCGTTTTCAACGCGGTGTAAACACCAAGGCGATCGTCGAGATAAGGCGATTGAATGAAATTTTTCTGATCGCGGAAGTTTGGCATATAGGTCAGTGTGGTTCCCCGATCGATCTGTCGCCCGAACTTGTAAAATGCATGATTCTCCTTATCGTATTCCAGCTCGCAGTCAATCAGACCCATCGAATCTTCACCGACCAGCCTTGTTCCCATCTCGGCATCGGGACTGCCCACAGGCAAAAGCTGATTCTGATAGCGGACCGTGAAGCCGATGCTGTCCATGTGAGCAAAAATGGCCGTGCGTGGTTTGCCGAACTTGAGAACGATGCAATCCTGCAGCTCCTCGCCTTCAAAGATCTCGGGCTTTACCTTCCAGTTTTTCCTGGCTTTTTGAATGTATTTGAGGAGGAACTCCTTCATCCGGTACTCTTCGCCAGACGGCGCGTGAACTTCACAAAGTTGCTTCAACAGGGTATAAGCCATTTTCGTCAGTTATTGAGGACTAACTTAGTTCTTTCACAAAGTTTATTCTAAATTTTACACGGAAAAAAGTCTCACTATGCTATTTGTCCTCGACCAGACGCCATCCATCGCGAATGAGTATCTCAGACAGCTCAGGGATAAGAACATTCAAAATGACCGCATGCGATTCAGAAAAAACCTGGAGCGCATCGGCGAGATCATGGCATATGAAGTATCGAAAAAACTTTCATACACCGATACGACGATCCACACGCCCCTTGCTTCTGCAAGTGTAAAGACCTTGAAGCAACAACCCGTCCTGATCACCATTCTCAGGGCAGGCCTCCCGTTCTTTCAGGGCTTCGCGAATTTCTTTGACAATGCAGACTGTGGATTTGTAGGCGCATACCGTGAAGAGGGAGCATCCGAGCTTCGTATTCAGCTCGACTACGCTGCGTCGGGAGATCTGAGCGATCGTGTTGTGATCCTGATCGATCCGATGCTGGCAACCGGTAAATCGATCATTCATTCATTGGATGTTCTGATGAAGAAAGGTAAGCCATCTCAACTGCACATTGTTTCGCTGGTGGCGGCGCCGCAGGGCATCGATCATCTGAAAAATAATATCTCAATGCCCTATTCGCTCTGGACCTGTTCGGTCGATAAAACGCTCGACAGCAATTTTTACATTGTACCGGGACTGGGAGACGCAGGTGATCTGAGCTTCGGCGTTAAAATTTAAGTATCATTGTGCCAAGACTTCATTGATCTATGTGGGAGGAAATCCTGAAAGCCATACCCGTGTATCTCGCAACCATGCTCAAATTTATTTTTGGTCCTGTCGGGGGATATACAGCGGGATTGAATATTCTCACCACCATCCTCTCAACTGTCGCGGGGATGATGACGATCGTCATTGCTTTTACCTATTCGGGAAACTGGCTAAAGAAAAGGGTCTTTGCGAGGTTTATAAAGCCGGCTAACAGATTTAGCGGCAACAACAAGAAATTCGTGATGATCTGGAAAAAGTATGGTCTTGCAGGAGTGGCCGTGCTTACTCCGCTTGTACTCACGCCTATCGGCGGAACCATCCTTGCGGTAAGCTCGGGCAGTCCCAGGGAGAAAATTATTTTTTATATGTTCCTCAGTGCGTCGTTCTGGGCTGTGGTCTTCAGCATGGCCATTTATTTTTTCGGCAACGAAGTGTTGAAATACTTTGTCGAATAGGGGCCGCAAAGATCTTTACGTTGTAGTCTCCCGTGTTGTATTCCATTGGTCCAAATTACCGGAACCTGCGGCCGTCAAATCAACTTTTCTTCAGCTCGCAATTTACCATCCAGTTGATCCCGAACTTATCGGTGAGCATACCGAACCGTGCGCCCCAGAAAGTATCCTGCAACGCCATATGTACGCGTCCGCCACGCGATAATTTCTCAAACACTTTCGCCTGGTCGGCAATGTTCCCGAAGTCGATATTCAGGGTGACGTTGCTGCCGCCATGAGTTGGCTGGCCGGGCATCGCGTCGGATGCCATGAAGAATACATTTCCCGACTTGAATGTAGCATGCATGACTTTATCTTTTTGTTCGGGTGAGGAAGGCATAGGCGCATCGCCAAAAGTTTGCATGCTGGTGATCTCACCTCCCAGTGAGTCCTTGTAGAATTCCAATGCCTCGCGGCAATTGCCGGAGAATGTTAAATACGGGTTGAAGCCTTTCATAGGATGCGATGTTTAGTGACCATCAATGTACATCCTCATCAGGCAAGACTTCAATATCGTGGATCAAAACTTTTTTAGCTATTCTTTGACCGGTAGGAGTTGCCGCCAATCCACCAAGAGCCGTCTCTTTGTAACGTGTTTCCATTGACGCACCGATCTCTCCCATTGCTGCAATCACCTCGTCTACAGGGATCACACTGCTCACATCGGCCAGGGCGATCTGCGCGGAGCTATTGGCTATCGCAGCAGCACTCGCGTTCCTAACGACACAGGGTATTTCGACGAGGCCGGCAACCGGATCACAGACCAATCCCAGCATACACTGTACTGTGATCGCTACTGCATTTAAGACCTGGTCTACTGAACCTTCAAGTGTGTAGACGATCGCGCCAGCTGCCATCGCGGCAGCACTACCTGTCTCCGCCTGACAACCGCCAACGGCCCCCGCAAGGGAAGCTGTTTGTTCAATGATCAGCGCAATACCCGCTGACACGAGCATTGCCTCCAGAATTTTTTTATCGGAGACGTGATGAATTTCCTGCAAGGTGAAGAGCACGCCCGGCATGATGCCACTTGCCCCGGCCGTGGGCGCCGCTACGATCCTTCCCATGCACGAGTTCACTTCCTTTGCCGCCAGCGCCCGGGAGATCAGATTTTGAAATTCTCTCGATAACACCGTGAGCTGGTGCCGGTAAACTTTTTTTGCGCCATTGTTGATCATTCCCGACCGCGAAGTCATCTCTTCTTCCAGACCCGTACGAACGGCATCTTTCATAACCTCCCAGGCGGTATTCAATCCCGACCAGACCTCATCCTTTGTTCGGTTTTTCTGTTCGCACTCATACTCCAGCACCACCTCTGCGAGAGTCATGTTCTTTTCTGTACTATACTTTTTCCAGGCCTCGAATGATTCAAATAGAAATGCCATGACAACAAAAATTTTGGATGCTAATTAGTAATAAAGTGAAGTGAAAACAAGGAATTTGGTACCATTCAAACGTTTGATGAAATTATTTGGTTCATTTGCCACACATTCGCCCGATATACGTAACATTGAAAAGTTTTATGCCCGCTTTCCTCATTACAATTCTTGTAGTCGTATTCTGCGCACAGGGTGTGACAGCGCAGGAAAACTTCTGGAACACACTAGCGGAAGTAGGTTTTAAAAACAGTAAGGACGCGAACGGCTATGAGATCGAAAAGCCGATGTTTAGCCAACATCTCAAAACTTACAACGGCAAAAAGATCAAACTCAAAGGATACATCATCCCCTTGAATGAAGTCAACAATGCCGGTACTTCGATGTTTTCCGCTTTACCTTTTAACGTGTGTTATTTCTGCGGCGCTGCCGGACCCGAAACGGTCGTAGAATTGCAAACCAATCAACGCATCAGGTTCACAAGTAAACCCATCGTAATAGAAGGAATTTTGGAGCTGAATGAGAAGGACCCGGATCATCACATCTATATTGTCAAATCTGCAACAGCTATAAAAGAATGAAATCGTTTTTACTTGCGCTCACAATTATCACTACGTCAACGGCATTCGCGCAAAATGTACAGGAGACCATCAAAAAGATCTTCGATACCGAGCTCACTGCCGGACAATCTTACCAGTTACTCGATGAGCTTACCTCACAGGTTGGTCCACGGCTCAGCGGTTCTCCGGGAGCAGAGGCAGGAGTAGCGTGGGCACGCCACGCCATGGCACAATTTGCCGACACGGTTTGGCTGCAGCCTGTGATGGTGCCGCACTGGGTACGTGGACAAAAAGAAGTTGGAAAGATCGTCAACTCAGCAAAACGCGGCACATTGGAATTGAACGTCTGCGCATTGGGTGGTTCTGTCGGAACCGGTCCGGGTGGTATCAGTGCAAATGTAATTGAAGTAAAGACGTTCGATGAATTGAAAAACCTCAGTGAAAAAACCGTTAAGGGAAAGATCATCTTTTTCAACCGGCCAATGGATCCAACGCGACTGAATACTTTCGCTGCGTATAGTGGAGCAGTAGATCAAAGGGCGGCGGGCGCGTCGGAGGCTGCCAAATTGGGAGCCATCGGTGTGATCGTGCGCTCCATGGGTTCCAACCTCGAAGACTATCCACACACCGGTGGCGTGAAGTACGCGCCAAACATTCCGAAGATCCCCGCGTGGGCGGTCAGTACAAAACATGCAGAGCTCCTGAGCGCCGTTCTCAGGGAAGAAAAGGAAATACGATTATATCTCGAATCACATTGTGTCACTTATCCGGATGCGCCTTCCTTTAATGTGATAGGTGAAATACGAGGTCGTGAATACAAAGATGAGATCATCGTGGTAGGTGGTCACCTTGATTCATGGGATCTTGCCCAAGGAGCACACGATGATGGTGCAGGTTGTGTTCAATCAATAGAAGTTTTGA
>CBHTUB010000373.1:0-6181 GCA_966095595.1 uncultured Chryseosolibacter sp. | reverse complement strand
GTTACGACGATCATGTAGACGGTAAAGGAATCGAAGTGCAGCCACTCGAAGCGGACAAGGTTTGACGTGATATACTGCAATACGAACTCACCAACAACAAGGAGTATGATTGCCAGGAAGAGGACAAACGCCATATTGAACGTCAATCCGGTGGCTATCAATCTCGTCTTCCAGCCCTTCCGTTTTTCGATGGTCTTATAGCATGCATTGAAAGCCCGCATGAGCGCCATCATTCCGTTGGTGGAGAGGAACATGGCAAAGAAAAAACCAGCTGTAAGAAGGCCGCCTCGCTGATTGCTGACAATATCGAGAATGGTTGTGGATGCAACGTCATACATACTGGCGGGCATCATCTCCCTGAAAAATCCCATGATACTTTCCGTGTTGACTTCAGGGAAATAGGACGACACGAAGGGGATTATGGTAAAAAGAAATATGATCGCCGTAAACGTTGCAAGAATAAAGTTGAAAGCCACACCATTTGCGCGGTCCATCACTTCATCTTCCTGTAGATTCTTCATGAACACCTTGAAGATCTTGTACAGTGAAACGTCCTCATACCTTCTCAACCGCACGCGTCGCGACCATGCTATCAGCACCCATATCGGGCTTAGATTCAATATCAGTTTCTTATAGCGGTACTTCATTTAAAAAATGGCGCAAGAACCTTTTCCATCGCTTCGGGCGGGCGGCAAGGTCTGTTGGTTTTCATATTGATGAACACCAGCAAGGTCTCGCCCTGGTTGATCAGCGTCCCTTCCTGGTTAAAGATCTCGTACTCGAAACGGATCCTGACGCCCGGCTTCTCACTGATCGTCGTCACCACCTTCAACAGGTCATCGTATTTAGCGGGAGCAATATATTTCGATTTGTTCTCCAAAACAGGCATCATCACGCCCATTTCTTCCAACTCCCGATATGTCAGGCCCAATTGCCTCAGACTTTCGACCCTCCCCACCTCGTAGTACATGGCATAGTTGCCATAATAGACATAACCCATCTGATCGGTCTCGCCATAACGTACCCTGATACTCGTCTCGGATCTATACATTATTTCTTCATTTGAGCAGCTTTCTTCATTTCAGCGGTGAGTGCCCGCTGATACTTGATCGCATTGTTCATGTGTGTCTGGTAGCTGCTCGTAAAATTGTGATAACCTGAAAAATCTTCCTTCGCACACATGTAGATATAGTCGCTCTTTTTGTAGTCCAGCACCGCGTTCAGCGCAAACATCTCCGGCATATTGATCGGCCCGGGAGGCAGTCCACGGTTTCTGTAAGTGTTGTAGGGAGAATCGATCTCCTTATGCACATCGAGAACACGCTTCAATGTGAAATCGCCCACAGCATAAACAAGCGTGGGATCTGCCTGCAAGGCTATGCCTTTCTTAAGTCGGTTGAGGTACAGTCCGGCAATGGTGGGCGCCTCGTCCTTCTTTACGGTCTCTGCCTGCACGATGGAGGCCAGGATCGAAACTTCGATCGGAGTCAGCCCAACCTCATTCGCCTTTGCCTTTCGTTCGTCGTTCCAGAATTTTTCGTACTCAGCGTGCATGCGGGTGATCAGCTCATCAGGAGATACGTTGTAATACACTTCATAGGTGTTCGGGATGAACATCGTTAATATATTGTCCTTATTGAAACCGTATTTGTTGTTGAGCGTGAACTCGATAAGCGATGCTTCAAATTCCTCCGGCTCCATGTTGAGGTTTTTGGTGATCTTCTCGCTGAGTTCGCGGATAAGACGCACGTTGTTGAACGTCACCTTGACCGGTTCCTGGTTGCCCGATCGCAGCAACCTGATCGCCTCGATGTTCGTCATGTTTCCGCGAAGCACGTAACGACCCGGCTTCACGTTTTTGTCATAGTCCATCAGCTTCGCCAGAAAGGCGAACGAGGTGAGGTCCTGAACGATGTTATTCTCGTGAAATTCCTTTTGAATGTATTTAAAATCAGCACCCTTCGGCACTATGAATACCCGGTCCTGCTTGCCAACCAGAATGTTGGGGGTATAACAGATCTGATAGGCATAATAACCAAACGAGATCAGGAGAATGGAAAACAGCAGAAAAAAAACTAACCCTTTTGACGGTTTCATCACACAAATATTAAGATACCAAAAACGACAGGTCCAAGGCAGGCACCGAAGCCGGTGAACCACGTTGAACAATCCGCAAATTTAGCCAACTGCCGCTTTTTAGCCAGTTATTCAAACGCAACTAACCGAATTAACATTTATTGAAGTAATTTTATTTTTCGAATGACGGCAGAGCTATTAAAAATTCATCCGCTTAACCCCGAGCAGCGGAAGATCATGAAAGTTGTCGACGTCCTGAAAGGCGGAGGCCTGGTGGTTTACCCGACTGACACCATTTACGGGATCGGCTGCGATCTGATGAACCGAAAAGCAGTCGAGCGATTATGCCGGATACTCGATATCAAGCCGCAGAAGCTGAATCTTTCGTTCATCTGCAACGACCTTAGCCACATATCCGAATACGTGAAGCGTATCGATACACCTGTATTCAAAGTCCTGAAGAAAGCCCTTCCCGGCCCTTTTACATTCATCCTCGAGTCGAGCGCCCGTGTACCTAAGATCCTGGATGTCAACAAAAAGACTGTTGGAATTCGGATTCCCGATCATCTGATCCCGCGGAGTATCGTTCAGGAGCTTGGCAACCCGCTGATCACGTCTTCCATCAAGGATGATGATGAGATCAAGGAGTATACGACGGAGCCGGAGGAGATCTACGAGGATTTCAAGGCCCTGGTCGACATTGTTATCGACGGTGGCGCCGGAGGGAACATACCATCCACTATAGTCGATTGTACCGGTCCTGACTTTCAAATTATACGCAACGGCCTGGGGAATTTCGAGCAATATTTATAAAGTTGCTCCGTGAACGCAGTCCTGATAGAATTACAATATTTACCCCCGGTTTCTTACTTTTCATTACTTCAGAATTTCGAATCGGTCTTTGTAGAAAAATTTGAACATTACGAAAAACAGACCTACCGCAATCGTTGTTATATCAATACCAGCCAGGGAGTAGAGACGTTGATCGTTCCACTGACCGCGAAACATGGAAAAACGCTGATCAGGGATGTACGCATCGATTATAACCAGAAATGGTTGAATAATCACTGGCGTGCGATCCAATCGGCTTACGGCAAAGCCCCCTTTTATGAATATTACCACCAGGATCTGCACGACATCCTGTTTAAACGGCAGGAGTTTTTATATGATCTGAACCTGCACCTGCTGAAAATGTGTTTAAAATGGCTTCGGTACAATATTGTTGTTCAGGAAACGACGTTATATGAAAAAGCACCCCAAACCGGTATTTCTGACTACCGATCTGCCATAAATCCTAAAAAAGCCGAAGGTTGTAATAGATTTTACAAATCTGTCGAATATCGGCAGGTGTTTGGTGGTAAGTTTGTCGGGAACCTCAGCATTATCGACCTCATATTTTGCGAAGGTCCGGGCGCCATTCAAACGGTGTTGGCAAGCAGGGTGAAATGAACAAATGAGGAGCGGGTTGCGTTTGTAAGAATAGTATTAAATCTTTCAAACCGCCCATAGCTTAGAACGGTAGAAAAATTTACATTTACACATAACCAAAATCATAATTTTTTTAGATGGAAGCCAAATTTTCCAACCGCGTTAAAGAAGTGATTTCACTCAGCAGGGAAGAAGCGTTGCGCCTGGGCCATGATTACATCGGCACGGAGCACCTTTTACTCGGCATGATTCGTGAAGGCGAAGGCGTGGCTGTAGGAGTTTTAAAGAAGTTAGGCGTACCCCTGGATGAGCTTCGTGCCGAGATCGAAAAGATCTCGAAAGGGACGGCTACTCATGAAATTAAAAACCTCGCTAACATCCCATTGACAAAAGCCTCTGAAAAGGTCCTGAAGATCACTTACCTCGAAGCCAAGATCTTCAAGGCGCAACTCATTGGCACCGAGCACCTGTTGCTTTCGATCCTCCGCGATGCCGACAACCTTGCAACACAAATACTCAATAAGTTTGACGTAAACTACGAGACCGTTAAAGAAATGCTCGAATACCAAAACGAAAGCCCAATGGCATCGTCCGATACAGATGATCCGGATGATGACTCTTCCAAAATCTTCGGTAGCGCAGGCGCTGGTGCCGGCGCTGGCAAGGAGAAGAAGGGAACCGAAAAATCACGCACCCCGGTGCTCGACAACTTTGGTCGGGACCTCACACGCCTGGCGGAAGACAACAAGCTCGACCCTATCGTCGGTCGCGAAAAAGAGATCGAGCGCGTTGCTCAGATCCTGTCCCGCAGGAAGAAGAACAACCCGATCCTTATCGGCGAACCCGGCGTTGGTAAAACAGCCATTGCCGAAGGCCTTGCCCTGAGGATCATCCAGAAAAAAGTATCACGCGTGCTCTTCGGAAAACGTGTCGTTACCCTGGACCTAGCATCGCTTGTTGCCGGTACAAAATACCGCGGTCAGTTCGAAGAAAGAATGAAAGCCGTCATGAACGAACTGGAGAAGTCGCCTGACGTTATCCTGTTCATCGACGAGTTACATACCATTGTTGGCGCCGGCGGAGCCTCCGGCTCACTCGACGCCTCCAACATGTTCAAACCTGCCCTTGCCCGCGGAGAGATCCAGTGCATTGGCGCGACCACGCTTGATGAATACAGACAATACATCGAAAAAGACGGTGCGTTGGCAAGAAGGTTCCAGATGGTAATGGTGGATTCAACCTCACCCGAAGAGACCATCCAGATCCTCGAGAACATCAAGGAAAAATATGAGGATCACCACCACGTGATCTACACGAAAGAGGCTATCGAAGCCTGCGTGAAGCTCTCTGACCGCTACATCAGCGACAGGTACCTTCCGGACAAGGCCATCGACGTGCTCGACGAAGCGGGCGCCCGCGTCCACATCAACAACATCCATGTTCCTGAAGAGATCGTGAAGCTCGAAGAGGCAATTGAAGATGTGAAAAAGGAGAAGAACCGCGTCGTCAAGAGCCAGAAATACGAAGAAGCAGCTCAGCTGCGCGACCGCGAGAAAAAACTCATCGAGCAACTCGAGATCGCCAAGACAAAATGGGAAGAGAAGACACGTACTGAAAAGTACACCGTAAACGAAGATAACGTTGCCGACGTGATCGCCATGATGACCGGCATTCCGACCAAGCGTATTGCACAGAAAGAAGGCGTCAAGCTTCTGAACATGGGCGAGGAACTGAGCGGAAAAGTTATCGGACAACAGGAAGCCATCAAGAAACTCGTAAAAGCTATCCAGCGCACGCGCGTCGGTCTGAAGGATCCACGGAAGCCGATCGGTTCTTTCATCTTCCTGGGACCTACAGGCGTGGGTAAAACGGAACTTGCCAAAGTGCTTGCGACTTATCTCTTCGACAAGGAAGATGCATTGGTACGCATCGACATGAGTGAATACATGGAGAAATTCTCCGTATCGCGCCTCGTCGGAGCGCCTCCAGGCTACGTCGGATACGAAGAAGGCGGCCAGCTTACCGAAAAGGTGAGACGTAAGCCTTACTCGGTAGTATTGCTCGATGAAATCGAAAAAGCTCACCCCGATGTGTTCAATATCCTCCTCCAGGTCCTGGATGATGGTATCCTCACAGACGGATTGGGCCGCAGGGTAGATTTCAGAAATACGATCATTATCATGACCTCGAACATCGGTGTCCGTGATCTGAAAGATTTCGGAACAGGCATCGGTTTCGCGAGCGCGTCAAAGCGGGAAAGCGAAGAAGAAGCCATGAAGTCGACAATCCAGAATGCGTTGAAAAGAGCGTTCTCACCCGAATTCCTCAACCGTCTGGACGATGTGATCGTGTTCAACTCCCTGCAGAGGGAGCACATCCACAAGATCATCGACATCACGCTTGGAAAACTGTTCGACAGGATCTTCCAATTGGGATACAAGATCGAGCTGACAGAAAAGGCGAAGGATTTCCTCGCAGAAAAAGGATACGATCAGCAGTTCGGCGCAAGACCGTTGAACCGCGCCATCCAGCTGTTCAGCGACGTGCCGATCGAGATCGTCAACATCCTGCAGGGCATGGTGATGATCTTCGCCGTGGCGCGCTTCAGCAATGTCTGGAGGCGGCGGGCGCCATGATCGCTTCGTCACCAGCATCACCCGCTTCAGCGATGTAAAGG
>CBHTUB010000372.1:0-6201 GCA_966095595.1 uncultured Chryseosolibacter sp. | reverse complement strand
GGGATCGAGAACTCGAGTTTCAGGCGGTCCACCTGACGAATGGTGGTAATGATGTCGGACGGAGAAACATAGGATCCGAGAGAGAAATTTCTCAATCCAACCCTGCCAGTGTATGGCGCACGAATAACAGTCTTCGAGATGGCAATTTCAGTGGCCTGAATGTCGGCCCTGAGATTTTCGACACTTAAGGTGCTCAATTCATAATCCTGCTGGCTGATACCGCTGATGGCGAGCAACTCCTTGTTGCGTTCTTCCGTCTTTGCTGCGATCTGAAGCTGTACCTTCAATTTTTTCAGCTGCGCCTGGAGATCGCCGTCAAATAATTTCACGAGTAATGTCCCGGCATTGACGAGCGCCCCTTCTTTAATATTCAGCTCGACGATGCGTCCGCCAACTTCAGCACGAAGCTGGGTCTCTTCAAACGGCAGGAGCGATCCCGGCACCTCTACATCTTCACTCACGGAAGTCTGCTTTACAACGAAGGCATCGACCGTCACCGGTCCCTGTCTGGGTCTGCCAGCAGCAGCCGGCTGATCTGACTTTTTTGAATTACACGAAAAGACAATGAAGCTGAGCAAAAGAAAAAATGGCAACGATCTGTCAATCCTGATCATAAAAAAATTATAGCTATTGAATAACACCGCCCTCTGTCATCTCGTTCGAACGGTCTTTTTGCAAAAATCACATGCTTGTGAACACCTTATGGAGAGCCAGTACCTGCGGGATGACCAACTGGGTTTCATCGTTAACGACAATGAAGTCTGCAAGTTCGCGTTTTTTATCATCCGGCATTTGTTTTCCGACAATCGCTCTGATCTGTTCGACAGTCCGGTGTGCATCGCGCTTTAAAACCCTTTGGATCCTGAGCTCTTCCGGCGCTGCGACCACAATGATCTTATCGAGCGTTTTGTTGCTGCCCGCTTCGAAAAGCAAGGCTGCTTCCTTTAGAACATAGGGCTTATCAAGATGAAGCTTCGTCCATTGTTCATAATCACTCGCCACACGCGGATGCACAAGGCTGTTCAACCTGTCGAGCCGTGACTGATCGTTGAAGACGTGTTGTGCCAGGTAAACCCGGTTAAGTGTTCCATCTGCGTGGTAGGACAAATCACCGAATTCCTTTCTGATCTGTGACACTAATATTTGATCGGTGGTCATTAGTGACTTCGCATGGCTATCCGCATCGTAAACCGGAATTCCCAATGCAGAAAATATCTTCGACACCAGGCTTTTACCTGACCCGATCCCTCCGGTGATGCCGATTTGCAAGAGCTTCTTCAAAACTAGAAATTGATGGCCACTGAATCGATCTTGTCGACAACTGCAAAGGGTGGCAGGTCCTCGACCTGAGGCATTACTTTGTAGCTACCTTTTTTAAGGTTCCGAACATCGAGTACGGCTCGCGCCGAGTCGATGGAAAATTGTTCAGCAATATTCTGGGGTAATCTGATAGTAATGGGGATCATTTTTCTACCGATCATCGGCCTCATGTCTCGCGGGAGATTTCGGATGAGAAGCCTGATCGAATCACGCACCGTCACGAACTTTTGAACATTGAACATGACCGCTACGGTCGGCGGGTCGCGCTTGATGACATCCGAGTTCGGCATCTTTACTTCAACGTCTTCCATAAAATGCTCGTCGATGTCCCTGAAGGGCAAAGCGATGGGCAAGGGATTTGATATCTGATTGATCAGGGGCCTGGGGCCCTCGATACGAATGGAGTCAGGAAGTATCGAAATATTGCTTGCCAACCCGAAACCGTTTTTGATGCTAAGCCTGACCGTGTCAAGGACCAGCGTTACCCAACGTTCTGCTTTCGGCTCGAGATCGACATAGATCGTGTCGGTCAGTATGTAATTTATCTCGAGACCGCTAAGTTGATTGGTAAAGTAAGCCGGCAACGCATTTCCGACAATTTTTTTCGTGTCGAGCGGTCTCTCGAGTGGAATTTCCAATGGTGGTACCTTGAGGCCTACACTTCTTCTGAATAGCGTCCAGCCATTCCCCGTGACGTTGATCCGGATGTCATGGGGAAGCGCAGTGACGGGCACGAACCGCGACTCGTCGTAATGAAAAACGAGCGGAAAGCGGATGTTCGTGGTGTAGGTTTTATTAAGTGCATTAAAAAACCAGAAGACCGTTGCTGCGAAAATGCAAAGCATGACGGCCTTCCAATTTTTTTTATTGAAACGAAGCAGGTTGAATATGGAGTTAAGCGCTTTCATTTTTACGAAGCGTAAGCTCCGGCCTGTTATTTCTTGTTTGCAGCAGCGTTCTTTGTGGCGTCGAGCGAGATCGCCGATTTATTGAAACGGATACGTCCACCTTTTTCGACTTCAAGGATAAAAGTATCGCCTTCCATTTCCGCTACCGTTCCATGTGCACCGCCGATCGTCACCACATAGTCGCCCTTTTTAATTTCGTCGATAAACTTTTTGGCATCTTTCGCCTTCTTCTGCTGCGGACGGATCATGAAGAAATAGAAGATAACGAACATCAACCCGAGCATGATCAGGAAGTAGCTGTTACTTCCCTGTGGCTGAGCTTGTAATAAAATTGTAAACATGGTCATTTATATAAATTAAGCGCTCAAAGGTATCGCTTTTGGCGGTTTTTCGAGCACGAAGGGAACCATAATAAAAAACCCCGTTAAAACGGGGCTTCTTTTAGATCCTTATTTTCTTACCGGTCCTTCGCTACCACCCGGTTTGGGAGTTACGTTAGCCTTGAACCGCAGTACAGTCTGAGCCGGCCAGGTATTGGCCACCATTGTGATGTTCTTGTTTTGCATGCCTGGCTTACCATTGCTGTCGAACTTCGCCTTCACAAAACCTGAACCACCAGGAGGTATCGGAGTTTTAGTCCATTCGGGAACTGTACAGCCACACGATGGGCGTGCGTTTTCGATAATAAGCGGAGCTTCGCCCGTATTCTTCACAAGGAAAGTGTGTTCCACAACCTGACCTTCATTGATCACCCCAAAATCATGCTCGATGGCATCGAATGTGGCGATGGGCAGAGGTCCTTCAGGCTTCTCCTTTGCTTCCTCTTCGTGCTTGTGACCTGCATGGGAATCAGCACCTGCTGTCTTCTTTCCTTCAAGTTCCTTGATCTTACCTTCAAGCTCAGCGATCCGTTTTTCAGCATTCTTGTCACGGCAACCAGCAGCTACCAGAATGGCGAACATCAGAACCAGAATCGATCTCATTGTAAATTTCATATCCTCTTTCACTTTTAATTATTCTTCTTGCCGCGGATCTGCTCCAGGAGCTCATCCACATCGAGCAAAAGTTTTTCGGCCTTGTTCTTGGCCTCATCTACCACGCGCTGCCCCTGCGACTTTGCCTCAGATGTCAGCGGAGTCTCCTTTCCTGAGACGAAGTCGTTGATAACGTCCTGCAACATCTTGCGGTATTTGTCGAGCTGGAATGACAGCTTTTCACGTGTGTTCGATCCCTTGTCGGGTGCATACAGTACACCGAGAATTGCGCCAGTTGCAGCTCCCACAAGAAATGCCAGCATCGTGTTTCCACCTTTTTTGCTCATAAGCTTTAAAATTAGTTTGCAATGAAACGCAAATTCAAAATTTTAACATTTTTTAACAAATACCTTCCTCTTATTTATTGTCAATTAAACCACGGCCGCTCTTCTTGATCTCGCCGGCATCCTGAAGCTCTTTCGCGATGACATCGAGGATACCATTTATAAACTGACGGCTTTTCGGCGTGCTGTAGCCTTTCGCCAGCTCGATGTATTCGTTTATAGTAACCTTAACCGGGATATTCTTGAAGCTGAGCAATTCCGCAATGGCCATTTCAAGGATGACCCTGTCCGTTAGAGGCAGGCGGTCAACTTCCCAGTTCCGGGTATTTTTGGCTATCAGCTCCTGATGCTCTTCCGACAGATCGATCGCACCGTCATAAAGCGTTTCGATGAAAACCTTGTCATCATCCCAATTGAGGGACAATGTATGCAGTGAAAGCTCTTTCTGTTTTTCAGGATCGTACGATTTCACCGTCTTTTCGACAAGCGCCTTCACGATCTCTTTATCTTCGGCCCATCTGAGCACTTCCTCCTCGTAGAAGTCATTGATCACAGTCGGACCGAGGATGATCTTTTTGAATAAATGACTGGCAAATTTCCGCTGATCTTCATTTGAAGGATTTTTGCGGTCGAGGTAAGCCAGATACTCATTGTCCTGACGCACGACATCGCGAAACCAGAGTCGCACGTTTTCCGCGTGATTCTGCCAGTGTCGTCCCAGGCGAAGCGCATCTTTCTTCAGGGCTTCGCTGTTGCGGATGGCACGGATCCAGAGGTTGTTGTTGAAATTTTTGTGGCTGACTTTCTTGTCGGCTTCGGCAAGCTCGGCAAAGGCAGCTGCAAGGCTCAGCGTTCCGATGTAGTGCTCGTAAATTTTCTCGACTTCGGAAATAAGATTTTTCTTGAAGAACTCCCGGTCTTTCTTGACCTGCGCGGTGTAGAAAACAAAAGCGTTGTTGACAGCTTTCTTGATCTTCTCGTTCTCGTGCTTGATCTTGGTCTCGCCTTCTGCAAAAGCGTCCTGAAATGCCTTGATGGCGATCTTCTTTTCCTGATTTAAAAGGTCCTTGTTTTGAACTTCCATTGAGTTCAGGTCGGGAAGGAAGGCCTCCGCGATCTTCTCCTGACACAATTCGTAGGTTGCTTCCTTACATTGTTGCAAAGCGAAAAGGCTCTGCATGACTTTAATTCTAAGACTCCTTCTATTCAGCATGTTAAAGAACTGGCGTTTTTTCTGTGGGCACAAAAATAAACATCCTGTCAGTTTTTCACCAACAGGATGCCCTTTTGTTGTGCAAATGAGGGTCGCTCAGCCAGATCAGGGGTTTAACACGTTCTGACTGAACTATTTATCGTGACATTCTGATTCGTCCGATCTCCGCTATCCGACGCTCTGCAAGCTTGATCGCCGCTTCCTGGGTAGAGATCTTCTGTTCTTCAGCATAATTAAGGATATTCAAACACGTGCTGTAGATCTTCTCAGCATGCTCAAACACCCTCTTCCTGTTGTAGTTACCCTGATATTCGTTGTAAACGTTGATCAAACCACCCGCATTGATAAGGAAATCAGGGGCATAGGTAATGCTTCTGTCGATCAGCTTGTATCCGTGCTTCGTCTCGTCCTTCAGCTGGTTATTGGCTGCACCGGCAATGATGCTGCATTTCAGTCTATCGATTGTCTCATCGTTGATCGTTGCACCCAGAGCGCACGGCGCATAAATGTCCATATCCACGTCGTAAATGGCATCCTGTGAAACCGCCTTCACTCCGAACTGCTGTGCGATGGTTTTCACCTTGTCTTCGAAAAGATCGGTGATACAAACTTCCGCCTTCTCCTTCACAAGGTATTCCACCAGATGCATACCTACCTGACCGACGCCCTGAACAGCCACCTTTTTTCCTGCGAGACTGTCGCTGCCGAAAACTTTCCTGGCTGTCGCTTTCATACCCATGTACACGCCGTATGCGGTGACCGGTGAAGGATCTCCGCCTCCACCCATTGATTCGGGCAGACCGGTAACGTGCTTAGTTTCCATGTTGATATACTCCATATCAACAGTTTTCATGTTCACATCTTCTGCAGTGATATATTTTCCATTCAGGCTGTTGACAAACTTTCCGAATCTTCTCAGGAAAGCCTCGGTTTTCATCGTTTTGGCATCGCCGATGATCACGGCCTTACCACCACCGAGATTGATCCCGCTGATGGCGGCCTTGAAAGTCATTCCCCTTGAAAGTCGCAGCACGTCCGTGATCGCCTCCTGCTCGGTAGCATAATTCCACATACGGGTACCACCCAGTGCGGGTCCGAGTACGGTGTTGTGGATTGCGATGATCGCTTTAAGTCCGGTAGGCTCATCGTGACAAAATACTACCTGTTCATGGCCCAATTGCGTAAGCGTTCCGAAGATTCCGACCTGCTGTACTTTTTCAAGTTCTTTGATTTCCATTGGAATGAGATTTACGTTTGTATTGTACTTTTAACACGCGATCAGAAGTCGGAGACCGGCTTCTGATACCGGGATTTTAATACAAATTTATGCCCTTTCAAACGTTTGCATGAACCATTAGAAGGATATTTCGTTTTATCATGTGTTCACAAAATTTTAAACACGAATACATATCTTTTACCTTTTTAACTACTGAAAATCCAGG
>CBHTUB010000371.1:0-6226 GCA_966095595.1 uncultured Chryseosolibacter sp. | reverse complement strand
GTTTACAGTTGCTGGCTGGGTTTGAGCTGCCACCGGCTTTTTCTGTTCAGGCTGCGGTGATGGTGCAAACCAGTAAAGGTATACAAGCAAAATAGCCGCTATCAATGTGAGCCCTATGGCCGAATTTCTATCCATTTCTTGTTGTTCTCGTTAACTGCTTAAAAATAAGGGCGCAAAGTTAGGAATTAGATCTCTTGAATTGCAGTGAGGCTTCCACAAACTTTACGAACAGCGGGTGTGGGTTGAGCACGGTACTCTTCAGTTCCGGGTGGTATTGTACGCCGACAAACCATGGGTGATCCTTCAATTCAACGATCTCCACCAGACCTGAATCTGGATTGACGCCCGTTGCTTTCAGGCCGGCATTTTCGATCTGTTCCAGGTACTTATTGTTGAACTCATAACGGTGTCTGTGCCGCTCCTGGATCAACGTTTCGCCATAGGCCATGTGGGCCTTGCTTCCTTTTTTCAGCTTACAGTCAAAGGAACCAAGACGCATCGTGCCGCCTTTTATTGTGATCTTTTTCTGTTCCTCCATCATATCGATCACCGGATTCTTTGTCTTCGGATTCAGCTCCGTAGAGCTTGCCTCGAGACCAAGGACATTCCTCGAGAACTCCACAACCGAACATTGCATTCCCAGGCAGATTCCGAAGAACGGGATTTTGTTTTCCCTCACGAATCGTATGGCCTCGATCTTTCCTTCGAGACCACGTTCCCCGAATCCGGGCGCTACCAGTACACCGTTCATTCCTCCCAGTACGGGCGCAACGCTCTCCTTATTGATGTCCTCGGATGATATCCAATGAAGATTTACCTTGCAATCATTTTGCGCACCCGCATGTACGAAGGCCTCGGCGATCGACTTATAGGCATCGGGCAACGACACGTATTTACCAACGAGGGCGATGTTCACCTCGTCGACCGGATTCTTGAGCTTGCCAAGGAACGTTTTCCACTGGTCGAGATCGGGCTCGTTCTTCGAAGTCACCTTTAACTTCGACAGCACGCGCTCGTCGAGCTTCTCCTTTTTCATCAGGAGCGGAACGTCGTAGATCGTGTCCGCGTCGATGGCTTCAATGACGGAGTTAAGCTGCACGTTGCAGAATAAGGCGAGCTTCTTCCGGAGCTCGATCGGCAACGGCATTTCCGTTCTGCAGACAAGTATATCGGGCTGGATACCTTCGGCGAGCAATTCCTTTACGGAGTGCTGCGTCGGTTTCGTCTTTAGCTCTTTTGCGGCTTTGAGATAGGGTATGAGCGTAAGGTGAATGACCAGGGCGTTATTGCCACCTAGGTCCCATCTCACCTGGCGGACGGCTTCTATAAAGGGGAGTGATTCGATATCACCTACTGATCCTCCGATCTCGGTAATAACAAAATCATATTCGCCACTTTCGCCTAAAAGGAAAATATTTCTTTTGATTTCGTCGGTAATGTGTGGTACAACCTGAACCGTTTTACCGAGATACTCACCTTTTCTTTCTTTGGTGATGACGTTGTTGTAAATGCGGCCGGTCGTGATGTTGTTGGCCTGCGTGGTCGGAACGTTCAGAAAACGTTCGTAATGACCAAGGTCGAGATCGGTTTCCGCTCCGTCGTCGGTCACATAGCACTCGCCATGCTCGTAGGGGTTGAGTGTACCCGGATCGATGTTGATGTAAGGATCGAATTTCTGAATAGTGACCCTGAACCCTCTGGCTTGTAGCAACTTAGCTAGCGAAGCTGCAACGATTCCTTTGCCCAGAGATGAAGTAACGCCCCCGGTTACGAAGATGTATTTGGCGGTAGACATGATTTAAAAATGACCCTCTTTCGATTAACCGGGCACAAAGGTAATTTTTTAATACGAAATAGGAACAGCACCATTCATCTTATGACGCTATTATTCAGGATTTTTTCTGACAGCGCCAATATCTGCGCGCTGCAGAACCGCCAGGATCGGATTCGGGCAATCTGATGCGATTAACTTAACTTTGAAACATGAACTTGTCCTCTGATCTTGGTAATCCTGTATTTAAAAAGATCGGCACCGTCGCCGATCGTCTCGGAGTAGAAGCCTATGTGGTCGGCGGATTTGTGCGGGATATTATTCTCAGGCGTGAATCAAAGGATATCGATTTTGTCTGTGTCGGAAGCGGGATCAAACTCGCAGAGGCGGTCGCGCATGAGTTGGGGCCGAAGGTACATGTGAACGTTTTCAAAAACTTCGGAACGGCACAGATCAGCTATGGAGATCTCGACCTGGAGTTTGTCGGTGCGCGAAAGGAATCCTATCGCAGCGATTCTCGGAAACCTATTGTGGAGGATGGAAGCCTGCAAGACGATCAGCAACGCCGCGACTTTACGATCAATGCCCTGGCCATTTGTCTGAATGAAAAGAGATTTGGAGAGCTGATCGATCCGTTCGATGGGATAGGGGATATCAAAAGAAAGCTTATCCGCACACCATTGGATCCGGCCATCACTTTCTCCGACGATCCGTTGCGAATGATGAGGGCGGTACGGTTTGCAAGCCAGCTGAATTTCGATATCGATGCGGATGCCTTCGATGCAATTATCAGGCAAGCGGATAGATTGAAGATCGTTTCGCAGGAACGGATCATCGACGAGTTGAACAAGGTCGTTTTAAGTCCGGTGCCTTCCTACGGTTTCAAGCTGATGTTCCATAGCGGCTTGCTTAAACAATTTTTTCCTGAATTGGTGGCGCTGCACGGCGTTGAATATGTGGACAACAAGGCACACAAGGACAACTTCTTTCACACGCTTCAGGTACTCGACAATGTGGCAAAAGTTTCGAACGACCTTTGGCTCCGCTGGGCCGCCATTCTACATGATATTGCCAAACCCGTCACCAAACGTTTCGATAAAGTTCACGGCTGGACATTCCACGGCCATGAGGAAAAAGGCGCGCGCATGACGCCGAATATTTTTCGTAAGCTAAAATTACCGATGGATGAGCGGATGGCTTTCGTGCAGAAGCTGGTGCGTTTGCATCTGAGGCCTATACCGCTGTCGCGTGATGTGACGGATTCTGCTGTCAGGCGATTGCTTTTCGATGCCGGGGACGATGTGGAAGCGCTGATGCTGCTTTGCCGAGCGGATGTCACGTCGAAGAATAACGAGAAAGTGAGTAAGATCCTGAAGAACTTCGATCTCGTAGAACGAAAGATGAAGGAGGTCGAGGAAAAGGATCACGTGAGGAACTTCCAGCCGCCGGTAACCGGTGATGAGATCATCCGTATGTTCAATCTTCCGCCGAGCCGTATCATTGGCGATCTCAAGGAGAGGATCAAGGAGGCGATACTGGAAGGAGAGATCTCGAATAACCGCGAGGAGGCACTGGCCCTTCTGAGGCGGGTAGCGCAGGAAAAGGGGTTAAAGGAGGTAGAAAAAATTTCTTAAAAAAGGCCACGGCCATGCAACCTCCGGAGTCGACGTATGTCTTTGATGTTAAACCGGAGCTGCTTTGGAGTTACAGGTAATGAATATACATGAGGATCTGATCAATCAGTGCAAGGCAGGTGATCGTGAGGCCCATTACAGGCTTTACAGGCTGTACTCCAAAGCTATGTTCAACGTCAGCTACAGGATCACCGGACGGGAGGAAGACGCCGAGGACGCATTACAGGAAGCCTTCATCAGCGCCTTCAGGAACCTCGGGAGTTACCGCGGCGATGCAAGCTTCGGAGCATGGTTGAAACGCATCGTTGTCAATAAGGCCATCAACATCCTTAAAAAAAGAAAACATGAGATGATGCCGGATGACGAACAGTGGGATGTAGCCGATGAGGAGCCAAACGTTGAATATAGGGAGGACCTGACCGTTCAACGTGTAAAGGATGCCATTCTGCAGCTCCCGGATGGTTACCGAAGTGTGCTCTCTCTATATTTACTGGAGGGATACGATCACCAGGAGATCGCTGATATCATGGGCATCAGCGAGTCAACTTCGAAATCGCAGTTGAACAGGGCGAAAAATAAATTGAGGGAATTTTTAACAGCAAAAGTATGAGCAACGAGTTTGAAGATTTTGTTAGAAAGAACCGGAACGCGTTCGATGACAGGCAGCCTTCCGAAAAGGTGTGGACGAAGATCGATCAGACCATATTTCCTGCTGCAAAGATCAGCTTGTGGAATTCAGTGACGGTATGGAGGGCGGCTGCGATGTTGTTCATGGCCCTTTCACTTTATCTGTTGCTGCCCAAAAATACCGGTGGGAATACTCAGAACACCGTGGCGCTGAGCGACTTCGGCGACGTAGAGCGATTTTACATCGAACAGATCTCACAAAAGACTGCCCTGATCGAAGAGTTTCAGCGAACCGAAGGGTTAAACGGATTCACGCACGACTTCCAGCAGCTCGAGGCGATGTACATGGTGCTGAAGGAAGAGATGAAAACCCGTCCGACACAAAAAGTAAAAGATGCGCTTGTGCTGAACCTCCTGGTCAGGATCGACTTGCTGAATCAACAGCTTCATAAGCTGGAGCAGGGCGAGTATAAAGACGAGGGCGAGAAAAAAGAAGAAGGTAGAAACGTCTGACGTTACTCCGCGTCAATACTCCGATACGATCTCGAATTTTTGTTTCTCTGAATCGAGCACTTTGCCTTCCTCACATTTGAGAATTCGGGTCGGGAATTTTTTGATGAGCCCGTAGCTGTGCGTGGCCATCAGAATTGCCGTGCCGCTTTTATTGATCTGTTGAAATATCCGCATAATGCCATTCGCTACTTCGGGGTCGAGATTACCCGTAGGCTCGTCGGCAATCAGGATCTGTGGCTCGTTCAGGAGGGCACGTGCTATGACCACCCGTTGCTGTTCACCTCCCGAAAGTTGATGCGGCATTTTTTTCTCGACCGAGCCGAGGCCAACCTGCATCAATACTTCCGATAGCCTTGCGCGCATTTTTGCGTTGTCACTCCATCCCGTTGCCCTCAAAACAAACATGAGATTGTCGGCCACCGTACGGTCGTTGAACAACTGGAAGTCCTGAAAGATGATACCCAGCTTTCGGCGCAAAAGCGGGACCTGTGCCGATTTTATCCCGCGAAGGTTGAAACCTGCGATCTGAATGTCGCCAAGCCGAAGGGTGAGATCGGCATATAGCGTTTTGAGCAACGATGATTTACCCGATCCGGTTCTGCCGACTAGAAAAACAAATTCTCCCTTCTGAATATCAAAATTGACGTCCGACAGCACCGTATGCTGGTCCTGGAAAATACTGACGTCCTTTACGCTGACAACTGGATCGGATGAAAACATCGATTTTGAATTAAAACAAATGTGCAGATAAATCTAACGAAACTTATCTGCACATCAATATGACTATAGCGGGTTGTTGCCTATTGGCATTTGGCTATTGGGATTTGGCTGTTGATCATTTACCCGTTGACTTTCTTATGGTCGGCGAGGAATTTCTCCAGGCCGGCATCGGTCAGTGGATGTTTTAGCAAGGCCATGATCACATTCAAGGGACACGTTGCAACGTCGGCTCCGATCTCTGCGCACTGGATCAGGTGCATCGTGTGACGTACCGAAGCTGCGAGGATCTCGGTGTCATACGCATAGTTGTCATAGATCTGACGGATCTGTGCGATGAGCTCAACGCCATCCTGGGAGATATCGTCGAGTCGCCCGATAAACGGAGATACGTAGCTTGCTCCGGCCTTGGCAGCAAGGATCGCCTGCCCGGAAGAAAATACGAGTGTGCAATTGGTACGGATACCTTCGCTGGTAAATTTCTTGATAGCCTTCACGCCATCCTTGATCATGGGGACCTTCACCACGATCTTATCGTCGATTTTTGCAAGCTCCTTGCCTTCCTTGATAATGTTGTCAAAGTCTGTGGCAATTACCTCCGCGCTTACATTGTTGTCGACAATGTTGCAGATGGCCTTGTAGTGTGCCTTGATGTTGTCATGACCTTTGATCCCTTCTTTGGCCATGAGCGATGGATTAGTGGTTACACCGTCCAGAACGCCAAGATCGTAAGCTTCCCTGATCTCGTTCAGATTCGCGGTGTCGATGAAAAATTTCATGTATATGAGGTTTTAGTTTCTGTTCATTTTGCCGACAAAGGTAACGATCAATTCCTTAACTCAGAAAAGCGGCAATGTCAAAAACGGAAATTGTTGGGAGGTAGTACCGACTGATTGTCAATACATTAAGAAAAAGGGCAAACCGAACATCGCACCGCTACAACCGCCTACCCTTGCTACCTTCC
>CBHTUB010000370.1:0-6264 GCA_966095595.1 uncultured Chryseosolibacter sp. | reverse complement strand
GAGCTGATTGACTCCTATGACGGGTACATGAGCTACAGTTCTGACAGCTTCAATTCAATCGATGAAAGCTATTGGAATGTGGTGATCAACGGCCAGAAACTTCAAGACGAAATCAAATTCCTGAAGGCGACCGTCGCCAACCTCTCTAAACAGCGCGATCTATCTCTTGAAGCCTGGAAGTCGCAGCGCGCGAAGTGGAACCGGGAGAGAATTTCGAAGATGAGGATAGCATGAGTTTCACGAAGATCATAGAGCAAACACAACAACCCGCTGAAGGCCATTTTTTCCCGGAGACCGCGGAACAGCGGCGTCAACAGGAGCGTGAACAAAATCTGAAAAAGATTGCTGAGGTGACGCTGGGGTGGAATGACTTGGTTGAAGACGAGATCAGTATCCTTTCCTTTCTTAATACGTCCGTAGCAAACCTGAAGAATCTCTCTTTGCTGCTCGGGATTAAGAAAGCCGGGAAAAGCTCGCTCCTATCATTGATCCTGGGAGATAGGACTGGTATCGCGCAAAGGAGCCTGCCCTCCAATAAGTCGCACATTCTCTTTTGCGATCTTGAGCAATCCGGCAAGTACCTACGGAAATTGCAAGATCGGGTCTACAATCTCTCAGGAGATAAACCAGCCACAATGACCTTTTTAAAACTACGGGGCAAAAGCAAGAAAGAGCGGCTTGAATTGATAAAGCTCGGAATATCACTAGATCCGGAGATAGGCCTTGTAATTATCGACAACATCAAGGATCTGTGCCATGACTTCAACGATTTGAATGAGGCAGATAAAGTGGCGACCATGCTCGTCCACTGGGCGCAAGATTTCAACATCCATATCATGTGTGTCTTACACCTGAACAAGGGTAACGGCCTAAGCCGCGGTCACCTGGGCAGCGAATTGGAAAACAAAGCCGAAACCGTAATCAAGGTTCGGAGGGATGAACAGAATAATTGCGTGATCGTAGAGCCGGAAGCGACACGGGATAAGCCGTTTGAGAAGTTCAGCTTCTATTATGACGAGGCCGGTTTACCGATCGTGCAGCGGATGGACAGTATAGGCACAAAAGTGACGAAGGGCAGCAAAGAACCGTTTGCTCATTCCGAACTCGTTCACCTCAACATCCTGGACGATGTGTTCAAGATCTCAAAGGAATACGGGTATGAACAGTTGTGGAAGGCAATTAAGAACTCAGCTAACCGGTATTCACTGAATCTCGGTGACAATACGGCGAAGGACTGGTTGAGTTATTACAAGCAAGAGGGGCTGGTAAGTTACAATGACAAGAGGAAATATGTGAGAGGTTTAACCAGTTTAAACTGATGGGTTAAAGCGTAAACCGGTTTAAGGTTTAAAGGTTTAACCGCTTATATATAAAGCGGTAAACCTAAACCGCTAAACTGAACTGATAAACTGTAAAAAATGAGAATATGAAAAGCGAAGCATTGAAAGAACTGGAGCGACTTGCACTCGCGGAAAAGCGAAGCAAATATCCATCAGTGCCGCAGTGCGCATTAATGAGAACTAAGTACAGTGATGGATCTACAAACGACCTACAGACATGCATTGTCGATTACCTGGACCTTATCGGTGGATGGGGTGTAAGGATCAACACGCAAGGGCAGTACGTCGAGAAACTTGGAAAGTGGATACCAGGGCAAACCAAACGGGGAACGCCAGATATAATTGGGTGCCTACCATCAGGCCAATTCATTGGCATTGAATGTAAGCGAGACGAAAAGGATAAGCTCTCAGAAGCACAGGAGGACATTAGAACCGATATCCGGCAAGCTGGAGGTATTCATATCGTCGCTTTCGTCGGGCATTTCCAGGAGGTTTACAACACGATTCAATCAATCATCAAGAAACAATTACAAACAGCATAAACATGGGAAATTTAAATCAATGTCAATTCATTGGCCGACTAGGTAAGTCACCAGAGACACGCAACCTCGATAGCGGTACGAAGGTTTCGAATTTCACAATCGCCGTAACCGAAGTCCAGAAGAATAAATCCACGGGCGAGAAGAAGGAAAACACAGAATGGATCTCAATAGTTTGCTGGCAAGGCCTCGCAGAGATCGCAGAGCGGTATCTAAATAAAGGCGATCAGGTATTCGTGTCTGGCCGCATGCGCACCCGGTCTTGGGAGAAAGACGGTGTTACCCGATACACGACCGAGATCCACGCTGATCAACTACAGATGTTGTCAACGAAAGGATCTGCAACAACAAGCAACACGACGCAACAAAGCGCAACACCCAGCAACGAAAGTGTTGATGACTCGCTGCCATTCTGATGTGGGTTCAAGTCCACACACGACTGACTAAGAAACAGCAAAACAGCAACAGAACACACCATTTAGGAACAAAGGGCAATATCAGTATCACAATTAGTTGCACACGATGAGCAAGAAAGCGAAGAGATTGAAGCAGAAACAAATGGAGGGACCACTGTACGAAGCAGGGACGCAAATGGACACCCCGACCGGAAACGAACGCCTTTTTACGGGCGCAGATACGGCCATCGGGGCACACTTTCGCAATGAGTTGGGGCAATTTCTTTCTGGCAATCCGGGAACAACGAAACGCTATAACAACACCAAGGACCTACAAGAGGCAATCATCAAATACTTCGAGTTCTGCGAAACGAATAAGAAACATTTGACGATGACCGGGCTTGCAATCGCTTTGGGTTTTCGCTCCCGATCATCCCTTGTGAACTACGAAAAAGAGGACGGTTATGAGTTCGCTTATGACGTGATACAGTATGCGAAGATGAGGATCGAGGAGTACACAGAACAGAGATTGCACGACCAACGGACAAACATCGTCGGCGCGATCTTCTCACTGAAGAACAACTGGGGTTGGGCTGATAAGCAGGAAATTAAAATGGATAGTAGGACTTTACAGTTTAACGGATTTGAAATAGAAGGATTGAACGATGGAAAAACAATTAACATTACAGAAGATAAAGCTGACGCTTAAACAGAAAGTCACCTTCCGTTATTTATTGGATAAAGTGACGAAGTATATCGTTTTTGGCGGCTCGAGTTAGGGCGGCAAATCATGGTTGATCGCTGTTTGGTTGTTAGTTATGTGCCTTCGCTACCCTGGCACAAGATGGTTCATTGGTCGGGATGAATTGAAAAAGGTCCGCGACAGCTGGCTACCAACGTGGTATAAAGTTGTGAGGTTTTACGGGTTAATCCCTAAGGAATGGTTTAAATACCAAGGTCAAGATCATTATATCCTGTTTGAAAATGGGAGTCGCATTGATTTGATTGACTTAAAATACGAGCCATCAGATCCGTTTTACGAGAGATATGGTTCAATAGAATATACCGGTGGAGCAATCGAAGAAGCAGGAGAAGTTGATTTCAACGCGTTTGATACTCTTAAGTCAAGAATCGGACGTTGCTTGAACGATAAGTATAACATCACTCCTAAGATTCTCCTCACTTGCAATCCAAAGAAAAACTTTCTGTATACCGACTTTTATAAGCCGTGGAAAGACGGAACACTGCCGAAGGATAAAGCTTTTGTTCAAGCAACAATAGACGACAATGAGTTTGCGGAAAGTTCGGTTCGTGAACAGTTGGATGGGATCACTGACAAAACTAAGAAAGAACGACTTCGTCATGGCGAGTGGGAGTATTCAGAAGATGCGGGCGCGCTGATCACTATGGACGCAATTACAGATGCGTTCAGCGGCAAAGTTGATGGCGCGGTTCCCGGCAATGATCGATACATCACCGCGGACATTGCTCGCCACGGTTCGGATAACACGGTTATTGTTGTATGGTCCGGACTCAGGGCAGAAAGAATCTTTGTCTATCAGGATCTTTCCGTAACGCAGTCGGCAGAGAAGATTCGAGACCTTCAGCAGCAACATAATATAAGTGTGAGAAATGTCATCGTCGATGAAGATGGCGTTGGTGGCGGCGTTGTAGATACTCTAGCATGCGAAGGTTTTATAAACAACTCGCGGCCGATCGAGACTTCGGATAATACCGCAAACTTCTCCAATCTCAAATCACAGTGTTACTATACACTGGCGCAGTTGATGAATGAGAGGAAGATATTTATCAACTGCACAAATAACGATGTTAAATCCCGGCTCATAGAGGAACTGGAACAAGTCAGACTGAAGGACGTCGACAGCGATGGCAAGGTTGCGATAGTGAGCAAGAAAGAAGTAAAGGAACGGATCGGGCGTTCGCCGGACATCGCAGATGCAATCATGCTACGAATGAAGTATGAGCTAAGACCTACACCGGGCGCGCCGATAATGACCTTCCACCACTTGGGCACTGGAACGTTTCACGGAAACACTGGTGGTCACTCCAGAAGAACGAGACACGAAGTACAGCAAAGCGCATACGATCAAACCATGAGTAGAATCAACGACATAATAAAAGGAAAAATCTAACAACTCAACAATAAACAAAGCAAACTATGACAAACAAGACAGAAAGAATCCTCGTGTGGGAAGAGAAAAACGCAATCGGCAGATTGAGACAATCTATCCAGGTGACCGCTGATATTATCAACCGTTACCATACAAAGTACCCGATAGAATCTCCGGCCGACATTCCATCGAATGTTGACGGGCAGATCATGGACGAGTATTTGGCAAAAAATAAACTTGCTAGAGACATGAACAGCATAAAGAGACTAAGTATTAATGAGGTTTCGTTGCCGGAGGATCTGAAAGCAAGGCGTGCGGCCGTCAATGAATACAACTCAATCAAGAAGGATCATACTACATTTCAGTACATCGTGAAGAAAGATGGAGTGTTTGCGATCGACGAGGACAAGTTCAATCAGGCTGTTGATGAGAAAGGATTCAGGAAGTACCTGACAACTGAAGAAGAAATTGCGCGCTTCAACTTCGCAAAGAACTACTTGCAAAGCATCGAGCCGTTTATTAAGTCTGAGTACGATAAGCCGAATTTCAAAATCCCTGCTATTTCATGGGGTCAACACGAAGAGTGCTCATTATATCATCACATAAATTTCCTATGGGTTCGTAACACTCCGTTCCCAGGATAGAAAATTTCATTTTGGTTCTGACGCGGGCGTTTACGAGATACTCCTGCCCGCTTCATTTTAAACACTAAAATTTAAAACGCAATGAAGATTACCCTAACAAAAGTATCGGATGAGTTAACCGAAATTCTCAGACTGCATCTCGGGGCCTCCGGAGTGCCGAACCGCGAACACGAAGTAAGCAAGCGGTTAGAAAGACTTATTAAGAAAATAAATGCTGAGCGAAAATGATGATCAAAACATCTTCCGGGTATTTCGATTACAATGAGCCGATAGAAGTCGATAAGGCGAGTAAGCTGTTTTCAAAACTTTCCGACACCGTAGGAGACTTTTCGTATCAGATCAGTTTGCCATGGACCCAGAACAATCTCAACCTGATTGGCCTTCCGTATGCAAATTCTGTATCGAAAATAGTTTACAACAAAATCGATTGCGATATAGTTGATAATGCAGGAGTGTCAATTTACTCAGGCTATCTGAAGGTGGATGGACTTTCATGGAATAAGTCAATCGAGTGTTATTTCTTTTCCGGCAACTCTAATTGGTTATCGTTACTCACAGGTAATTTGTCAGACCTGATTATGTTTGAGTATGATACAACCATAACAGAAACGATTATTGAGAACAGCTGGGATAACACATCAGGGCTTTTATTCCCCTTCGTTGATGCCGGAGGGTTGTTGAGAAGATCATACCGGGACACAAAGATTGAGGACTGGCCCGCCGGGATGTACGTTAAGACTGTGTTTCAAAAAATCTTTTGGTCAAAAGGGATAAAGTTTACCGGCGAACTGGTGAACGATCCGATCTTCAACAGCCTGATCACAGTTACAAATTACAAGAACAAACAGGAGATCGATGACAGATCTTGTTATGTAAATAAGACTTCTACACAGACCTACGCCTTTGCTGCTTTTGCAGTAAATAAGATCACATTTGACGCAGAAAGCCCCACGCCCTTTTTTGACGGCGCGAGCGGAAATTTTGATCTGGCTAACGACAGATATCATGCGGATGTCGGAATGAATGGAACTATCGAAGTGTCAATAAAATATACTGGTGTAGGAGAATCCCGAACTATACAAACCAGGCTGTATAAGACCAGCTCAGGCGGAACGGAAACTTTCCTGATGTCGAATTTCTCAGTGATACCTACTACAGGAGGTATCGTAAACATCAGTTATCAGACTCATTTAGGACCCAATGAAAAAATAGAT
>CBHTUB010000369.1:0-6271 GCA_966095595.1 uncultured Chryseosolibacter sp. | reverse complement strand
ATTGACTGTTTCAGATCAGAAAGGTTTCGGGTCATCTGTAAACATCAGCGACGACGAAGAGCATATCGTCGTTGGCAGTATGTTGGAATTGGGGCCATCACCTTCCGGAGGAACCATCAACTCGGGAGCTGCATATGTTTATAGCAAGTCGGCAACGGAGTGGACGGATGATGCTACGTATGTGCGGCTTGCGCCTGATCCCGACAAGTTTGTTTATTACTTCGGGTGCAGGGTCGATATCGACGAAGATTACGTATTCATAGGGGATAATTACCATGGCGATTACCAAAGCTCCATTCATGTGTTCAAGGCAGACGCCGGTTGGAGCGCATTCACATCGCCGGGCATATTGCATTCATCGGAGGCCATCGGAAACATAGGTCACCTCGGAGAATACTTTACTGCTGAATATGGACGTGTGGCTGCTCCGGCAAATGTTTACGACAAAGGAATTACCCTCCATGTTTTTCTGAAAGGCACGGAATGGGGTCAGCAGCTCACGGAGGATTATTATGTCATAGCAGAGGCAGGTGACAAAATTTCAGTTCCGATGAGCGTGGTACAGACGCAAGATCAGATCTTTCTGATGGCCAGTGACCGGCAGGTAAAAGATTGCATCTACACACTGACAAAGGAAAATAATTCTTTCAATGTCACTCCCCAGAAGTTGGTCATTGACGACCGCCCGAACGGACAGTGGGGTGGTTTCGGATATTCTGCCGATTGTGATGGCGAGAACCTGATCATAGGAGATCAATATAATTTCAACCTCAAACAGGTGGCGGGCGCTGCATACATTGCTCCCGTTAATTCATTACAGCTTTCATCAGTTCAAAAGTTGTCGGATCGCATACACACTACCGTTGAACATAATTTCGGATCATCGGTAGTGGCAAAGGGCGATTTTCTGTTCGTGGGCGCAGGTGTCGATGGCAACGGCCCGCTTGGGAGTGTTTCAATTTTCGAAAACGTGAGCAATACATGGACTTTTAGAAAGAAGATCACGGTTCCGTTCGAAACAGACTTCGATGCAAGGTTCGGATCCGATATGGCCGTGAATGACAACTACCTTGTCGTAAGCGCACCATGGTTTAATCACGATGGCGCCGTTTTTGTTTACAAACGCAATGCAACGTGGGCGGATGTTGAACTCGTCAGCATTCTCAGACCATTGGAGCAAGACGGAAAGAAATATCAGATCGGCGAAAACGTAGACATCAGCGACGACAATACCATCGTCGTCAACTCCCATGAGTCCACCCGCTTTAAAACAAACGCCCTTGTTTATAAACTGAACGGCGGCTCCTACGAACTTGATCAAATTATTGAACTGGGCAGGTCAGTCGGGTCGCATCGTCGCGAAGCTGACTTCTCCTTTTTTGGCGAAACGCTTGCTGCAGGATGTATAACTGCAAACCCTGACGGTAATCTTCTGCCAGGAAGTGTCTTTATCCTGCAAAAGGATCAGACCGGAAAATACGACACCGCATCAATTGTAATTGCCCCGCAGGAGAGCACGAATGCCTTTGGCTATTCAGTCAAACTTACAGAGGAGCATCTTTTTGCAAGCGATGTCTTTAACAGTCAGGCAGCTGGCGGAAATGGCGGTATATATGTTTACACCATGCCGAAAAATGGCTGGGATAGTTCCCCGCTCATCTCCACGCCTGCATCGCTCATCACGCCGGACACGGGAATCGAAGGCGGTTGGTTCGGGTGGGACTTCGATGTGCAGGATAACATCATGATCGTCGGGGCTCCGCAGTCTAACATCCTTGCCAATCCAACGGGAGAAAACTATAATCCGGGCAACACCTATATTATTCAGGGTTTGGATTTTCAATGGAACAACAGAATACAGCTCTTGCGTTATCAGGGCGAGTTTCACGATCACCAGGATAAGTTCGGCCAAACGGTTACCCTGGATCGCAACGAGTTTTTCATTGGAAGTCCGTATGAGAATCAGCCGGACGCAAAAAGATCCGGAGCTGTTTACACCATCGACAACCCGCCTGCCGTGAAACCGGTTCGTCCTGTTTGTGTGGGGTCCGACGTGATACAACTTGATGGCTACCCGTTCGATGGAACGTGGTCAGGCCCGGGCGTTACATCAGACGGACTATTCGACCCTTCGGCCGCAGGTCCCGGTAAACATTTGCTCACCTATGTCACGCCCAGTTGTCACTATCCAGGGCAGCTCGAGATAGAAATTGTGGAACCTCCAACCGTGCTGTGGGAAGGAAGCGCTCCGGTGTTATGTGAAGGCGGGACTACCACCACCCAGCTCGAAATTCAAAGCAGTGGAGAGAGCAATACTTATCAGTGGTTCTACAAAGCAGAAGATGCAGACGATTACTCGGCACTGGACCTCCTTGGCAACGCCATCGCGATAGACAAACCAGGGAGTTATTATGTGGAGGTTAGCAATGGATATTGCAGTACAGAGTCCGGGGTCCGTGTTGTAGAAAAGCAAACGAATCCTATTGTCGCAACTCAGCCAGCCGTGATCTGCGGAGACCAGACCACGACGCAGTTGACCGCCGTGCCTGCTGGTGGAAACTGGACGGGCGTAGGTATCCAGCCCAACGGCACGCTGAATGTAAGCTCACTATCTTCCGGGACATTCCCCATGACGTACAATTACCCGACACCTGAGGGATGTGCTTTCAAAAAGTCCGTCAATGTTACCGTGCAGAGACTGGCCGACCCGATCATTGCGTCGCAGGGCGATGTATGCAATGGCACCGCGAGCCTTGTCGTTTCAAACCCACAGCCAGGCAGTTATAAATATTTCAGAGTAGGCCAAACAGAAGATAAGATTGCAGAGGGTAACAATAAATACTCTACCCCGATTTCTGATATCGGGGTATACCGTGTTGATTACACATTGAATGGTTGCTTCGCACAAAGCGAATTATTAACGGTGGAATCCGGGCTGCTGGAGATTGACTTGCAGTCGCAGCCGGAGGGACCGGAGGTTTGTTATCTGGAGGATGCATTTTTAAGCGTGCAGATGAAGAGCTTCGGCGCGCACTACGTGTGGATATACAAGGAAACCGAGAATAGTGTCGAGACGGTGCTCTGCACCGAGGGAAACGTTCAGCAAATTACCAGGATCGGATTCTACTGTGTTGTGGTGCAGTTTGGACCCTGTGCGGCGGTCAGCGAATGGAAACAGTTTCAGATCTCGCCGGCCGATACCGTTATAGCGCCGAACGTGTTTACGCCCAACGGAGACGATAAGAACGAATTTTTCGAAATACAACTCACTGCACGCGAAACGGATGCCCATCAACTGATGATCTTCAACCGTTACGGTAAACAAGTCTTTCAATCTTCGACCGACTTGAAATGGCTCGGCGCCGATCAGGCACCCGGCGTCTACTACTGGTCACTGCAACACGCCAATTGCAAAGGCGACATGAAGACCACGAGAGGATGGGTTCAAATGATTAAATAGTTGAGTACGCATGATGCCCTTTGTCCTGACCGCCCTGCAGAGGATGGCTGGCAGGAGGTGCAGTTGGCGGCTTCCTTTTTTTCTTTCCTCGCCGCTGTGGATCCTGAGCACGGCCCTCGCGCGCCTGCCGCGAGCCGCGAGCGAAGCCTGCCTGACGGGTAGTCACGGATTCCGTTGAGGCGTAACAACACAATGAGGAGATCGGTAATGCCGACGCCCCCCTCCTGACCTTCTGAAGGAGGACCTCCATCGCGCAGTTGTTGCCTTTTTTCTTTATCCCTTACTTTTCTTTGTGAATCCTGAGCATGGCCTCGCGCGCCTGCGAGCCGCGAGCGAAGGATCTGCCAAAGTGAAATCGTAACCCGACGTTCATTCGGCCTCGTAGGGTGTTTCGTTTGCTTTAATCCCTCCGCGGCTCTCTGCGCTTCTCCGCGAACTCCGGTTATCTCATTCCACTACAGGCACCAGGATAGAAGTTTCGTAGCTTTGATTAACGCGTATCGTGTTTTTACCTGGTTGTTTTTATCCCTGCTGGCGATCATTGTCATCGAACCGCAGGTCAAAGGCAGTCACTATCAGGGGATGGGTTATTTGATCGTCGCCATGTATTCAGTCCCATTATGGCTGATCATACTCATCATCTACGTCATCAGACGTATTACACGGCATGATTAATCGAAGTGCCAGGTACTTTATCTCTTTGCTGATTATATAGTGACTACTCCACGCAAACTGAAATTGGTCCAAATACACAGGTCAGATTTTTTTCAGGAAGTTATGCGAACAAGGTATCGGTTTCCGTTAATATTGAATTGACGATAACTGTATGTCAAACATACGCCCTAAAATACTTGTCACTTTAATTATCCTGCTCATTGCGGCTAACTGCATATTGTTCGTTGCCTCAAAGAAAAAGCAAACCAGGCTCAAGCAAGCCCAGTTCCTGATTACCGATGACACAGCGCTGATCGAGCACATTCAACATGGTGTGAGGTCGTTTAAGGGTTTACTGAACGATATAGAATATTACGAACCTCAGGGTGTTGATGCGCTTTTAACAGCAATGGATCTTATCGATAAAATCGATACACTCTTGAAAATCGCCAGGGCGAGCTCAGGTGCAGATCCGCAAGACTTTTTCTCAGCAACGATTGAGGTCGATAAATCCCTTCGTGATAGTCTTTTTTCATGTTACCAGCGATTCGAAGTTGCAGCGCATGCGTGGTATCCGGATACCTTATCCACTTCCTTTTATCCCATACTACAGAGGGCTCGTCATAACTATAGACAGATGGTAGAAACAGTGAACGATGCTCCCAGAGATGGCACCATGAAATTAGTCTGGAATATAGAGATGGAGGATACCGTAGTAGTACGCAATGTGGACGTAGTAAAGCGCGAAAACAAAGCTACATGGGACGAAATCGGAGCGAAGATACCCCGGCATATCCGGAACCTGGACTATTTCATATTCAGGCAACCACTCGATGTTCATGAAAACCTCCTGAAGCTGAAGAAGGCGATCGGCGTGCGCGACAAGGTAACGATGGATGGCAGGACATACGATCTCACGCACATCTCACCTGCACAGTTACTTATTGTTGCGAAACATCTTCAGCTACTGCAAATGAATGTTAACGAAAGCATGCTTTTCCATGTAAATCTTTATAGAGATGAAGACTAGGGGATTATATGTGCTGGCCATTGCATTGTGCGCTATTCTGGCGTTACAGGGTTTCCGTTATTGGAGAACTGCTGATGTGGATGAGGATATTCTGCGAAGTGAGATGGGGCATTATCGGTCGTTGAGCGAGGTCCAGAGACTAATACTGGTGGATATCTATCACAAAATGGAAGGACATGCTCGCTATAATTCAAGACCAGATGTAAAGCAGGCGTATGCCGATGGGTCGCACGCTATGCAAGCCGTTCGTGATGTTGTATTTCTTGTCAGCCAGGCATACGGTGCGCCGGGTAGAGTGGCGTCTGATGAGTACGTTGGCAAGGCTTGCAGTAAACATGATGAGGTAGTGGGATTATTGCTCAAACGCACCAAATCCGACAACAATTTTATGCCCATATACGCAGCGCCTCTGGATAAAGATTTTCCATGGCTGGATCTGTGCAAACGAGAATGCGATTTATTGCTAAACTTTAATGAGGCAATGGGGCAATATCTTAATATGTGTGCCGGTTCCTGGTATCTGTATTGGGGTGGCGAGAGTTTTTTGGGAAATCTTGGCGTAAAGTACTTGTCCGATACCGCAGAGATCTTTATGCCGTCTGTCATTCGGCGCGGTGAAACGAAGCTGATCGAGATTACGGCAAGCAAAAAATGTTTTGATAACATGATCGATTCGCTTCAAAGAGCCGGGACCATTCCTGCCGACAGGCGCCCATTTTACAAAGGTGTTATCAAGTTAAGCAGCGATGACCTGTCGGTAAAGCCTTTGAGCAATGAACGCCAGGTGATTACGGAGCACGATTACACGGTATGGCGCTATGACATTCTGGGAAAAGATCCTGGAAAGAAAAGACTCAACTGCGAGGTGGGAGTAATCGTTCTTGATTCCCTTGAAAACCCGGAAGCATTTTACATCCCGCTAAAATTGCCGGCGTTGGAAGTTTATTGATCTGAGCATGGTCATCGGTTTAACCTTGACACGGGTTGGTAACTAGACTGATCTGTCGATGGCGGCTTTCATTTCCTGAAACTGGTTACGTGCTTTGGGTTAACCGGTGGTATGGCCACCATGGCATTCGGTCATTGGTCATCCTGCGTATGGAATCTAAAATCTAAAATCGTCATTC
>CBHTUB010000368.1:0-6294 GCA_966095595.1 uncultured Chryseosolibacter sp. | reverse complement strand
ACCTGTATGTTTGACGTGATTTGGTGTCACCCTTTCCATCCGACACTTCGGCAATGGTCCATGCCTGCCGTGTAAGCAGCTCACTGATATTGTCGGATAGCCTTTGCTCACATGAAAACAAGATTGCTATCAAAGCGATCCATAGGAGAGGTTTCATAGGATTTTAGTTCTGCTGATTATGGTGACTGTAAATTTTCACTCCTCATCTTAATAGAACAAAATTACTGCGAGTACTCGTTACGAGACAATGTCAAATGCAGGAGAATTTTATGCGCGCAGAACCAAACTGTATTCTTATTTCGGTGACCGTCTGCCAGGTCCCCGCGTGAAATCAGGTGCGGTTCTTTCGTTACACGCTATTGGATCTCATTTAGGAATGAAATCAGGTGTTCCAATGTTTCATGTTGTTGTTTCTCCAATGGAATTTGTGCATCGTTGTCCATGAACAGCTGACCGAGGTAACCGAATTGAGAGTGATTGCCACCTTTGACAAGTATCAGTTTAGAATTTCGCGGAAGCCTGGATCGATTCTCCATCACTTCTTCAACACTTGCCAGTCCATCATTTTCGGCGTATAGTTTTAAAGTGGGGATCGTAAGGTTTGACAAGTCGATATCTCTGGGATGAGATGTTCCGACCAGGAACAGGCCTTTCAGTAAGTCGGGATTTTCATAGACGAATTGTGCTGCCATCTTGCCACCTTGGGAGTGCCCTCCGATCACGTATTGACCGGAGCTAAGGTCAAACAGATCAGATGCTTTTTTATAGTCAAGTTGAGGTAGTCTCCACGACATTTTGATCAGATGGCAGGTGAACCCCCGTTCGGCAATGTCCCTGCATAATGGCGCATAGGCTTTGGGGTCCGTCATTCCTCCCTGAAAAAAGATCACTTCGATTTTTCCTTGATGTTTGACAGGAGTGAAAGTGATTCTATCGTTGTCCTCTCTTATGGTGACCTCGGAATTGTTGTCAAAAGTGCCGTTGGGCAGATTCCATGATTGAAATGTCAGCCAGTTCCAAGCGAGGAACAAGATCCCTGCTCCGAACCAGATGGTCTTGAATATTTTTCTTTTGCTCATCTTGTTTCTCATTGACCGTTTTTAGCCGTTCGAGTTTCCTGACTGTTCAATTGCCCGTGAGGGTCTGTTTGCAATTGATTCCTTCAGCCATTTGCCAGAGTGTGTCAGAAGTTGTGGCGTAGTAAGTCTTGGTCACCTCACACATGCAGTTGTCTTTTGTTAATTCAATAATGACGATCCTCGGCCCAAGCGGTGGAAAATTTCCGCGTCCCCAATTCGTGACCTTGAAACCTCGCTTCTTAAGCCGTTCGACAAGGATCAGCTTTTCATCTTTGTCATCGGGAATAGTGTGGGCAAGCGAGTCGTACAAGTTCGTCAGTTGCACATATTCCTTGCCGGAGTATTCGGTGCTTGACGTTGCAGTTGTGAGGTCAAGTAACTTGTCAATAAAGTCTTCGTTCGCATGGCTGCCATTCGAGCAAGATGCCAGGGAGAAGAGGATGATCGCGCAAATGGATGCCTTCATGGGATTTGTTTATTCAGTTAATAACCCAAATGAACTCTACGTATATGGAAAGGATTTCCTGCTATTGCATTCCTTAAATTTTTTTCGTGCCTAAAGTATTTCTAATCGTCGGGACTATTCGATACAATCCCAATATCTCTTAAATAATGAAGGTCAGTTCAGCTCACATCAACCGCTTTTCAATCATGTCAATAAAGTTGTCTCCAAAATTCTCATAGGGCAGGGGCTCGTCGTAAACCAGGTCATGGTCGATCATGATTATGGGGTACTCGCGTGACTCGACATTCCTGTTGGTGTCAAAGCATACAATGCCCCAATCCTCATGACCGGCAAACGGAACATAGCCTTTATCTATCAATCTGTCTTTTACCCAATCGTAAGAGTAGTATGTTAAAAATTCTTTTTTCCAGTCTCTTATCGGGTGCCGAAAGAAAACTACTTCCATTGGATTCGGAGCGTCGAGGTCATAGAAATGCTTGTACTTCAGGAATTCTTTGTAAGATGCCGGGAACGGTTTGCCGATCAATTTTTCGATCTCCATCAAGTCGCTGTCGGTGACTGTACTTTTTACAGGCTTCCAGGGTATCCAGTCGTCCCATCTTTCCTTTGTGGTGTCGATCATTTCGTGTGGCATGTCGTTATGAGGCAGGCGCATCCCGTCGAGCTCCCCAAGTGACTTTAACCTCCTGTCAACAAAGTCGTAAATGATTTGTTTGTTCATTCCTGAAAATTAGCCATAATACGGTCAATACCTGAACCAGAGGTTTTTCAGGCATTGACCAGTCCGTTAAAGATAAGAAGCAGATCCATTGAGATCATCCACAACACAAAAATGAAAGTCCATAATTTGAGCACGATCACGTTCCAGAAATAGGTCAGTACGTCTTCCCGGGGGTCTTTTTTAAACTGATCTGTCCAGTTCGTGTCCTTCAGAAAAAAGAATACTCCAATAAATGTCATAAGAGACCCGATTGGCATCAGCAGTTGCAAATACCGGAGCCAATGAAGTCCGAAAAAGAACCCAACCAGGAACACCAGGATCCCATATCCAATCAACCTGTTTATCGTCCGGATCTTCATTGTTTGTAAAATACGTGATGCGTTCCTGTTTGAGTTCCCTTATTCTACAAGGATCTTTCCGTTGCCCATGTCAGGGTGCGATCCCATTATTGCATCATGGCACAACGAACAATAAAAACCCGCTTCCATACCCGATTTGTTATCGTCGTTGACATGGATCGTGATGAAGTCAGGGAAGTTATATCTCGCCTTTAGCTTATCCAGTTCCAGCACGCAATCATAGTAGGCCCACTCCCGGCAATTGCGACTCCATGCCTGTCCGCGATAAGTTTCCATGATCTTCCTGGCCTTTAGCTCGATGTCGAGGGGCGTTAGATGCTCACACATAAAATGACTTGCTTTTGTTTGCTCGGGGAATATATAAATCACAAAGCCACGGACAAATTACCTGGGTCCTTTTTTTGGAAATAGGATTTTGTGGTTGCACGGAAAAAATAGAGGTTAATTCTTGTTACATAGTCAACGATGCTTATAAACACCGATCTTGGCGGGGCGCAGACATTCGTCTGTAGTCGTTTGCGAGCCATAAAGAAAAGGCGTTGATGAAGGAAAATTATGTTGGAGCTGTTGGTAGTTAGTTTGGTACCTCGTTAAGCTAAAGCAATCGCGTGATAAGCCTGAACCGACCATTGACGATGGCATTGTCCGCTGGGGGATCACGGCGTAAAAATTTTATCATCGCGATAAAAACATTCCATGAAAAACTGGTGGATCGGCTGCTCGGGATTTTCCTACAAGCACTGGCGTGGCGGGTTTTATCCCGAAGACCTGGCGACAAAAAAATGGTTTGAGTATTACTGCGAATTTTTCAATACAGTCGAGATCAACGTCACCTTCTACCGCTATCCGAAGCTTCATACGCTGCAGGACTGGTATGATCGCTCCCCTGATGATTTTAGATTTACAGTAAAGGTGCCGAGGCTGGTAACACACTATAAAAAGTTTTTGAATGCAAAGAGGCAGTTGGACGACTTTTATAACGTGGTTGACAAGGGGCTGAAGGACAAATTGGGCCCCGTTCTCTTTCAGCTCCATCCGAACTTCGCATATACGGACGAAAACCTCGCCAGGTTACTGGATACCCTTGATCCGGCATTCAGCAACGTCATAGAGTTCAGACACGCAAGCTGGTGGCATAGGGAGGTGTTCCAGTCGTTGAGAGAGAACAATGTGACATTCTGCGGGATAAGTTATCCGGATCTGCCGGACGATGTAATGAAAACCTCGCCTGTCATGTATTACCGATTCCATGGAGTGCCACAGCTTTACCGTTCGTTATACAGTATCAGCGAGATGAAGGCGATCTGCGACAGGATCAAGGCACAAAAAGGTGTTGACGATGTGTATGTATACTTCAACAACGACATAGAGGTCTCTGCAATTCACAATGCAAAGGATTTTCAACGCCTGGGGATGAATTCACGCCAACGCTCGGCCTACCGTGAATTGGTGAGTTGACCGTGTTGTTTCTAACTTTTCAGGAGGGATTTCGGGATACCAGCTGGCGCAGTTCATTACCAGCAGTATGACGCGGTATCATACAAAAGCATTCAATATCAATAACACGCTGGTGGCTACCACCACGTATAAAACAATTTCAAACACCAGCATAATGCGCTTAATTCGCTTCAAGTCTTCAGACATATCTCACAAGGATGGGCGAAAATAGCTGTGTTTTGTTATTTCGCAATGCTCGTAATGACTCATAAGTGTGATCGTTTTGAGTTTCGGTGAACCGAATTTTAAAGTGTTAACGGATAGACGGCGAGTGAGAATGAACGATGTCCCTGAAAAGTAGACGATGAAAAAAATCAAGCTGTTATTTGAAACAAAATGTACCCCTCTTTTGGACTCACAGAAGCGACTTGAGACATTTTGACTTATGTCGCAGTGTTACTTTTATGCAACCGATTGTGGGTAACTTTTCTAAAAATGGAACATACCGTTTTATTATTTCGCAGACTTTTAACATTCATCTTTTCCGTATCAGTTTTTATCACCGCAGGAGCGCAGGACCGAAGGAGTAACGACTTCAACGCAGCGTGGCGTTTTCATCTGGGAGATGTAGCCGGTGCAGAACAGGTTGCATTCGACGATGCAAAATGGCGCACCCTGGACCTTCCGCACGACTGGAGCATTGAAGGAGAATTCTCTGAAAAACATCCGGCCGGTGTAGGGGGCGGGGCCTTGCCGGGCGGCGTAGGTTGGTATCGCAAGGCCTTCGAAATGAAGTCGTCCGCGGACGTATTGACCTTTATTGAATTCGATGGCATTTACCGGAACAGCGAAGTATGGATAAACGGACATTATTTGGGTAAACGCCCCAATGGGTATATATCCTTTAAGTACGATCTCACTCCCTATATATATGGAGACCGGAAAAACGTTATCGCCGTCCGGGTAGACAACAGCCATCAACCCAATTCGCGATGGTATTCAGGCTCCGGCATCTACAGAAACGTGTGGTTGACACAGATCGGAAAATTATATCATGATCATTGGAAGACGTTTATCATGTCATCCGTTCAGGGCAAGCGTGCAACGGTACGTGTCGAGACGCCGATCGTCAATACTGCTGGTAGCAATTCTCCCGTTGAAGTTACCTTTCGCATCGTCGATGCAAACGGAAAAGAGATTGCGACGAAATCAATAAACGAGCCTATTGCTGAATCGAAAAATGTTTCGATTTCGATCGATATGGACGGCCCTCAGCTTTGGTCCGTTGAATCACCCTATCTGTATACCCTTGTCACTGAGCTTCGTGCCCGGAAAAAAATGGTCGACCGCACGACGCTGCGCTTCGGTATTCGTTATTTCGACTTCGATGCGGAAAAAGGTTTTGTATTGAACGGCAAGGCAATGAAACTATGGGGAGTGTGCAATCATCATGACCTCGGAGCGCTTGGTGCGGCAGTCAATAAACGAGCCATCGAACGTCAGTTGCAGCTCCTGAAGGCAATGGGCGTCAATGCGATCAGAACATCCCACAATCCCCCTGCGCCCGAGCTGCTGGATCTCTGCGACGAAATGGGTTTTATCGTGATGGACGAGATGTTTGATATGTGGAAGAAGAAAAAGACGGACTTTGATTACAGCCTCGATTGGAATGAATGGCATAAACGCGACCTCGAAGATTTTATTTTCCGTGATCGCAATCATCCGAGCGTCATCATCTGGAGCATCGGTAACGAGATAGTAGAACAGTGGGACAGCACAGGCACACCGATCGCGAAGGAGCTGGCATCGATCGTGCGGTCCCTTGACACGACACGTCCGATCACTACTGCCAACAACTCGCCGACACCCGATAACTATATCATTAAATCGGGTGTGCCCGATCTTATCGGCTTCAATTATAACCACGACAAGTTCGAACGTTTTCCGAAGACATTTCCCGGGCAAAAATTTATTGCCACCGAAACAACGTCGGCACTGGCGACACGTGGACACTATGATATGCCGTCAGACAGCATCAGGCGTTGGCCGATCGCGTGGGATAAGCCATTCAACGAGGGAAATCCCGGCAATACCGTTTCTGCCTACGACAATGTGAGCGCACCGTGGGGATCGACGCACGAAGAGACGTTACGCATCATGAAAAAACATCCGCACCTGTCGGGCATGTTCATCTGGACAGGGTTCGATTATCTTGGCGAGCCGACTCCTTAT
>CBHTUB010000367.1:0-6334 GCA_966095595.1 uncultured Chryseosolibacter sp. | reverse complement strand
TACGAGGTCACCTTCGATCATGCCTTCATATCCCCTTACGATACCGAAGCATTCCTTTTTGTAATAAGTACAAGCACGAACGACAGCACGTATTGCCGCGTTCATCCCGGGCGCATCTCCACCTGATGTGAAGACTCCAATTTTCCGAATTTTATTCTCCATCAAGATCAAAAATCCATCAAAAATAGTGGATGAGTTCCACTTTACAATCAAGAATTTAATTAACCGAACTTCAAACGTTTGAAATAGTTGATCAGTCCGTTTGTTGAAGAGTCGTGAGAAGAGATTTGCTCTTTCGTGGTGAGCTCGGGGAGGATCTTCTTGGCAAGAACTTTCCCCAGCTCAACACCCCACTGATCGAAGCTGAAGATGTTCCAGATGATACCCTGTGCAAAGATCTTATGTTCATACATGGCAACGAGCGAACCGAGTGTTCTTGGCGTAAGCTTCTTGAAGAGGATCGTGTTGCTTGGACGATTTCCTTCGAAAACCCTGAACGGCGTGTGAAAGGAGATCTCGTCTTCCGTCATGCCTGCCTTCCCCAGATCAGCTTCCACTTCTTCTGAGGTCTTGCCGTTCATGAGGGCCTCCGTCTGTGCAAAGAAGTTGGAAAGCAATTTATCATGGTGATCGCCGATAGGATTCTGACTGATCGCCGGCGCAATGAAATCACATGGGATCAGCTTCGTGCCCTGATGGATGAGCTGATAGAATGCGTGCTGGCCGTTGGTTCCAGGTTCGCCCCAGATGATCGGGCCGGTTTGATAGGCTACCATGTTGCCGTCCCTGTCGACCGACTTGCCATTGCTTTCCATGTTGCCTTGCTGGAAGTATGCGGCGAAGCGATGGAGGTATTGATCGTAGGGAAGGATTGCCTCCGAAGCAGCGTCGAAGAAGTTGTTGTACCACACTCCAAGGAGTGCAAGGATCACCGGGACGTTCTTTTCGAACGGCTCATTCTTGAAGTGGTTGTCCATCGCATGAGCGCCCTCGAGAAGCTGTACAAAATTCCCGAAACCGATGGTTGCCGAGATCGACAGCCCGATAGAAGACCACAGCGAATAGCGACCGCCTACCCAGTCCCAGAAGACGAACATGTTCTCGGGCGCAATTCCGAATTTCGTCACCTCTTTGGCATTGGTCGACACGGCAACGAAGTGCTTAGCCACATCGCCTTTACCTCCCGTTTTATCGAGGAACCAGGCCCGCGCGCTCTCTGCATTCGTCATCGTCTCCTGTGTGGTAAACGTCTTTGACGCAATGATAAAAAGTGTGGTCTCCGGATCGAGTCGCTTCACGGTTTCGGCCAGATGCGTTCCATCGACGTTCGACACGAAATGTGGCGTGACGGTTGACCAGTAGGGGCGAAGCGCCTCCGTCACCATGTAGGGTCCAAGGTCTGAACCGCCGATACCGATATTGACGATGTTCGTGATCGACTTCCCCGTGTACCCCTTCCAGTTTCCGGAGATCACGCTGTCAGAAAATTTCTTCATCTGGTCGAGTACCTTGTTGACTTCAGGCATCACATCCTGACCGTCAACGGCGATCGGTGCATTGTTCCGGTTGCGCAGCGCTACATGCAGTACAGACCGTCCTTCGGTCTGGTTGATCTTTTCGCCCCGAAACATCGCGCTTATGGCGCCTGAAAGGTCTACTTCCCTTGCGAGCTCGATGAGCGACTTGAACACTTCCCCGTTGATAAGGTTCTTGGAGTAGTCCACAAGAATATCCTCGAACTGAATGGAGAACTTCTCGAAACGTTTGGGATCTTCGGCGAACAGCTCACGCATGTGCGTGGCCTGCATGGTCATGAAGAGCATTTCGAGATTTTTCCAGGCAGAGGTTTCAACAGGATTTTGCTTCGGTAACATGGTTTTGAAGTTATGGTTTGTCGGTCAGTTACGACCGCGGTTGTAGTTACTTTTTGAATTTGTTCAGAAGCATGGCAAGCTTTTCTTCCATGCTCTGTTCCTTTTCCCTGGGCTTCTGCTTCGGTCTGGTCCCTTTGCCCTGAGGTTCGGCGCCAGGTTGGGCAAAAGGGTCCGACTTCATCGACAGACCGATGCGCTTTCTCGGTACGTCGACTTCGACTACGGTAACAAATACCTTTTGTTGTACGGTTACTGCTTCCTTCGGGTCCTTGATGAACTTGTCTGAAAGATGGCTGATATGCACAAGTCCGTCCTGGTGAACGCCAATGTCGACAAAAGCTCCGAAGTTCGTTACGTTCGTTACGATGCCGGGCAACTTCATACCGATCTTAAGATCTCCAATGGAGTTAACGCCCTCCGTAAAGCTGAACACTTCGAACGTTTCACGCGGGTCGCGGCCCGGTTTTTCAAGCTCTTTCAGGATATCTGTAAGCGTTGGCAAGCCTACTTTATCGGTTACATATTTCGAAAGGTCGAGTTGCTTTCTGAGCTCGGTGCTCGTCATCAGGTCTTTTACCTTACAGCCAAGATCTGACGCCATCCTCTCTACGATCGCATAGCTTTCGGGGTGGACGGCACTTGCGTCCAAAGGATTCTGGGCGTCGTGGATCCTGAGGAACCCGGCCGCCTGTTCGAACACCTTCTCTCCAAGACGGGGTACTTTCATCAGCGAGCTCCGGTCTGTGAAAGGCCCGTTCTGATTTCTGAATTCCACAATGTTTTTCGCGAGCGCAGGGCTTAATCCCGAAACATAGGAGAGGAGCTCCTTGCTGGCGGTGTTCACCTCAACACCCACGGAGTTCACGCAGCTCATGACCACGTCGTCGAGGCCCTGCTTCAATTTGGTTTGATCTACGTCGTGCTGGTATTGTCCTACGCCGATCGACTTCGGATCGATCTTTACAAGCTCTGCCAGCGGATCCATCAGTCTTCGCCCGATCGATACGGCACCCCTCACGGTCACATCTTTGTCAGGGAACTCTTCGCGTGCAACGTCCGAGGCGGAGTATACCGACGCACCGCTTTCGTTGACCATCACCACGATCACCTTGTTGCTGAGGCCGATGGACTTGACAAAAGTCTCAGTCTCGCGGCTAGCCGTACCGTTACCGATCGCGATGGCTTCAATGTTGTATTTCTCTACAAGAGCTTTAACGATGGCCGCGGATTTCGCCGTTTCGCGTTGCGGATCGTTCGGATAGATCGCTTCGTAGTGCAGGAGTTTTCCCTGGCGGTCCAGGCACACGAGCTTGCAACCCGTTCTGAAACCGGGATCGAGTGCGAGCACATTCTTTTGCCCCAACGGAGCCGATAGCAACAGTTCTTTCAGGTTCGCAGCGAACACCTTGATCGCCTCTTCGTCGGCCTTCATTTTCGTTTCCATTCTCACCTCCGTTTCGAGGGACGGGCGTAGGAGACGCTTGTAACTGTCCTTAACCGCCAGTCGGATCTGTTCGGCGGCTGCGCTGTCTGATTTTATGTACTGATTCTCCAGACTGCTGATGGCTGCTTCCTCCGGGGGATAAATATCAAGGGCAAGAATGCCTTCTTTTTCGCCACGTCGCAAGGCGAGCAACCGGTGTGACGGAGTTTTGGCGACGGGTTCGTTCCACTCAAAGTAGTCCTTATATTTTTGTCCGTCTGCTTCCTTGCCTTTGAGCACGCGGGATTCTATCGCACCTGCGGTCCAGAACAGGTCGCGTATGTTTTTTCTGGTCACCGGATTTTCGCTCACCCATTCTGCGATAATGTCGCGCGCACCTTCCAATGCTTCTTCCACTGAGGCGACACCTTTCCCGGTGTCCACGAATGATTTCGAGAACTCCCCCAGGTCGAATCTCCCCTGGTCGAAGATCTTTTGTGCCAGCGGTTCGAGTCCCTTTTCCTTAGCGGCAGTTGCGCGGGTTTTGCGTTTTGGTTTATAGGGGAGGTAAATGTCTTCAAGTTCTGCCAGGGTGCCGGCAGCCACAACGGCCTGCATCAATTCTGGGGTAAGCTTTCCCTGCTTTTCGATCGAACTGATGATCGCTTCCCGGCGCTTGTCAAGTTCACGAAGCTGCTCGAGCCTGTCGCGAACGTTTGCAATCATCACTTCGTCCATGCTTCCCGTCATTTCTTTTCGATAACGGGAGATAAAAGGTATCGTCGCTCCTTCAGTAAGGAGGTCTGCGACGGCCTTTACATGTTTGTGTTGAAGCGAAAGTTCTTTTGTAATCTGCTCAATCCAGCGTGAAATATTTTCCTGTTCCATATAAATTTAAGGCAGGCAAAAATAGGAGAACCGGATAAACCTGCAAGAATACATTTTTATATATCTGAACTAGAGCAAATTAAAATGAACAAGAAACGCGTTGCTTTAATCGCCCATGATCACAAGAAAAAAGAGCTCCTTGAGTGGGTTGAATTTAATAAAGAAAAAGTTGCAAAATGTGATCTCTACGCAACGGGGACAACAGGCAAGATGATCGAGGCGCGCCTGAAGCAGAAAGTTGTACAGCTGCAAAGCGGGCCGCTCGGCGGTGATCAGCAGATCGGAGCCATGATTGCAGAGGGAAAAATTGAGCTGTTGATCTTTTTCTGGGATCCGCTGCAACCACTCCCGCACGACCCGGATATCAAGGCTCTGTTAAGGCTAGCCGTGCTGTGGAATATTCCAATGGCCTGCAACCGGACAACTGCCGATTATTTGCTCACCTCATCTCTATTGTTTGATAAAGGATACCAGCCGATCAAGCCGGATTTTGAGGAGTATAGGTCTAGAAAGGTGTAACGCCGATTTAAATCATTTGCGGATGCCGGACGGCGTTCTCTTCCGGACCCAGGCAGGCTTCTCTTTCAGGATTTGCATAGGGTACACAAAAAAGCGGACTATACATCCGCTTTAAGGGTGCCTGCGCCGAATCGTACCTCAAGGTTACGACTGCGTGCTACCTCGACTGGACCAACATTCCGTCGATCGAGAATTTTCCACTTCCGCACACTACGATGGCCAGGCAAATACCGATAAACAATAAATGGTATTCATATCCTTCACCGTTTTGGTTTCCATACCAGTTCATGAACATCCCGTTTTTGGCGTTGGTAGTAACGATGGCACCGATCATAACAGCGATCAATCCAATTGCCCATATCCTCGAAAGTGCACCGGTGATAAGTCCGATTGAACCTATGACCTCAAGGAAAATGACGGCGAACGAAATTGCCCATGGAAGTTTCATCGTGACAGTGAAGTAGTTCATGGAAGCCTTGAAGCCGGCTCCTCCGAACATGCCGAACGCCTTTTGCAGACCGTGCGGAAGCATGACGACTCCCGCTGTAAGGCGAAGGATGAGGCCCATCCAGTCACCTGACGAATTCAAGATCAGTTGTTTCATTGTTTTTATTTCAAAACAACGTGCTATACAAGCTGAAAAAATTAAAGTAGTTTAATTTTTCGTCAATTCCTGTCTTCTCAGCATGCTTAGGAATACGGGCGTAATGCCGAGATAGGACGCGATTTCCTTTTGGGCAATCCGAGTCTCGAGCCCGGGGTATTTTTCCTGAAAGCGCAGGTATCGTTCCTCCGCCGAAAGGGAAAGACTTTGTATTGTGCGATGCTGGAGGGCAATAAACGACTGTTGCATCAGGAGCCTGTAAAAACGCTCAAACGCAGGTATTCGCTCCAATAATTGATTGTAGTTCTCGAGATTTAACATGAGAACATCCGTGTCCTCGAGGCAACTGATGCCGTAGAAGGCCGGTGTGGATCCGAGAAAGCTTTCGATGTCAAACGCCCACCAACTTTCTATAGCAAATTTTGCGTTGTGCTCCGCACCTTCAGCGTCGAGATAAAAAACTCTCAAACAACCTTTTATCACAAAGTACTGGTTTTTACAGATCTCCCCGGGAGATAGTATTTCAGATTTACGCGAGAACTTTCTGTATTGAAGCAGTGAAATGAAATAATCTTTTTCAGAAGAGGATAGATTGATTTTTTCGCCAACGTGTCGGAGTATCGTGGCGAAAGGTTGTTCGGGACTTGCAGGATGCGTGGACATGATCAAAGATACCCAACGGCCGCATCTATAAAGCGTTTTTCAGAAATCAGTTTTGACGGCGAGCATCAGATTTCATTCAATAAAGGTGGAAAGAATCAAAGTTCGCTGTGAGCTCACTGTCCCAAGAATTTCCCCCCGTCCGCCCTCTGGCGGATATGAATCCACCGCGAGATTTTTGTTGAATAAAAAAAGAGGACATCAAATCCGCTTCGTGCTGTTGTAGCGCGGGGGGGAGTTGAACCCGTCCGCCCTCTGGCGGATATGAACGCCCGCGAGAGATTTTGTTGAACAAAAAAAGCGGACATCAATCCGCTTCGTGTTGTTTGTGTAGCGCGGGGGAGCTGAACCCCCGTCCGCCAGCCG
>CBHTUB010000366.1:0-6342 GCA_966095595.1 uncultured Chryseosolibacter sp. | reverse complement strand
CATGATGAACGATAGCATCGGAGTGGTGCAGGGAGAGGCGATCCGACAGTTGGTGAAACATGAGCCCGCATCTTTTCTCGGTCCGTTGCTCGTCAAACACCTTGATTCTGCTTCGACCGAAGGACTCTACCCCTCGTTGATGAGCGCTGTCCGGAATAAACACGAAAGCGGAAAGATCGAGATCATCGAAACATTGGCAGAGCTAAATTACAAACCCGCGATCCCGTATTTATTGCGCGTGCTCAGGACAAGCGATGATTATGTATTCAAACGCACGTTGGACGCCCTCATCAAACTTGGCTCAATGGACATTGCCGCTGTGCTGAACGAGAAGCTAAACGATCCGACTGTTTCCGGGTCGTTGATGTACGATATTACAAGTGCTATCAAAAAACAAAACCTCACGCACTGCCGGGATGCTCTGCTGTTCCAGTTGTCTAGCCACAATCGTAATGACCACCGCGACAAGACCATCGTTCTTTCAACGCTTGCCACCATGGCACAGCAAGATTCCACTATAGAAAGCCAAATCCTTAAAGATCTCGATCATTTCTTTACCTACTACGACACCCTGGATAGTTTCAACCAGGCCAAATGGGTTCATGAATACCTGGAAGCATGTGCAAATATGAAAAGCCAACGGGCACGACCCCTGGTCTATCGGCTTGTGCAAGAGTGGAACGGACTGAGTCCAACATTGTACAATTCTACCGAGGCGTTCTCGATCAGGCAACACAAAGAAGATTCTGTTCGCAATGCATTTTCAAAAACGTTGGCTGCGAAAGGCTGCAAACTTAAAGATGTGATCTGCATCTCCGGGGACCGGTTTCTTGCTTCGATAAAATTGCCGGACAACAAGGCAAGCTATGAGAGGAGGAAATCAATTGCTGACGAGCTTGGCCTGAAAGAGGGTGATGCGTTTCTCGTGTATAACGATGGCACGTGCTGGTTGGATTGTCAGGAAAGGTTCGCACAACATCAGAGCCCGATGCGTTATTTTATGAAATATGCCGAAGCCGTTCCGAATGAAATCGATCTGCGGTTTTTGAAAGCCCTGATGATGTCCGGTCGCTGGGAAGCGAAATATTTTGATCGCGAGCTCTCTCAGACAATTGCGCGAATTGAAACTGACCTGTCAAATCGAAAGTAGGAGCCTGAACGTGTATGCGAATACAAATCATAAGTGATTTACATCAGGAGTTCGGCTTCATGGATATTTCGTTTGAAGGAGCCGACGTCATCATTCTTGCCGGCGACATCAACCTTGGAACAAAAGGAATAGAGTGGATCAAGTCGGCAGTTGCCGATATCCCGGTCATCTACGTTCTTGGCAATCATGAGTACTACAAGGGTAGTTATCCGAAAACGCTCAATGCCATTAGGCAATCCGCTGTCGGCAGCAACGTTCATGTTTTGGAAGACAAGTCAGTTGTCATAGACAATGTTACCTTCCACGGCGCTACGCTCTGGACTGATTTCGCATTGCTCGGCGACTCCAGACTCAATGGCTCATTTTGCCAGGAGAAGATGAACGACTACAAAATGATAAGGAAAGATCCTACCTACTCAAAGCTGCGGTCAATCGACACTTATGTTATCCATCAGAAGTCTTTGAAGTGGCTTCACTCCAGCCTGGAAACATCGACAACCAGAAAAAACATTGTGGTCACCCACCACGCCCCGAGTCCCAGGTCGTTACGGAACAATACAAAAATGATCTAGTCTCTTCGGCCTACGCCTCCAATCTGGAACCGATGATCTTGCAGTATCAACCTCAATATTGGATCCATGGTCATATTCATGTGCCGGTAAAGTATGAGGTGGGGAGCACAACGGTGCTTTGTAATCCTCATGGGTATATGAATGACCCTTATAATGGGTTTGATAAAGAACTCTTCATTGAGATTTAGCCGGGACTTACAAACAAGAAACACTTCTTCCTTCATTTTGAATCGATGTCTCTGTTGGGATGCATCCTTGACCGGCGATGTCCATTAATTCGAAAATCCCTTCGAGATCAAATAATATATCTCGGAAATTGGCTTGATCCGTTAAACTGCCATTATTGAGTGCCTCCATCAGCAATATCCGCACATGCTTATTCACGCGTTCTGCGGGGTGATACGTAAAGAATCTAATGATCGCTTTTTCAAGCTCGGCAGGGAGCGTCATAATATGAATTTTAGTGGTTTATTTTGCAACTAACTCACACAAATAGATAACTTTTCTCTAACATTCGTTACGGCATATATTGCACTTACAAACGAATCCTTCGGATTCTAGGGCAATTTGCGAAGACTAAAAGTTGTGAACAGCCACTCTTCGCTCCAACCACCAAAATTCCTTATTTTTCAGACTGCAACAATAGACATTTCAATGAAACACATTCTGACACTTTTTGTCATTTTATTCCTCTCCACACCAACCTTCTCTCAGAATAAACCAGTCCCAGGCTATATAACAACGCAGGACTTTCCCGACAGCGTAAAAGCACTGGGCATCGAAGATCTCACCGGAAGAAAAATTACCTTTGGCCAGATGCTCGAGTCATACAAGGGCAAAAAAGTTGTCATCGACATCTGGGCATCATGGTGCCGCGATTGTATCGCCGGTTACCCGAAGCTTGAAGACTTGAGAAGAAGTATTGGCAAAGACAACGTAGCATTTATCTTCCTCTCCGCCGACAAGGATAAGCAGAAATGGAACAGCGCTATCACCAGATATAGGATCACGGGCGATCATTACATAATGGACGGCGCATGGACAAATTCCCTTTCGAATTATCTCGTGTTAGACTGGGTTCCCCGTTACCTCGTTATTGATGAAAGCGGAAAGGTGATCATGCCGAAAGTTATCGTGGCGGATGATCCGAGGTTGAAGGGTGCTGTCATGGGTCAACCGTAAGCTATAAACCTTAAGCTGTAAGGAGTGTTAAGTATTCCCAACATAAGTTAAATGAGGAGATCCGTTTCACTGGTTTGCATTGTATGTCTGCTGTCCCTCACAGGCTGCATCGATATCATCGAGGAAATATTCCTCGAAAAAAACGGCTCGGGCAAATACCGCATGACGTTCGATATGAAGTCCATGCTGGCCATGAAAGATCTGTGGTTGTCGCAGTCGCCTATTGGTGAACGCAAGGGCTTTCAGTTTTCGAAAGACAAAACCGACACCGTCATTCATTTCACCAGCATGGCCGATTCGGTGCGAAGAAAGTTTCAGCATCCCGAGCTGGTTCAGCGGGCAGTGATGCATTTCACTATCGACCAGGAGGCAGGAGTGATGTTGATGGCCCTGGAGTTTCCCTTCCGCGACATCGGCGAAGTGAATACATTGCTCGAAGACCTCAACAGCGCAGGCAACGGCCACGAATTCGGAGGCTTCGGTTTTCTCAGCAGTTATGAGGTGAAGAAGAGATCCATCGATCGTAAAACATTGCTTGAATCCCCGGGACAAAAATCAGATTCGCTTCGTGCGTTCTTAGCGATCATGATGGCGAATGCGCGTGTGAAAACGGTCTATCATTTGCCGCGGAAGGTGAAGAGTACAACGATAAAGGATGCGTATATCCGCGACAACGAGTGTATGGTGGAGATGACTTATGCGGAGTTAATCGGGAGGAAGAAGTCGATGGATGGGAGGATCGTGTTTAAATAGAGAAGGGGCGGACAACTTTACCACGGAGACGCAGGGGCGCAGAGGTTCGCGGGGGAGTGATCCGGCTTTTCTTTCCCTGTGCCGTCAATATCTATGATATAAGAAGTCAGCTCATTATCAACGTTCGACAACGAGCTTGAAACCATTGTGAGGATCGCCGGCATCTTTTTCGCCGCTCAAGGTCTGAGCCTGTCTTTCGAATAAGCGCTCGGCGATGTCGGCATCCTGGATATGATATCGCGCACCGATATATTTTACGACCTTGCCGTTCTCGAAAATAGGAACAATGGTGGCGTCGACCCAGTACGGCGTTCCATCTTTCTTGCGATTCTTGACAATGCCCCGGAACGTCTTTCCGCTTTTGATCGTCGCCCACATGAGGCGGAACAACGACTTGGGCATATCGGGATGGCGTACGATGTTGTGACCTTTTCCAACAAGCTCTTCGGCGGTGTATTGTGAGACTTCAATAAATTTTTCGTTGACATACGTGATCGTGCCGTACAGATCAGACTCGGACAGGATCGTCGTCTGTGCGAGCACGGTTTCGCGCGCCTCCAATAAGGTGCGGATCTTCGTGTTCTCGGTCAGCTGCCGCGACATCTGCTCCTGTATGGCGCGAAGCTCCTCCATATTTTGCCGCATCTCTTCTTCCTGCGCACGGAGCTCTTCGGTCTGCTGTTGTGATTGCTCGAGCAGCTGCCGCACGTTTTGATTCACGCGTGTCGATTGGAGCACAGAGGCGAAGGCTTGCGCGCATTTCTCGAGGAAGGTTACTTCGAACTGTTGCAGACGCTTAAAGGAAGCGAGCTCGATCACACCTGCAACATGGTCATTGTGCTTCAAGGGGACGATCACGACGCAAGTCGGTGTCGCGAGGCCAAGACCGGAGGTGATCCTGATATAATCTTTCGGAACATCGTAAAGCAGTACCGTTTCCTTTTCCAGGAAGCACTGGCCTACAAGTCCCTGCCCGATCGCAATCGACTTGTTGACGAATTTTTTTCTGTCGTAGGCATAACATGCCTTCAGGTCGAGCGCTTCTTCCGTTGCATCGAGAATGAATACAGAGGCCTGGTTACACGACAAGTATTTCACCAGATAACGCAGAACTTCCTCGCAAAGCGTATCGGTGTCGGTGTACTTTCGCAGTAGTTCTCCGAACGTGGCAAGCCCCTGATTTTCCCAGGTGCGTTTTTCGTCGCTGCTTTTTCCGGCGGCAAGTTTTGTCCTGAACTCGTGCAATTGAAGGGACAGCTTCTGATTCTTGAACGTGTCGGGGATCGAAACTTTGAATTTTTCTTCCTGAAGTTGTGATACAAATTGCTCCAGCATCTGGAACTGGTCTTTTTCATCGCTCAGCTGCAGGGCAATAACACGTTCCCTGTCGTTGATGATCTTACCCATCAACAGAAAAAAGGCCGATAGGAAAAACGGTGATGTCAGAATGATCCAATGCGTGACATTTTTACGGTAGAGGAGTGTAAGGGAGTCAAGGTTAAAATGGAGGTCGCTGGCAATAAGATCTATCAGTATCGCAGTAATGATCAATCCAAGCCCCAGCGTGAGGCCCCAAAGGAACATGGGTGTCGGTTTAAGAAAAAAGGAAAACCTTCCCAATCCATTCTGCGAAGATGAATTTTGCATGGTAGAACAATTTCAAATGAAGTATGCCGTGGGTCATCGGACAAACTCCTGCAAGATTTTGAAATTTAGGTTCCCGATACATGATAAAAATCATGTTGAGGAATTGACTTTTGATAGCAATCCTTTTTCGCTTAATCACTATGGCGCGGATCGGTTTATTCTATGCGTTGTGCGATCGTGCGCACGATTGATCAGTAGATTTTGCCACTAAGAAATTTATACGTCGTGCTGGCGTTCCTGGCACCGTGGTAGGTGATGCTAATGGTCAACAGGCTCCCAGAGCTCGATTTTGTTTCCTTCGGCATCCATGATATGAACGAACTTGCCATAATCGTAAGTCTCGATCTTGTCGACGATGGTTACACCTTCTTTTTTAAGTTGCTCGACAAGCGCTTCCAGATTTTCCACCCGGTAATTGATCATGAAGTCCTTCGTTGAAGGCTCGAAGTATTTTGTGTTATCGCCGAACGGGCTCCATTGCGTGGAACCTTTTTTATCGGGGTCTTCGGCCTGTCGCCATTCGAAGTTCGCGCCGTATTGATTGGTGTCGAGGCCCAAATGTGTCTTATACCATTCCATCATTTTTTTTGGGTCCCTGCACTTGAAGAAGATGCCGCCGATGCCTGTTACTTTTTTCATGTTGGTGAGTTATTTTTTGTTTGCGATTATGCTCTCGCTGAAATTTAGGAAGCATCTCTGAAATTGCTGGAATTAGACTTCAAGAATTTTTCTCCCATCAACGAGTGACGACGAATACAATACCCCCCACACAAAGCCCGACTGCCAGAATCAGTTTACCCATTTGAAAATTTTATCCTAAGATAGCAAGCCTGTTCAGACCTAAACAAATTCTTGCGGAATCCTGGCGTCATCCCGGACAGGTCTGGAGTAAAAACAGGGAAGGATATCGACGCAGTCGGTATGCGTTTTAGATAAAAGGTGAATGAGAGCCTGCTTTGTCTTAAAAAAACAAAGCAGGCGACCTGAAATGATCATTTTTTCGGAACCTATGAGGCAATCACACGGCCGTTTTTATCG
>CBHTUB010000365.1:0-6393 GCA_966095595.1 uncultured Chryseosolibacter sp. | reverse complement strand
CTGCATTGATCTTCTCTTTCAGGATCTCTACGGAGACGGGGTCCAGACCAGCGGTGGGCTCGTCGAGGATCAGTACGGAAGGATTGAACAAAAACGCGAGCGCGGCGCTTACCTTTTGTCTGGTACCGCCGGACAAGGTGTGCATTCTCTTCCCAAAGATCTTGTAGAGCTTGAACTTCTCGATGAGCTCTTCGTCGAACTCGGTTGTATTCTTCCGGATGTTCTTCATCATGTCGAAGATCTGACCCATCGTCATGTTTGATGGATACTGCCCGATCTGTGGCATGTAGCCGATACGTTCCCTGTATTTCCAGTGATTTCTAATGTCGTTGTTATCGAACATGATAAGCCCGGATGTGGGGATCACCATTCCCAGAATGCTTTTGATGAGGGTTGTCTTTCCGGAGCCGTTGGGGCCTACCAATGCATAGGACTTTCCACTCACCAATTCCAGGCTCACTTCTTTAAGAACAGTCAGCTTTCCGAATCGTTTATTCAGATTTTGAATCAAGATCATAGGGTTTCATTAAGGGTAAATTGTCTTTCAGGTTTTCCGGTGTGATCGCGGGTATGGCCTTTTCTGCACGGTCCATCAATAACACCAGAAAACTTCTCCACAGAAGGACAGCTGCCGGCATTTGCTCGACAACCATGGAATACATGCTTACCGGGTGGAAGGGCACGTCACCGATGTGATCCTTGTTCAGGTCGTAGCCTTCATACTTGTCCCAGTAGTTGCTTTCCACTTTATTAAGAACGAGTGTTCCGTTTGTTGCCAGGTCGAATGTGTTTGCCTTGAAGTTGTTTTTGTGGAACGTGTTGCCATCGCAGCTTGCCTGTAGCCTGATGGCGTATCCATTTTGTTCAAAGGCATTTTCCGTAAAATCGATCCGGCTGGAGCCTTCCATAAAGATGCCGACACTGTTTCTGATGAAGCGGTTGTGATTTACTTCGCTGTCGCGGATGTCTTTGAGCAACAATCCATAGGAGGAAGGTCCCCAATTTTGTTCAAAGGTATTGTTGATCATCTTCACGCCGGTAGTGTACATCACGGCAACACCGGCTCCATTGTTCACAAACTCGTTCCTCCGGTATTCATTGTTATGCGAGAACATAAAGTGAAGCCCATAGCGCATATTACCCTCGCTATGGTTGTTGGTGATCAGGGAGTTTGTAACAAATTCGAAATAGATGCCGTCGCGGTGACCCTGAACACGGTTGTTGTTGATCGTCACATGGTTGCATTTCCAGAGGTGGATGCCGTTTCCGATCTGGTGCTCCGCTTCTGCATTTGCCGTCAGCTCATTGCCTTCGATCCACGATTGCGACGAATTGGAAATGTGAATGCCAAAGAAAGTATCTTCGAAACGGTTGTTCAGGATGCGGATGTATTTGGAGTCAAGGATCTTGATGGCGGCGAGATCCTGAATGCTCGCGATGCCGGTCCTCACGAATTTCAATCCCTGAATGGTGACGTTGTTCGCGTGAAGGGTGATGATCTCATATTTGTTCTCTCCATCGAGAACGGGAAAGGACTCGCCGATGATGACGATACTTTTCTGGATAATGATATTGCCTTCCCTGTAAGTTCCCGCCTTTACGACGATCGTGTCACCAGGGTTGGCGGTTTGAATGCCTTGCTTCAGCGTTGTTATCTCGCCATTCTTCGACACCACGATGGTGCGACCGAATGCAGAAAGAGAAAACGTTGTGAATAATATGGGTAATATCAGTCTTTTCATTTTGTAGTGGCGACAAAATCCAGACGGCGAAAAATTAATTTATGGCCTATTTATATTCAGTTACGAGTTCTCCCCACGTCAGTTCAATTCCGTTCCGGGCATCGTTCTGACCTTTCAGGTTGGCTCTGTTTTGAAATGCGGCGATGTTGCTCGCCATCGGGCTTTTGATCGCCTCGGACTTTACGTAGAATGCTGTTTTAGCATCGATGAGAGATCCCGGTGAAGAAAAATCCGTGATGAGGCAGTATTCGATATCCTGTTGGGCGACGTGGCCGCTGTTCAGGAAATTGACGAGACAATTGGCATCGTCGAACTTGAATATCTTTCCTTTTCTGGATACAACCTCCGCTCCGAACTTGTTATCCATCAACGTCATTTTGCAGGCATGGCACGCATCCTTTCCGTATTGCAATGGTTCCGGTTCAACGGAGCAGGAAGTCATCATCAGACAAATGATGAACGCAAGGCCGGGAATTATTTGAGCTTTTACTGTTCTCGATCCTTTGAATATCTCGAAGCAGCTAACGCCGATCGCGAGCAAGCCGGAGATCAGGAAGATCCATCCACCGGTATCCGGTCCCGAGAACGCGGTAAAGTTGAGGAGTTGTTTGGTTCCGATCACGGGAGGTTGATACGACATCCCGGGAACTACGATGGGCGCTTTGGGATCCAGATTGTGGCCATAGTCGTAGCCCCACAGGTAAAAATCGACAAGAGCCGCGGCGCCGCAAACTATCAGTGATACCGCATAGGCTACCAGCACAAAACGTTTGTTGATAATGGAAGAAAGTAATCCGATCGCGATCAGCAGTCCGACGATATATTTCATATAGGTAAACTCCGGGAACATACTGACGTCGATGTGTCGCATTCCGATGTAGTGGTTCAGAGCACTAATGATCTTTACATCCCCCGTGATGTTGTCGATCCATATTTTCATATCAAGCCCCTCGGGATACTGTGGAGCCCACATGAGGATTTGCCACACCGGTACGAAATAGGCGGACACCAGCAGGAGGGACGATACAACCAGAATAATTCTCGAGTATGGGTTCAGTGTTTTCATCAGCTTTATTTTTTTAAAAGAGGCCCCACCTTGCGGTGGGACCTATCAACCTGTAAACTATGATCACACACCTATTGACCAGCGCCACTTGACTGATCTTCGGTATTTCCGGTTGAGTATTTTATTGCTACGTTGTTGCCCGGAGCAGAGACCCTTGCATAACCTTGCATCTCCTGGTGAAGCGCAGAACAGAAGTCTGTACAGTAGAAGGGGAATACACCCACTCTGTCTGCCTTCCATTTTAACGTTTGTGTTTCGCCCGGCATGATGAGTATCTCGGCATTGTTAGCTCCCTTGATCGCGAATCCGTGCGGCACATCCCAGTCCTGCTCGAGGTTTGTAACGTGGAAGTAGACGTCGTCACCCTGTTTGATACCTTCGATATTATCGGGTGTCAGGTGCGAACGGATCGCCGTCATGTAGACGTGCACTTCATTCCCTTTCCTCTCTACTTTTGTTTTTCCTTCACCCAGTGTTGCGTAGGGGTGCTTGTTATCCTCGAGCCTGTAGATCTTTGCAGACTTCGGCATCAATAATTCCGCAGGGATTGCTTCCGCGTAGTGTGGCTCGCCCGTGGTCGGGAAATCCAGGATAAGCTTCATTTTGTCACCGCTGATGTCATACAATTGTGCCGATTGTGTCAACTCGGGCCCGGTAGACAAGTACCTGTCCTTGGTGATCTTGTTGTAGGCAACTACATATTTCCCATGAGGCTTCTTTGTCGGGCCGCCGGGAACGCACAGGTGACCGATTGAATAGAACGTCGGTGCGCGATCCAATACTTTGAGGTCTTTGACATTCCATTTCACGATTTCAGAAGACACGAACATGGAAGTGTAGGCATTTCCATTGGCATCGAACTCTGTATGCAATGGTCCGAGTCCAGGTTTTTGAACTTCACCGTGCAGTGCGGATTCGTATTTTACAACGGGGATGCCTGCGAAGTCACCTTCGAAATCCTTGTTGGCAATTGCCTGTTGAAGCTTGCTGAACGAGAATACAGGGATGAGGGCGGCAAGCTTTCCGCTTCCGACGATGTACTCTCCTGAAGGATCGACATCGCAGCCATGTGGAGATTTCGGGCATGGGATGAAGTAGATGATGTCTTTCAACTCTACGGGATCGAGCTGCAGAACTTCTTCCAGTATTTGCGAAGCCGCCATGTGTGTCGACTCGTTCAATAGGTTGTGCGCATATTTAGCCTTTACCGTTTTTCCTTTTCCGGCCTTGATATATTCCTCCGCTTTTTTCCAATTGACTGCCATGATGAAGTCTTTGTCTTTCTGCGAAGCGTTGACTTCGAGCAGGGTATATGCCTGTTCGGTGTTGTAGCAGGAGAAGAAGAACCATCCGTGCGAAGGACCTTTTCCGGCACGAGCCAGGTCAAAGCTTACGCCCGGTGTAACCAATTGGAAGGCGATGTTCATGTGGCCCGATGTGTCGACCTTGATGAAACTGACGGTGCCTTTGAAGTTCTCTTTAAAAGAGTTGATGGGTACGTCAACATTGTTTCCGATCGGTACGCTGAATCTGGTGCTGGCCACTACATATTCCGTATTCTCCGTTATATAAGGAGACGAATGGTTACCGCCGCTGTTGGGCAATTCCAGGATCTCGACGGTTCTGAATGTACGCAGGTCGATACGCGCGACGCGAGGCGTATTGTTTCCATTCGCAAAAGCCCAGCGACCGTCGTGCTCTCCGTTCGTGGTAGAAAGAGAAATGTGGTGAAGGTCGTCCCATGGAATGAAACCATTAGCCGTGTTCAGCATGGGTTTGCTTTCCTCGCTGTATCCATATCCGTTTTCAGGAAAAGTCGAGAACACCGGGATGATCTTGAACAAACGACCAGACGGAAGACCGTAAATACCGATCTGGCCGTTGAAACCGCCGGAGACAATGTTATAGAACTCATCGTATTTGCCTGGCGCAACGTATGCCTTACTGGCTGCATCGCCGGTTAAAGCCTGATCCGGACCCGAAGGCCGGCAACTGAATATGGAGAATGCCAGGGTGATCACGGCAATTCCAGGGAGGACTCGATGTATTTTTTTCATGTGGGTAAGATTAACTGTGGGATATAGTTGTATTTATTTTTCGCCGTCATTTTGTCTCATGAACTCGAGGATGTCTCTGGCATCTCCCACGCTCACGTTCTGGTTGGGCATTCTTGTCAGACAGAGTTCGAGAAGTTTTTGTGCTTCCGGATCCTGGTCCAGCATCATGTCGACGTTGGTGACCATGTTCATGATCCATTCGGGTTTTCTCCGTTTTGTGACACCTTGCCAGCCGGGACCAACGACACGCTGGTCAGTAAGCTTGTGACAGGCTGAGCATTTCATTTCATAAATTGATTTGCCACGGCCGATCCTATCCTGCTCGAGTGGTGTGTTCAATGTCACTTCCCTGATCTGGCCGATGCCTTTGCCGTCATCTTTCTTTTTTTCAGGCTGTTCAAAGTCGCTGTAACCATTTTCCTCTGGTTTCTCCTTCGGCTTGTCAGGCGCACATGCGAAAGCGATCAGACCGACGACCAGGAATGCAATTAGCTTTTTCATAATTATTTGAGGTTAAATTGAATGGAGGTTTGGTCCCTATTCGCACGCTAAAATACCGTGCTGGCAGAAGCGTACCTTATGATCTGTATCATAGCCATAAGATGATTTAAATCAGGATTTTGCTGTTGCAAGTAGCGTATCCGTAAAGTGAACCTGTTGCGGCGTTTGATACATTCGGGTTTTGCTAGCGGTGCCAGAATGCTGCTTTGAAATACATGACTACCGCCAGTACCATAAGAGCAGAAAAGCTTAGTATGGAGACCTGCAAGTTGACCGGATCGATGTCTGGGATGACGGACGTCCACGGAGAAGTGAATAGTATTACTTCTGAGCCGATGAACCCGATAAGAAATAACCGGTTTGCCCATACGCTGCCGCCCGAGCCGATGATTCTTTTTTGAATGAGCCAGCCGACGAGGAACAACGATATCACGCCAACCAACATCAGGTGAAGGTACCCAACGATGATGGGCCGATTTTCATCGATCATGTTCGCGATCTCCTGATGTGCTGACAATAGTTGAAGGCAGACCTTAAGGATCAGTGCCGCAAAAGTGAAGCGTAACAAAAACTTGAATGGTGGTTTTAAAAATCGGGGTTTCTCTGTAAGAAATTTAATAGTCACACCAGAGAGGATCACTACGGCCGCCAGTTGTAAAATGCCTGCCAGTCCCCCGATGATGTTATACGCCAGGCCTGGCGTTGCCCATAAAGTGCTCAGGACATAAGCCGGAAGACAGGCTATGATGAAGAACCAGCAGCTTATCTTGATTTGTCGGAGCTGTAGCAGCGATATTTTTGTTTCGATCAGACTCATCAACAGGCTCAATACGCCGAGAAAGAAAAAGCCGTTATACTGAAAGTGCAAATAAAAGTAGATGGCAAAGCGATAGAGGTTTGTATGGTCGAGGTGATTGGCCTTAAGATAACTGAGGGAGAACGGACCTATGGATGAAAGGATAAAAAAGAGCACAGAGACTCTGGCCAACCAAACCGACAACCGCGTATGAGTCCGCGTTCGCCTGAG
>CBHTUB010000364.1:0-6449 GCA_966095595.1 uncultured Chryseosolibacter sp. | reverse complement strand
TTTTTACTTCGATCATGAATTCGAAGAAGCGCTGGCCGCTCTCCCAGAATTTTCCGACCCGGCATTTGGCCTTGCTTCTGGCGATGATATTCAGGATTAGCGGATTGGGATTGGAGTCGAGGTAGAACAGGAAATCAAACGGCACGGTTGCAAAACGGATGGCGCTTTCGGAGGTGATGTTTCCCCAGAAGCTGATGTCCTTGTCGGTAAAGAAATCGTACATGAACTCGTAGTTGTCCTTGTTCTTCGGAAGGTACGACATCACCTTTACCTGCTTGCCATCGTGCTCGAGCTTCCTTACAAACTCCTTCACCTCATCGTGTTTGGTACGGTCCTCTACGCTGAAGATGATCCCTACGGATTTAGCCTGGTCGTAGGGGAGGCTTACACGCAAAGCCGTATTGCTTTTGAGGTACTTCTTTGTGTTATATTTCAGGAGGTTAAGCTTCATCATCAAAAGTATTAAATTGATTGGCCTTTCAATAGTTTTTCCATCTCTGCTTCCGAGATGATCCTTACGCCGAGCTTTTCTGCCTTTTCACGTTTTGAAGGGCCCATGTTGTCACCGGCCACCAGATAATCGAGTTTTCCGGAGACACCCGACAGGATGCGGCCTCCGTTTTTGATGATGATCTCCTGGAGCTGGTCACGCTCGTAGTTGACGAACGTGCCGGAGATGACAAAGGATTTGTTTTGCAGTACTTCACTCTCCTTCTCGGGTTCTTTTGCATCGCTGGTGAATTGCAGTCCGGCGCGTTTCAGGCGTTCTATCTCATGGAGGTTCTCAGGATTCCTGAAGTAATCGTAAACGCTTTGCGCGATCTTTTCGCCGACTTCCGGGGCGTTGCGCAGCTCTTCAAATGAGGCCGATGCGAGGTTGTCGATAGTCTTGAAATACCGGGCGAGCTTTTCAGCCACCGTTTTTCCGACATATCGGATCCCTATCGCAAACAGAACACTTTCGAATGGAACGTTCTTTGAATTCTCAATTCCATCGAGAAGATTTTTTGCAGACTTCTCCTTGAACCCCTCGAGCCTGAGGACATCTTCCTTTTTCAGGTCATAAAGGTCGGCGGGGCTTTTGGCGAGACCCAGCGTGAAAAGCTGATGAATGGTTCGTTCTCCGAGCGACTCGATGTCCATCGCCTTGCGCTGAATGAAATGTTCTATACGTCCGGTGATCTGTGGCGGGCATCCGGTTGCGTTAGGGCAATAGTAGGCAGCTTCGCCCTCTGTTCGGACAAGTTTGCTTCCGCATTCAGGGCACTTGTCGATGTATACGATCGGTTGTGTGTCGCCCGTCCTTTTGCTATGATCGATGCCCGTGACTTTGGGGATGATCTCGCCTCCTTTTTCAACGAATACATAGTCTCCGATTCGAAGGTCGAGACGAGCGATCTCGTTTGCGTTGTGAAGCGATGCGCGTTTTACCGTGGTGCCCGCGAGAAAGATCGGCTCGAGCATGGCCACAGGCGTGACGGCACCCGTTCTTCCAACCTGGTAAGTAACACCATTGAGGCGTGTGCTCATGCTCTGGGCTTTGTACTTATAGGCAATAGCCCATCGTGGACTCTTGGCAGTGAAGCCGAGCTGTTCCTGTTGTTCAAGGCTGTTCACCTTGATCACCACACCGTCGGTCTCCAAAGGGAGATCAAGGCGCTTGAATTCCCAGTTGTTGATGTATGCCAACACTTCATCGATCGTGCTGCATTTTTTGTACGTCTGCGACACGTTAAAATTCCATTGCTCCAGATGATGGATGCTCTCCGAATGGTTTTTTACGTTGGGATCACCCAGAAGCGAGTAGGCATAGCAGTTGAGCTTTCTTCTGGCGACCTCGCCGGAATCCTGCATCTTGATCGTTCCTGCCGTAGTATTTCTTGCGTTCGCATAACGCTCTTCGCCGATGTCTTCCCGTTCCTTGTTCAGTTTTGCAAACATGTCCTTGCTCATGAACACCTCGCCGCGTACTTCAAACAACGCAGGTACATTTTTGCCTTTTACCGACAACGGGATGTTACGGATCGTTTTTACGTTCGTCGTCACATCATCCCCACGTACTCCGTCGCCCCGGGTTACGCCTTTTGTGAGCAAGCCATTTTCATATACAAGGCTGATCGAAACGCCATCGAACTTGAGCTCGCAGAAATATTCATAGGGCGCGCCGTCGAGCCCCTTTGCTACCCGGCGATCGAAGTCGCGCAGCTCTTCTTCGCTATAGGTATTGCCGAGCGACAACATCGGATAACGATGCTGCACAGAGGCAAATTCTTTCGTGATCCCGCCACCGACGCGTTGTGTCGGGGAGTCGGGTAGCGCCAATTCAGGAAACTGCTTTTCCAGGTTGATCAGTTTTTCAAGCATCTGATCGAAATCGTAATCGCTGATCTCCGTCCGGCTTTCCTGGTAATACAGGTGATTGTGATAATTGATCTTATCGGTGAGGTGCTGAATTTCTTTTTTAGCTTCTGCTGTGGTCATGGCGGCTCAAGATAAGGCAGAAATGAAAAGCAAAAAAGAGCCCGCGGCCGGCAGACTCTTTTTTGGGATCTGTGACGTTTTATTTTGTGGGATCTTCGTATGCCCGGAGGCTCTGCGAAAGATCGACTTTGTTGTTTTTTCTTTCGATGTCGGCCATTCGTAACGTTGGGTCGATTTCAATCGATACGATCTCGGAGGCGCGGCGATTGATCCTGACGTTGTAGGTAGGATTTACCCACGGCCAGGCTTCGAGATCTGAACGTTGCACATTCCTGTTCTCCACAGGCTTGTTGCCTAGCGTTTCGTTCAGGGGAATATAGAACAGCTCCTGCGTTCCATCCTTGTAGGTCACCATGAGATCGATTGGCATCGGCATTTCGCCAACGCGCTCGAGGGTGACATAGGTTTCAGCGCCGTTCTCCAGCACGCTTTTGATGCCGTAGTCGATACGTTTTGTCGTGTTGATCCAGTACGACATGTACCATTTGAGCTGCATGCCCGAGACCTTCTCCATGATTCGGATAAAATCGTTGGGCTCGGGATGCCTGAACTTCCAGGTGTTGTAATAACGACGCATGCCGCGATAGAAGTTTTCCTCACCGATGATGTATTTCAACTGATGAAGGAAAACGGTTCCCATGTTGTACGATGCCGTTCCGTAAGCGCGGTTTGTCGTGTAGTGATCGCCGTGCTGGCTGAGCGGTTCCTGCAAGCCACTTTTCACCAGCGCAAAATAGCCACCGTAACTTGCCTGATGAAGTGGATTGGTATCATTGAACATATAGGCCATCGATTCATTGCTCGCGAAGTCCGTAAAGCCTTCGTCGATCCATGGATACAGCGACTCATTTGACGCGAGCACACCCTGATACCAGCTGTGCGCAACCTCATGAGCCATCACTCCAACGAGACTCCCGATCGATCTTTCTCCAGTGATGAGCGTAGCCATCGGATATTCCATTCCGCCATCTCCGCCCTGAATGATCGAATACGTGTCGTAGGGATATTTGCCGAACGTTTTGTTCATGAACTCGAAATGTTTTACCGAGAAGTCTTTCAGCTTCGTCCAGTTTTCGGTTGTCTTTTCTCCTGGTTGATAGAAGAGGTGAATTTCAGGCCCGCCGGTCACCTGCACGCGTTCGTGTTTGTATTCCGGATCAGCGGCCCAGGCGAAGTCGTGGACATTTTTGGCTATGAACTGCCAGGTGATGTCACCTGCCGGACGGTTCACGGTAACGCCCGCCTTTTCGTACCCATGTCCGATCTTGTCGGGATTCTGAAGCTTACCGGTTGCAGCTACGACATAGCTTGGATCAAGCGTGATCCTGACATCGAAGTCGCCCCACACCCCGTGAAATTCCCGTGCAACGTATTGATAGGCGTGCCATCCCTGAAAGTCGTATTCCGCGATCTTGGGGTACCATTGCGTCATCGAGTAGGCAATGCCTTCCTTGCTGTTGCGTCCCGATCTTCTGATCTGCACGGGTATCTGTGCTTCGAACTGCATGTCGAGAACGGTTTTGCCACCGGGAAGGACAGGCTTGCTCAATGTTACCTCAAGGACGGTTCCGTTGACCTTAATGCCCACATCTTTGCCATCTTGCTTCAATGTGCGGATATGCTGGTATCCGATCTCGTCGTCTTTCAATTTTGAGATCCTTTCTCCCACACGCGGATCCGGATCGGCGATGTTACGCGAGCGCACGTCCATCATGCTTCCCGGCTGAAAAGCGTTGAAGTACAGATGGTAATAAACCACCGAAAGTGTGTCTTTGGAGTTGTTAAAGTAGGTGAGCTTTTGTGAGCCGTTAAGCCTGTGGGTATTGACATCCATCCGCACATCCATCACATACTCCGCGCGTTGCTGCCATCTGAAATCCTGGGCAACGAGGGCAAACGGGAGGCTTAACAGAAAAATAAACGATAGTCTGAGGTTCATGGGCTATATGTTAACGTTTGCAAAATATTTAAACCCACGAACTTTCCAAATACAATTGTTGACCGGCGGCAAGTCGCCCGGTCATCATCAGGCTTGAAATGTTGCTATTGTATCGACCAGGAGTTCGTATTGCTCTTTGGAATGCGCCGGAAAGTTTGCAAAACGAAGCTGTGTCTTCTTGAACGGTCCGTAACCGTCGCCCGGGAAAAGAGCCTTGCTCTGGAGGTGATTCGACAAGTCCTCTGTGTACTTCTGACAATCAGCAACGATCACCGTCTTCGAGCGGAATTGTTCCTGTTTGACAAAGGGGGAGAGAAGCGGATGATCTTCCAGTGCCTTGTAAAGGATGGCAGACTTATATTCTGTTTCGCGACGAAGGGTGTCAACCCCCCTGCGCAGAAAATCTTCGATGACTTTACTTAACAGATAGATCCCGAGTACGTTCGGCGTCTCAGGTGTCTGATGTTTGGTGGCGAGCGAAAGGAGGGACGGGATATTGTGATAGGTCCCTATGTTCACGCCACTTTTCTGAAGGGTGTTGGCCTTCTCGATGCAACGCTGATTGACGATCCAGACGCCAAGTCCTGCCGGAAGACCGAATGCCTTCTGCACGGAAAAGAATACAGTATCTACCTGTCCGAAGTCGAATTTTGGAAAGGGAAGTGAGGAGACGGCATCGACGGCAATAAGTGCTTCCGGGTACCGGCGCTTCAAGTCGTAAATGGTTTCAAGCGGCAATGATACCCCGGTGCTTGTCTCATTATGCGTGACAGCGATGAGCTCGCAATCAGAGGGTGCGGTGACGGATTCGAATCCGTTTCCTTCCGTTGCTTCGAGCTTTTGTGCTTTTTTTCCAAGCTGATGTGCGATCTCGTGAAATCTTTTTGAAAAAGATCCGTTTACAAGATGAAAGGACTTCTCGGCTACGAGATTCTGGACGATGCGTTCCCAGATCTCGGTCGCTGATGATGTAAAGAATATATGATATTCGGATGGAATATTTAAAAGCTCTCGCAAGCCGTCGGTTGCCGATTTGCTGATGTGTTCAAAAAGTTTGCTTCGGTGCGAGATGGAAGGGATGTCGTCCTTAAATGCCTGCCGGGCGTGGTCTGCGACAGTGAAATACAGTTGTGACGGTCCTGGTGTGAAATTTGTGTACATCATATTGCCGATGCAAAAGTAAAATTAATGCTTACAGAAAAAATAGATTTTTCACAAGATTGATGTGGAAGACTGTTTTATCTAAGTTAGCAGAAGAATTCCCACTCGGACTTGGGACACGTTTGCTGAACCTAACAATTTAAACAATACCGAGTGAAGCTTACTTTCAAAATCAGGCCTCAGTCCGCCAACTGGCGGATCCTCGCCCAAAAAGCAGGTTAACAGAAGAAGGTTGCGAAGGCTGGCAGCTCAAAACTTGTCTTTTATGGGGTTCAGAAACACCTCACCAAGTTCAGTGGGTTTTTTTTATTCCTTTCTGGTAGTTGGTATCCTGACTACAAGCCCTTTCAATTGACGTGCTTGCAACTACACTCTAATCAAAGTAAATTTTGTTTTCTTGTTCGCTGTCATCACTCCTGAAGCTGCGAAAGTCATAATTCCGTCATAAGATATCCAACGTCCTCTATCAATAGAGAATTCCGCTACTGCTTGATAGGTAAACTTCATCATTGTCTCAGTCTGTCCACCGCTGTTGCCGCCAAATGACGGCGTGGTAAAATTGCCTTTGACATATTCTGTAATGTCATATTTTAGAACGGCAATATTTTCCCCTTGTATTTTCTTCATATCTACCATTGTTACTTTGTTGATTTTATAGGAACTGTCGCATTCAAAATTCTGGTCGTTGGATATTAGATTAATATCTAAATCCCAAGTATCTCCTGCTTGAACAGGCTTTGTAGGTAGTTCAAAAAATATTGAAATTAAGTTTTTCTGATTACTCTTTGTCCAAAAGCTATGTATTCCACCAGTTTCATAAACCGAGCCACGAAGCATAACACCCTCGCTCATTGCTTGCATCATTTTT
>CBHTUB010000363.1:0-6456 GCA_966095595.1 uncultured Chryseosolibacter sp. | reverse complement strand
TATCGGCCATGCTCTCCTGAAGCTCCCTGAACGCATTTCCCAGCTTCGATTGTTTGAAGGTGACGGAAAAATCTGAATGACGGATGGCCAGGAAAAGACGCGCAAGCTCACGGTTCGTTTGGTTGATGTACCGCAACAAGTCGGCAACCTGAACGATGAGCAGGACGGACAAGATGATCTGATTAAAAAATAGTCGCTTGTCGCCAAAGATCGCCGTCAGCACAATGAAGTTGATCATGATCAACACGAGCCTGAGCACGACGACAAAGTTGAAGCGTTTGTAGAACATTATTGTCTTCCGTGTTTTTTCATTCTTCTATACAGCGCAGTACGGGTCATGCCGAGGCTGATCGCCGTTTGGGAAACGTTGCCCTGATTGTCATCCAGTGACTGAAGGATGAACAGTTTTTCCATTTCCTCCAGCGTCCGGGGAAGCGCGTCTGCTTTCGTTGCCGTAGCCGTTATCAGAAGCTCCGACGCCCTGATCGTTTTGTCTTCGCTGAGGATCACGGCGCGTTCAACGGCGTGCTGCAGCTCACGGATATTCCCTGGCCAATGATAACGTTGCATCTTTTGAAGCACGGACTTGTCGAGCTTCATACCCGGGCGTTTGTACTTTTTTCCGTATCGTTGCAGAAAATGGTCGGACAGGAGTGGGATATCTTCGCTGCGCTCTCTGAGTGGAGGCATTCTGATCTCTACCGTGTTGATCCGATAGAGAAGATCCTGACGAAATTTTTTCTCGTAAACCATGTGGTGCAGGTCGCTGTTCGTTGCGCAGATCAACCTGAAGTCGACGGGAATTTCCTTCGCAGAACCCACGCGCTGTACCTTCCGGTTCTGAAGCACGGTGAGCAACTTGGCCTGTAACGCCAATGAGAGATTGCCGATCTCGTCGAGAAATATGGTTCCCCCCGACGCGAGCTCGAAGCGACCCGGTTTATCCTGCCGCGCGTCCGTGAACGCACCTTTTACATGGCCGAACAATTCGCTTTCAAAGAGATTTTCCGTGATGGAACCGAGGTCTACGTTGATAAAAACTTTATCGGCGCGCGACGACTTTCTATGCAACGCACGCGCTACCAGTTCTTTGCCGGTTCCATTCTCGCCGAGGATCAGCACGTCGGCATCGGTTTGGGCTACCCTGTCGATAAGCTCGTGAACCCGTTTAACCGCGGGTGAATCACCGATAAAATCTGAATAAGGTTGTTCAATGTCTTCCTGTAATTTTTCCTGCGTGCTCTTCAGCTTCTCGACCTCTTTCTTCGATTTACGAAGCTCGATCGCCGACAAAATCGTGGCAAGTAACTTCTGATTTTTCCACGGCTTAAGGACAAAGTCGGTAGCACCGTGTTTCATTGCCCTCACGGCTACGTCAACCTCTCCGTACGCTGTGATCAGAATAACGACAGCCTGAGGGTCGAGCTTCAGGATTTCCTGTAACCAGAAAAACCCTTCTTCGCCGTCGTTCACTCCGACTTTGAAGTTCATGTCCAGCAGGATCACATCATAGTCCGTAGCTTTCCACCGTTCAAGGATTTTCGCCGGGTTTTGCTCGAGGTCTACTACCTTGAACTCCTGTTTCAGAAACATCCGGGCCGTTTCCAGTATGTCGCGGTCATCATCAATGATCAGTAATTTCGCAGGATTCATGATTCAAAATGTATCGAAAACAGTCAATGGTCTGTATCAAAAGTGATACAATGTGATCGGATATGCAAATCGGAACTGCTGTAATTTGTTTTGATTATCAATAACTTACGTAAGTGGCCCGATTTATGGAATACCGGAGCCATTTACTGATCAAAATATGCTTCAATCGTATCTGAAAGTCGCCTTAAGAAATTTCATAAAGGAGAAATTTTATTCGATCCTCAACGTGATGGGATTGGCGACCGGGATCTGTGTCGTTTTATTCATCGCGCTCTTTTTATACAATGAGCTCAGCTATGACAGATTTCATTCGAAGGCTGATCGGGTGTACCGCCTGGCATCACACATGGAGATCGGGGGAGACGTCTCTGACCTCAATGCGACTTTTCCTCCCTACGCAAAAGCGCTCGAGCGTGAGCTGTCCGAGGTAGAGTCTGCCGTACGCGTTTCACCGAAGGACGGTCTGATCTTCAAACGGGATGCGAATATTTTCAACGAAGACAATCTTTACTATGTCGACTCCAATTTTTTTGAATTGTTCGACTACAGCGTACTCTATGGCGACAAAAGAGAAGCGTTGAAGAGACCGTATACGATTCTGATCAACACTTCGATCGCGTCAAAACTTTTTCCGAAGAAGCCACCCGCCGAGATCCCTGGTGAATTGATCGTTATCAGTGGCCAGCCGTATGAGATCACGGGAATCATCGCAGATGTGCCGGAGAACTCGCACATGATGTTTTCCTCGCTTGCTTCCATTTATTCGATTCCGCAGGGACGTGACGAGACGTGGAATAGCATGAACCTGACAACTTATGTCCTTCTCCACGAGGGACGTACAATTTCAGAGCTCATCAGCCATTATCCCGGCGTATTAAAGAACCATCTTCAGGGCTACGACCGCCTGAGGAAGGAGGGCATCGTGATCGATCCAATTGCGCATAGGCTTACCGATATACACCTGTATTCCAATCTTCAGGGAGAGTTCCGCCCCGCAGGAAGCATCACCAACGTTTACATATTCGGAGCCGTTGCGTTGATCGTTCTGGTTCTTGCCTGTGTGAACTTTGTCAATCTGGTTACTGCTCGTTCCGCGAACAGGGCGAAGGAGGTGGGTGTTCGTAAGGTAATGGGATCGGCTTCGTCGCTTTTGCGCAGACAATTCCTGACGGAGTCTGTCATGCTGGTCACCGCAGCCTCATTGATTGCCCTCGGCGCGGTGGAACTCTTCAGGCATCCTTTTGAATCGTGGACAGGTATCCATCTCCCGTTCGAGCTACTGACCTCACCTGCTTTTGTAATGGCTTTGCTGGCATTCGTGATCACGCTCGGGATCGCAGCGGGAAGTTACCCGGCGTTCTTCCTGTCGTCTTTCAAACCCGCCGACGTACTGAAAGGGAACCTGCGCTCCATGCCACGCTCTGCACAGTTGAGAAATTCACTCGTCGTGTTGCAATTCGTCATCTCAATCGTCCTGATCACCTGCACCCTGGCCGTACAACGACAGCTTGATTTTCTGAGGTCCCGCAAGCTGGGCTTCGACAAGGAAAACGTACTGGTGATCGATAATGGCAACAAGCTGACGTCACAGGAGACCTTTCTGAACGACATCAGGATGCTGCCCTTCGTGAAACTTGCCGGAGTTTCCACACATCGATCAGTGGACAACTATGACGGGATGTTCATTACTTCCCAGGACGACAAGGACAACAGGAAGCTTGTAAGTTTCTCTCGTGTCGATCACGACTATCTCAAAGTGATGAACTATGAGCTGGTCGAAGGTCGCTCGTTCTCGAGGGAATTTATATCGGATAGCTCTGCTGTTGTGCTGAACGAAAGCGCAGCTGCCTTACTTTTCAATGGTGATCCCCTGGGCAAGACACTCAATAACGGGATCGATTATCAGGTGATCGGGATCGTGAAAGATTTTCATTTCGAGTCTCTGCACAACGCGATCAAACCACTGGTGTTCTATTTGTCTCCCGATCAACGTTTCATTCACGTCCGGCTTCAACCGGGTGATCACGAGCAGGCCATCGCGGCCCTCGAACAGGCCTGGCGTAAACATGCGACCGATGTTCCATTCAGTTATGCCTTTCTGGATGACAGCTACGATAAGTTGTACAAAGAGGAAATGCAGCTCGGAACATTCTTCAGCGTTTTCACCGTCCTGGCGTTATTCATCGCATGCCTCGGCCTTATCGGGTTGGCAGCATATACCGCTCAGCAACGCAGGAAGGAGATCAGTGTAAGAAAGATCCTTGGCGCATCGATGACGATGATCATCGGGTTACTATCAAAACAATTCCTCAAGCTTATTTTCATCTCCTTTTTTATCTCTGTTCCCATTGCCTATGCGCTGATCGACGAGTGGCTTGAGTCATTCGCATTCAGAACGGACCTGCCGATATACCTGATGTTTGCCGGCGGAGTCGTAGTGGTGGCGGTGGCTTTCCTTGCAGTGTCATGGCAATCGGTGCGCGCGGCACTTATCAATCCAGTCGATTCCCTGAAAGAAGAATAATATGCTCAGAAATTATTTTATAACAGCACTCCGAAATATTTTAAGAAATCCCGGTTCTACGACGATCAACGTCGCCGGTCTGGTGCTCGGACTTACCGCTGCCATAAACGTTTATCTAATTACAGCGTATTTGCTCAGCTACGATAGTTATCATGCCAATGCAAAACGAACTTATCGGATTGTCACGGAGAGTGTCGTTTCGTCCGGAACTGAATATGGCGCGGGAATTCCCGTACCGTTTCCCGAGGCATTTAGAGCGGAGTTTCCCGAAGTCGAGCGCTCGGCATTTGTGTCATACAAGGAAAATGGACTCGTTACGGTTGAAACAACCAGTGGAGTAAAGACATTCGACGAGAATAGAGGTGTCGCTTTTTTAACCGCGGATCTTTACAGGATATTGGATCGCAAGGTGATCGCGGGAAGCCTTGAGGGATTGGCAAACGCCCATACCGTAGTGCTTTCACAGCGTTCGGCAATAAAGTATTTCAATGATACCGATGTCGTTGGAAAATCAATCAATCTTGATAAGACATACGATTTGAAAGTAGTGGGTGTTGTAGAAGATTTCCCCGGCAATACGCATTTTCCCTTCGATGTCCTGATATCCTATGAGACCGTGCGCCCTGAATTTGAAAAGAACGGTAGCTGGTCCAGTACTTCCAGCCAGGACCAGTGTTATGTCCTGCTAGGCGCGACTGCCGATCCTGCAGCGGTGAACCAAAAGCTTGTCGCGTTTTCGGAGAAGATCAACGGACAAGACCAAACGGGCCGTAAGCGAATATTCTCCCTGCAGCCCATAGAGGAGCTTCATCTCGATCCGCGTTATGGGAATTTTTTACATATGTCCGTGGGAAGGACTTCGATCGTCATCATGGCGATCATCGGAGCGTTCCTTCTCATCACGGCAATCGTAAACTTTGTCAACCTGAGCACTGCGATGGCGGTAAGCCGCGCGAAGGAAGTAGGCATCAGGAAAGTGATTGGAAGCGCCAGAGTTCAACTTGTCTTCCAATTTCTCGGAGAGACGTTCATCGTGACATTTCTGTCCATGATCGTTTCGCTCGGACTGCTCGAGCTCATTATTCTCGCCTATGTCAATCCTTTTTTGAATATTCAGCTGCTCTCCGACCTGTCTCAGAATTTGCCGTTGGTAGTGTTTCTCCTATCGTTGCTGGTAGGCGTAACGTTGCTGGCCGGATTGTATCCCGCTTTTCTGTTGTCAGGATTCAAACCGGTTCTGGCCATTAAAAGTAATTTTTCGACTGCCGGAAGCGGTGTGTTCTCGCTGAGGAAAAGCCTTGTGGTCTTTCAATTTTTTATTTCGCAACTTTTTATCATCGGCACGATCACGATCTACTGGCAAATGGATTTCCTGGATACATTCGATATGGGCTTCAACAAGGATGCTGTGGTGGTGGCGCCACTGCCCGTGAATGACGTCAACAAAGCGATTGCTCTTCAGGCGCAGCTCCGTGGACGGGCGGATATCCTCAATGTCAGCTTGTCCAGCACGCCGCCGGCCTCCGGCCAGAGCAGCGCAACGCACCTTAAGCGAACAAGGGATGCGGAGGACTATACGTTCTACTATAAGGCCGTGGATGAGAATTTTCTCGACCTGTTCAGGATCGGGCTGCTTGCCGGAAGGAACATCGAGCCCGTCGACACATTCACCCAAGTGCTGGTCAATGAGACAGTTGTTCAACAGCTTGGATTGGTTAAGGCGTCTGATGCGATCGGGGAGACGTTCATGCTTGGTGACCGTACCTTGCAGATCTCCGGGGTGGTCAGAGATTTTCAGGTGGCGTCCCTAAAGAATCGCATACGACCTTTATTCCTGATGTACGACCGTGAATCGTTTTCGACGGTTAGCGTTCAATTAAAGTCGGGTGCCGGTGAGGAGACTTTGGAATTTATCGCGAAGTCATGGAAACAAATGTATCCTGAGCACACTTACGCCGGTGATTTTTATGATCAGCAGATCGCTGGATTTTACGAGGGCGAAAAGAAACTTGGATTGCTCATTGTGTCGCAGTTTTCATCGGATGTCTCGGGCTGTATGGCCTGGTGTACTATATGTCGAAGGTGAAGCAAAAGGAGATAGGGATACGAAAGGTGATGGGCGCATCCGCCGTTACCATCGTGAATATGTTTTCCTGGGAGTTCGCCAAACTTATTCTTATCGCCTTCATACTTTCGTCGCCCCTGGCCTGGTTTGCCATGACCCAGTTCCTGCAGAACTACAGTCATCGCATCGATCTCGGCTGGCAGGTATTTTCCGC
>CBHTUB010000362.1:0-6500 GCA_966095595.1 uncultured Chryseosolibacter sp. | reverse complement strand
TCCAAAGCATAGTGGTCGTGACGTCCCCCATCGGGGTCCATGCTCCTCCGGCATTGGCAGCAATTACGATCATTCCGATAAAAAACAATCTCGTTTCCCGGTCTGGCACGAGCTTCCGGATCAGTGACACCATCACAATCGTCGTTGTCAGATTGTCCAGAATGGCTGAAAGAAAAAAAGCCACGAGACAGACAATCCAGATCAGCTTCTTCGCATTCTGAGTCCGGATCTTGGTGGTGATGAAACGGAATCCATGATGTGCATCGATCAGCTCTACAATCGTCATCGCTCCCAGGAGAAAGAACAATATCTCTGCAATTGACGCGAGGTGATGCTGCAGGGATTCCGTAACAAAGTGTTGATGGATTTCCGCCGATGACAAGGCGTCAACGCCCGTTTCCAAAGTCGACAGGAACGCCTTGTACTCCTCGCTGGCCAGAACCGATTCTCCTGGCTGGGAAAGTATGAACAAGGTCCAGCATATGACACCGGTCAGCAATGCCGAAGCAGTCTTGTTTATTTTCAGCGGGTGCTCAAATGCGATAGCGAGGTACCCGACAATAAAGACGATGACAATAGCGATTTCCATATGATCGATGTGCTCAAGATACGAACGTCCAACAAATAAAAAACCATGTCCCGTATTCGGAACATGGCTTCCAGGACGTGACGTAGCTTCTACTTCAGATTGAAGAGCCCTTCGTTCAGCAAGTTCAAAGCTTTATCCTTGTATTGCTTATCCACGAGCACGGAAACGTTGTTTGCACTTCCTCCGCATGAAACCATACGAACCGGGATACCATCGAGTGACTGGAATACTTTTCCGAGCACACCCTGCTGATTCATGATCTTGTTGCCAACGATACAGATGATCGACTGGTCTTTATCCACCTCGATGGTTCCGAACTTCTTCAGCTCATTTTCAATTGCCGCAAGTTGTGTGTTGTTATCGATCGTGAGAGAAACAGCCACCTCGGAGGTAGCGATCATGTCGATCGGCGTTTTGTAGCTTTCAAAGATCTCAAATACGCGACGAAGGAAACCGTACGCCATGAGCATTCTTGAAGACTTGATCTTGATCGCCGTGATGCCATCCTTTGCAGCAACGGCCTTGAATGATCCTTCTGTGCCTTTTTCGGTGATGATGGTCCCGAATGCCTTTTCGTCCATCGTATTCTTCAGACGCACGGGCACATTATACTTCTGTGCAGGCACGATGGTCGATGGGTGGAGGATCTTCGCTCCGAAATAGGCCAGCTCAGACGCTTCATCAAATGTCAGCTCCGAAATGGGAACTGTCTTCTTCACGATGCGGGGATCGTTGTTATGCATGCCGTCGATGTCCGTCCAGATCTGGATCTCATCAGCCTGGATCGCAGCACCGATCAATGATGCCGTGTAATCGCTTCCGCCGCGCTTCAGGTTGTCGATCTCGTTCCTGTGGTTGCGGCAGATGTAGCCCTGCGTGATGATGATGTCCACATTGTTCAATGACGTCACCAGAGGCTTCAACCGCTTCGATATCTTTTCGAGCTCCGGCTCTTCGTTTTCATCTATCGACATGAAATGAAGGGCGGGAAGAAGGCGTGACGGGATCTTGCGCTCCTGCAGGTGCTGGTAGAACAGCTCGGTGGAGATCAATTCGCCCTGCGCGAGCAGCTCGCGATAGCTCTTGTTGTCGAACTGTCCGGCTGCCAGCAAACGAATAAGTATGAAATATCTGCTGACGATCTCCTGACCGATGGCCTGGAAAGCGTCGGTTTCGAAAAGGTCCTTTATGAATGCATGGTAGTGTTTTTCGAGTGTCACAATTTCCTCCTCAGCCTTCGCGCCCTGACCGATCGACAAGTGTTCACCGATGGAAACGAGTGCATTCGTTGTACCCGACAAAGCTGACAATACAACGACCTTTTTACCGGCTGTAGAGGTTACCAGGTTAGCGATCTTCTTCATCCGCTCGGGCTTCCCGACTGATGTTCCTCCGAATTTTAATACCAGCATATTAGTAGATTTTAAAGCGGGCAAATTTAGGGAAGTAGGGATAATTGTAAAGACTGTGAGAGAATATGTTAACTAAATTTTTTCACAAACAAATGTTCGTCACACGGCGTGGGATGATCAGCGCCGATGCTCAGCACCGATGCTTGCAGGGAATCTCCGCGCCGAATGAGTGAAGGGGAAAGTCGTCGATCGAGTTGAGTTGAAGGGGAAATCCATTGCACTATTACACAACGTTGTTCGCCGGCGAGCTTTTCGGAAGAAACAAAATCCCTTAACTTAACATTACCTATGACTGAAAGAATAACCACATGCCTTTTCATCTTGACGCTCGTCTCCATGGCGGGTCAGGCACTCGGGCAAAGCTCCAGGGAACAGGCACTTGCCAAAGGCAGGGAAGCAATTAAACTGATGGATAATGGGCACATCACCGAGTCCATAAGACTACTCGAAGAGTCGATGAAGCTCGATCCGGACAACATTAACTATCCCTATGAGATCGCATATGCGAACTACCTCGCCAAAGAGTATCAAAAAGCAATCGATGTACTCACTCCCCTTACAAAAAGGAAGGACGTCCATGACAGAGTTTACCAATTGCTCGGCAATAGCTATGATAACCTCGGTCAGAGGGACAAATCGATCGAAACGTATAAAGATGGACTAAACAAATTACCGAAGTCAGGAAGCCTCTACCTTGAATTGGGCGGCATGTACCTCCAGACAAAAGATTATGATCAGGCGATAAATTTTTACGAAAAAGGCATTGAAGTCGAACCGGGCTTTCCATCGAATTATTACCGGCTTGCCAAAATATTCCTGAATTCCGAGGAGGAGGTCTGGGGAATGATCTACGGAGAACTGTTCATGAACCTTGAAAGAAACAGTTCACGCACGGCAGAGATCAGTAAAATGTTGTACGACACGTATAAAAGCGAGATCAAATTTACTTCCGACTCATCCTTCAGCGTAAGTTTCAGCAAGAATGCCGTAATGAACGTAGGCTCAGGAAATATGTCTTTACCCTTCGGAATCGCGGTCTACGAGCCTACGCTCATGATGGAAATCCTTCCGGAAAAGAACATCGACATCAATTCTCTGGACAGGATCAGAACTGGTTTTGTCGAGAACTACTTCAACAATGGCCGGGATAAAAAGTATCCGAATGTGCTGTTCGACTATCAAAACAAGATACTTAAAGCAGGACACCTGGAGGCCTACAACCATTGGATCTTGATGAAGGGCGACGAAAATGCTTTCATACAATGGCAGGAAGCCAACGTTGAGAAGTGGGAAAAATTCGTCAGCTGGTTTAATCCAAACCGATTGAACGTGGATGACAAAAATAAATTCCTAAGGACTCAATATTGAATCATTTACTCTCAAGGTTCTCATGAAAAGAAAGCTCCAGTTTTTATTGACCCTCCTGCTTTTTTGCGTCAGCACAGCGCTCGCACAAGAGCAAGATCCGCGGTTCGTAAGTTTTGTCGCCGACCCATCAACCGTCAAGCTTTATTGGAAAGACGACAAGGGACAGATCCTCAGGAGCATCCAAAATCTCAAGACATTCGTGGAAAGCAAAAACCAGGAGCTGATCTTCGCCATGAATGCCGGAATGTACATGAGAGACAATTCGCCCCAGGGGCTTTTCATCGGGAACGGAACGACGCTGGCGTCGATCGATACTTTATCCGGATCGGGAAATTTCTATCTGAAACCCAACGGTGTATTCTATATAACGAAAGACAATGACGCCGTGGTTTGTCAGACAAAAGAATTTGTCGATACCGGACAAGTTACATACGCAACGCAATCCGGACCGATGTTGCTTATCGACGGGCAAACTCATCCGGCATTTATAAAGGGTTCCGCTAACCTCAACATCAGAAATGGCGTCGGCATCCTTCCTGACGGCCGGGTCATATTTGCAATGTCGAAACAGGTAGTTAATTTTTACGACTTTGCAGAATTCTTTAAAACTATGGGCTGTAAGAATGCCCTTTACCTCGATGGTTTTGTTTCACGGACTTACCTGCCTGAAGAAAAATGGGAACAGCTTGATGGGAATTTTGGCGTGATGGTTGGCATAACTAAATAGACTTTAGAATCGAAGCCCGAGAAAACGATGAAGGAAAGAGAATTGAACGCGATCAAGCTTCACGTCACCGGAGCGACGGTTAGACACTCAAATCCAACTTTCATTTGTTGTTTGACTTCTTTCGATAACCGTAAGTAGTTATACTAATCTCCCTACACGTTCCAGCAACGCTTTTGTTGCACGGATTCCTTCCGGCTCCGATAGCTTACTCCCTTCGTACTCAATTCCTATATGCCCGGTATAACCCGCTGCCTTTACAATAGGTAACATCTTTGCGTAGTCGGTTTCAATACAATTCCCCTGCTCGTCAAACTCATGCGCTTTCGCGCTAACGCCTTTTGCAAATGGCATCATTTCTTCCACACCTTTATAACGATCGTACTCGTTTACACACGGCGAGTTCCAATCATCGGTTTGCCTTTTGATGCAGAAGTTGCCAAAGTCTGGAAGCGTTCCGCAGTTTGGCAGACCCACATTCCTGATCACATTGGCAAGCCATATTCCATTGGATGAATAGCCGCCGTGATTCTCGACAATCACACCGATGTTTTCTTTCGCAGCGTATTCACTCAACCTCCGAAGACCATCCGTCCCTGCCTTGCTTACCTCCTCTTCGCTGCCAACGCCATAACAGTTCACACGTATCGAATGACAACCCAGGAACTTCGCGGCATCTACCCACTTGTAATGATTTTCAACGGCCTCCAGTCTTTTCTTCGCATCAACGTTCGCCATCTCCCCTTCTCCGTCGATCATGATAAGCACGCTGGTTACACCATTGTCGCCACAACGTTTTTTTAACTCAGCCAGATACTTCTCGTCCTTTGCCTTGTCCTTAAAGAACTGATTCACATATTCCACAGCGCTGATACCGAATTCATTTTTCGCAGTGATGGGAAAATCAAGATTGTCGAGCTCCTTCGCAAACAACGCGTTATGAAGCGACCACTCGGCGAGCGATATTTTAAAGAACAGCTCTTTCGACTGATTTGATTCCATTGCCGTTGTGTCGGATGGCGTGTCCGTTGTAGAGGTCTTGCCTGAACAAGACGAGAGTACAGGCACGCTCGCGGCAGACAACGTCAGCAGGCCAAGGGATCTAAGGAATTGTACACGGTTCATGGTATGTTCCGGATTTGGTTTAGTCCAAGTTATTAAAAAAAGAACATCCATTTTCGGAAAAAAAAAGCCGTCGTTTTACGGACGGCCTGGGACTAAATTGAGTATGAAATATTTTTACATGGCTCCGAATTGCTTCAGGAACTTCTCGGAGTTCAGACGTACGTTGTCCGGAGGATTCATCGATAAGCACTTCTTGAAATTCTTTATAGCATTGGCCTTATCGCCTTTTGTTGCATAGGCCTCTCCCAAGCTATCCCACGTGTTGGCGCTCTTCGGGAAACGCTGGGTGTTCAGCGTCAGGATCTCGATGGCTTTGTCCACATCGCCGTTGCCCATGAGCTGATAACCATAAAGATTCAACTCATTCTCTGTCGCGAGTGTCATTGCCTCCGTCATCAGCTTGTCGGCCTCGGCAGTCTTTCCGGCCTGCTTCAACAACCCCGATTTTATACGCAGGGTGTTGAAGTTGCGCTGCTGGGTGATCGCCTGATCGATCCAGGCCAGGGCACGTTCGTTATTCACGTTATTTTGCAAGGCATAGTTGGCAGCGCTGATATTTCCCTGCGGATTGAAGCCGACCGGGCCCTTCAATTCCTGCTCGGCATTTGCCATCACGATCTGGTCAACCGCAAACTCTATCTTCACCGGGAATTGTTTCTTTTCCCAATTCAACACAAGCTCACCGTTGTTCTTTGTAAGATTGATAAAATCATAGGTCAGCAGCTCGGTATGCGGAATGTCACGAAGCTGAATTTTAGCCCGAAGCTGATCCTGTGCCGGATCATAGAAGAAACTTCCCCAAGAGCGCGACTCTTTCGAAAGCACAACCTCGCCGGTATTGTCGGCATTGATCACGAAGAACAGTCCATAGATCCCGGCAGGTACGTCCTGTCCTTCGATCTTTGCGTTATGAGATAGCTCAATGGTTGTATTTTCATTCGCCCCCGCTCTCCATGGGGCCGATTTCTGCAACCCGAATCCCTGCACATTCCAACCATAGGGAACAAGCTTTCCCCACACTTCACGGTTATTAACTTTCGGCCGTGAATATTTTACGGTAACCGTGGAGATACCGATAGTCTGTGTCAATGTTGACGCCGGACTAGGTGTGCGGGGTTGGGTGATGCCCTGTGAAATTGCTTCCTGAATGATCAGCACCACGATCAGAAGTGCCAACAATGAAGGTATGAGTGACTTGGTCATAGGATTTGGAATTTTGGTTGAAGTTAGAGGTTCCACATGAGTATTAACTGTAATCAAAAAACTGCGATTGTGGAACTTT
>CBHTUB010000361.1:0-6521 GCA_966095595.1 uncultured Chryseosolibacter sp. | reverse complement strand
CTTTCCTGACCCGACCGGATTATCATTGTTATATGGAAAAGAAAGCTGATATACAAAAAACGATTTACGATAATGCGAAGAGTCACTTCCTTGGCAACTTTCCCGACTCTCTTCCCATCGAGCAAGCTTATGTGCACATCGGAATGTATCTCGGCTGGATAATCGACACAGGCCTTTATTCAGAATATTTCGAGGACGAAGCTTCAAACCAGATCTTCCGTTTTAAAAGAAGGGAGATCTCCTGCACCATCCTAAGCGAGATCTGGGACGGCTACCTCGGCTACGAGCTTTTTAACCGTCAGGGTAATATGTTCACTTACTATTATTATGGCGGCGGATTGTATCGTAACGACTATGACGAGATTTTGGTAAAGGCCCTCCCGTCAATATATCACGTGGTAGACAGCTGGGAAAACTACGAAAAGATCAGAACACGCATCGACATGCGTTTCCAGGATTGGAAAAAACTCGTAGGCCAGAGCTAAATCGGCTTCACCCTCACCATTTTTGAGTATACCCTCCATCGTCGCTCCGTAGAAAGGGCGATTGCAGCACCCTATTTTATCCTGTTGTTTCAGCAATAAAAGACTCTACCCGAGCTGAAAATGCCTGAACGGCCATGTCAAGATCTGAATCTGAAACCTGTCTCGCCGGCAGGCAGGTTTGAAATCCTGAAATCTGAAATTCTTCCACTATGGTCGTCATACCACCCAATGAATTAATCCCCTCCTCCCATCGCGAGCACCAGGCCTACTTCACCATCTTTCCGTTTTTGTCTACCACCACGGCGTGAGTACCATCCTTTAATATCAACTCCGTTGTCTCGGGCTTGAACGCGAGCTCGCCGGGTATGAAAGTCAGTGTGTAATTATTGCTCCAGGCGAGTCCGTCCGTTTTATAGATCTTGGCCAACGTTGCCGGATAAACGTTATTCACGGCATTTTCCGAATACAGCAGCACATAGTACAGTTGCCCCTGGGGGTCTGCATAGCTTATCGCCTTTGCATGGGCCAGATTCTTTTCCTTGAAGGCTTTCTGATCTACGGGGAACAACACCTTGAGCAGTGGCTTGCGAGACGGAGTTATCGAATAGAAATAACCGTTGGATTGAATGGAATCCTTTACGGCGATACCCAACGTATAGCTCTCTGGAACCGTCAGTATCAGCCTGTTCTTCCTGTGGCTTACATCCGTCGACAGCGGGATGGAATCCGTGCCGTCAACGATCCAGTTAAGCGCATTCCGCAACGCAGCAAGTCCTTCCGTTTTATTTCTCTTTTCACGCTGGGCAAATTCGTTCAGCGCCCTTACATAGCTCTTTAACACAACGGTACTGCCATACGTATTTGAAATAAAATAGGCATAATCGAGAGCACGCTGATCGATATCCGATGCAGCAAGCTTGCCGGAAATGCTGTCGAGTTTATTCAACGATCGCAGCTCGGAATCAAGAAGCCTGATTTGCAGATGCAGATCCGCTGAGTCCTTCAATGGCTTATTTTCCATCAACGCCGATTTATATTCAAGGTCAGCAGTCTTCATGCTGAAGATCTCCATCGGCAACGGGTTCGGATCGAACTTTTGCAATTTCTCGTAGAGGAGCACGTCGATCAGTTTCGTCAGGTCACTTTTCACAGACACGGAATCGGTATTCATTTTCTCGCGCAGCTTGTTGATCTCAATGTCGTACGTTACCAGGTGCGATCGCATGGGCATGATCTCCTTCTCGATGGTCTGCCGCGATTTATCCGCAAACTGCTTGTAATCCCAAACTGCCAGGTCGTCCTTATAAAAGTCCGCGAGGTCGCTTCCGTCCGATACAAAATTACTGATCGGCTTGAGTGTCATGGTCTGATTATATCCCGTCTTGCCCAGGAACGACAGGCTCGTCTTGTAGTTCTCGAACGCCTTCTGACAGGAGTCAAACCGTGCCGAGAGCAATGAAAGTCTTTTTACGGTGTTCTCGTCACCACGCAGCAACAGCGAACGTTCCAGCCCGTATTCGTCTTGAAGATTTCTGAACAACCTGTTCGACTTGCGGTACAGTGTATCCGACAGCACAAAATAATATTTCATCATCTTCAGCTTGTCGTTGCGCTCCTTCAGCGCCTGGATCCTCTTCTCGAGATCGAACTGGATATCGGACAGCTTCACGCCGAATTCTCCCGTGCGAAGGTCACGGCGGTTGTAAGCCTGGTAGTATTCCTTATTGCGTTTGATCTCCTTTTCATCGACAGTCTTGTATGCCTTGTCAAAGTAAAGAACCGCGCTGTCACCGTAATACATAGCTTCACGGGTCTGCTTAAGAACGTCCATCTTGGCCGATTTCTCCTGGAAGATCATTCCCATGAAGAGGAATGCGTTTGGATTGTCGTCATTGGCGGAGAGATATCGCTTGAGGAAGGGTTCAGCCTGCTCGTATTGTTTCGTGCTCAGTAAACCAAAGATGTCTTTGTATTTGACTTTCTGGCTATAGCATACGTTAACCAGCAATAACAGAAAGAAGACTGGGAATCCTTTCATACTGATTTTTATAACTGGGGTGATCATTGTTCCGAAATTACTAAATTCGTGTGATCTGTGAATTTGTAAAGCCATAAACATGCCACGATGCTGAATTCAGATAAACGCGAATGGTTCAGAAAGGCGGCGAAAGCAGCCAGGCCATGGCTGACAATGCTCGTTGTCGTGGTGATATTACGTTATTCCGGGATATTGAGTGGTGTATCCTTCCTCGCCCAGCAGGCACTCGTCGGGTCCGGTGCTATGGATATTGATCCTGAAGCAAATGTAACCGCTCAGAATTTCCACTATGACTTCAGCTTGCGCGATCTCAGCAATCAGGTGATCGATGTCAATTCCTTCAGGGGGAAAGTCATATTCCTGAATATGTGGGCAACCTGGTGCGGACCATGTCGCGCGGAGATGCCATCCATCCAGCAATTGTACGATAGCATCGACCACGACCAGGTGGCTTTCATCATGCTATCGCTTGACTTCGATGAGAACAAGCCTAAGGTAGCCAGGTATGTAAAGGAAAGGGCGTTTACATTTCCCGTATATCAGCCGGCAAGCGCGCTGCCCAACCAGTTACAGGTTCCTTCCATACCCACCACATTTGTCATTGGCAAGGATGGAAAAGTGAAGATGAAAAAGGTGGGTACCGCAAATTACGCCACGGACAATTTCAAGATGTTTCTGGAAAAACTGGCCGCCGAACCTGCAAGGGACGAGGGCAAATAAGATCAGCGCAATTCGCGCAGCTCCTGAAGAACAGTCTGCATTCCCGTGCTTGCTTTGTCCTGTATCATTTTAAGGTAGGGCATCGGACGAACGTCGGGAAGCTTCGGGTCGACGACAAATTTAGGCGTCTCGTATCCTACATAATCGATCAGACTCGCCGCGGGATATACGACGAGCGAAGTGCCGACGACCAAAAAGATATCAGCATCAGCCGCGTGTCGGGCAGCCACTTCCATGAGTGGCACCATCTCGCCAAACCACACAATATTCGGACGAAGCTGAGAACCTTTTTCACACAGATCACCCAAATTCAGCTCCCATCCCTTGATTGGATATACCAGAGATTCATCGGCACAGCTGCGTGACTCGAACAGACTTCCATGAAGATGTATCACCCTGGAAGAGCCTGCGCGCTCGTGCAAGTCGTCGACATTCTGCGTGACGATCACCACATCAAAATCTTTTTCAAGCTCGGCAAGGATCTCGTGACCACGGTTTGGCTTGACCTCGAGTGCTTTCTTTCGCCTTTGATTGTAGAAGTCAAGGACCAGCGCCGGGTTTTTACGCCAGCCTTCTGGTGAGGCGACGTCCATCACATCGTGCCCTTCCCACAGTCCATTGGAATCGCGGAAAGTCGGGATACCGCTTTCCGCACTTATTCCTGCACCGGTGAGCACGACGAGCTTTTTCATCGCTGGTTGTACCGATTATTTTTTCGATTTCTTCGCTGCCTTTTTCGGGGCGGCTTTCTTCGCAGCAGTTTTATTCGCCGGAGTTTTCTTCGCTGCCTTGGCTGGTGCCGACTTTTTCGCCGCTACCTTCTTCGCAGCGGTCTTTTTAGCGGGAGCTTCCGCTGGGGCCGGCGTTTCAGTTTTCTTTGCAAAACGTCCAAATCGACCTTTCTTCTCAGGCGTATTGGCGGCAAGCGTCACGCATTCCTCCAACGTAAGATCAGCAGGGTTCTTGCCCTTCGGAATCTTCACGTTCTTCTTTCCTGCCTTGATGTACGGACCAAACCTTCCGTTAAGAACCTGTATCTCTTCATTCTCCGGAAACGATTTGATCAGCCTGTTCGCATCTGCCACACGTTTTGCCTCGATCAGCTCGACTGCCTTTTCAGGTGTAATGGTATACGGATCTATATCCTTCGGTATGGACACGTATTTCTTGTCGTGCTGAACGTACGGACCGAATCTGCCGATATTCACCACGACGGGTTTATCTTCGAACAAGCCCATATCCCGTGGCATCTTGAAAAGCTCGATCGCATCGGCGAGCGTAATGCTTTCGATGAACTGGCCAGGTCGAAGACTTGCAAACTTTGGTTTCTCCTTGTTCGTACCGCTGTCGTCAGGGTTCTCTCCTATCTGAACATATGCCCCGAACTTACCCAGCTTTGCATAGATATTTTTTCCGGTTTTCGGATCGACACCCAGCTCCCTGCTCTTTCCAACCGACGATCTTTCAACCTGCTCGGTCTTTGTAACTTTCTTATGGAACGGCTTGTAGAAGTTCGCGATCATCTTCTGCCACTCCAGTTTGCCATTGGCGATCTCATCGAATTCCTGCTCGATCTCGGAAGTGAACGAATAGTCCGTGATATCGGGGAAATGCTCGACAAGGAAATCATTGACGATCATTGCCGTGTTGGTCGGGAACAGCTTGTTCTTCTCGGCTCCCGTGATCTCAGAACCGACCGTTTTGTTCACCTGGTTATCCCTCAGCGTTAAAATTCCATACTTGCGTTCGACACCTTCACGGATCTCCTTCACAACATATCCCCTCTTCTGGATCGTCGTGATCGTTGGCGCATAGGTCGACGGACGACCGATGCCCATTTCTTCAAGCTTCTTCACGAGGCTCGCTTCCGTATAACGCGGAGGATGCCTGCTGAAGATCTGCTTGGCGATGATCTCTTCAAGGGTCAACACCTGGCCGACAGACAGCGGAGGAAGCACCTTGCTATTCTCCTCTTCATCCTCATCGTCACCCGATTCAATATATACTTTCAGGAACCCTTCGAACTTGATCACCTCACCGGTTGCCACGAATGTCCTCGGGTTGGTCGAAATTGCAATTGTCGCGGTCGTTTTCTCCAACTCGGCATCAGCCATCTGCGAGGCAATGGCACGCTTCCAGATCAATTCGTAGAGACGTCCTGCATTGCGGTCCATGCCCGGATCCATGGTTGAAAAATCCGTCGGCCTGATCGCTTCGTGAGCTTCCTGTGCGCTCGACGATTTTGTTTTGAACTGACGTGTCTGATGATATTCTTTTCCGAACGCCGAAGTGATCTGATTCGCCGCTCCCTGTCGCGCTTCATCTGAAAGATTGACCGAGTCAGTACGCATGTAGCTGATCTTACCGGCTTCATACAACTTTTGCGCTACCGTCATCGTCTGAATAACGGAAAAACCGAGCTTGCGCGCGGCTTCCTGCTGCAATGTCGAAGTAGTGAACGGAGGAGCCGGCGAACGCTTCGAAGGTCTGGTCTGGAGATCGGCAATCGTGAACTTTGCACCCTTGCAAGACTCGAGGAACTCTTCAGCTTCCTTTTCAGTGTCGAAACGTTCGGGCAGTTCTGCCACAAGCTGCTTGCCCTTGCCCACGTCAAAGATCGCGTTGACCTTGTATGAAGATTTGACCTTGAAATCAGCGATCTCCCTCTCCCTTTCTACTACTAACCTGACGGCTACTGACTGAACACGACCGGCGGAGAGGCCTGTCGCAATTTTTTTCCAGAGGATCGGTGAAAGCTCATAACCCACAAGCCTGTCGAGCACGCGACGGGCCTGTTGTGCATTCACCAGGTCTATATCTATGCCCCGGGGATTCTGAAGAGCGTTCTGTATGGCTTTTTTTGTGATCTCGGTAAACACGATCCGGCGTGTCTTCTTATCGGTGAGGTCCAGCACTTCCTTAAGGTGCCAGCTGATCGCTTCTCCTTCGCGGTCTTCATCGGACGCGAGGTAGACCATTTCAGCGTCTTCTGCCAGCTTCTTCAGCTTTGAGATCACTTCCTTTTTATCGGGACTGACCTCATAGGTTGGCTCGAAACCATTTTCAATATCGATTGCATCGCCGCCTTTCGGCAAATCGCGTATGTGACCCATACTGGATGCGACTTTAAAATCCTTCCCGAGATACCCCTCGATGGTCTTTGCTTTTGCCGGCGACTCGACGATTACAAGATTCTTTGACATGATTTTCCCGTGTTCGAAAAGGTCAAATATCAGGAATTTTTTAAAAAATCAAATTGCCGCTGGAATTCGGAGCCT
>CBHTUB010000360.1:0-6525 GCA_966095595.1 uncultured Chryseosolibacter sp. | reverse complement strand
AACCATGGAGCTCTTTTAATGGATTCATAGACTGCATATCCGCCATTCGACAGGCCTTCGATGTAGATCCTGTTTTCATCGATGTTGTATTTTTTGGCTATGAGACGTACAAGCTTGATGGCATCCTGTACGGAGTTTGCACTCCAGCCATTCAGGTTTTGCGGGAAAAGCACGAATCCGGGAAACGCCCTCGACGATAATGTCGGGTCGTTGGGAAGTTTTCCCTGTGCTGCATTTCTCACGCCAAGATGTGTACTACCACCGTGGAGGAGGTTATGATCGTTGTTCATCAGTTTTGATGTCGCATCCGTAGGAGCCGGCGGGCTATTGGTATTGGGATTCCAGGATGCATCGGCATGGTAGCACGTGCTCTTCCAGCAATTACCGCGTTCCCCCGCGCCATGCAGGAATACGATCAGGGGATATCCTGGCGAGTAGGTTGAATTGTAATTCAGCGGCTTCAGCAGCCGGTAGTTCATGACAAACAGATCCGTTGTACCGTTCTTCTCGCGCATGTTTCCTTCTTCATAGGGACTGGAATCCCAGGCGGTCATGTCACGGTAAGTGTTTGTCTTCACCCCGGCATTCGTCCGGAAACTTACGGTCCGATTCTCCTGTAAATAGTAATAACGTGTGGATGACTTAGCAATACGGATGTCCAATGTTCCATAGGGCATCGAGGTATTGTAAACGTAAGACGTATCAACTTGTGCGCGTAAATTAAAATGTAATACTATCAGCACGAATAGCCCAACAACTCCTTTTCTCATATAGTAAACATTATGTCATGGTGGTATTTCCTGATCTGTTCAGTTAAATTTTACATGCGTTCAGTAAAAACTTGTACCTGCATTGGGACCGGTTTCAAAATGAAAAAGGGCCACGCTGATCTTCACAACGTGGCCCCTATATCACAGCGGCAGTTTTTTACATGACGATCTTGTTGTACGATGCGCAGATTCCTTTTATCAATGAGGATGAGAAGCCCTGGTGTTCCATTTCATTCAATCCTGCGATGGTACAACCCTTTGGGGTCGTCACCTTATCGATCTCTTCCTCCGGGTGACGATTGAGTTTAAGCAGCAGTTCGGCTGAACCTTTTACGGTTTGGGCCGCGATTAAATTCGCTGTTCGTGCGTCGAATCCGATCTCGATCCCACCCTGTGTGGCCGCGCGGATGAACCGTAAAGCGTAAGCAATTCCACATGCGCCGAGAACGGTCGCTGCGTCCATAAGCTTCTCATCGATAGAAATGGTGATCCCAAGCTGATCGAACAAACCGGTTACGTACTTCACCTGCTCATCCGAAGCCCCCTGATGGCAAAGGCATGTAACAGATTCCTGTATAGCGATGGCGGTGTTCGGCATTGCCCGGAAGATCGGAACCCCATGGTCGATGATGCCGGTAAGATCTTTAAGGTAAATCCCCGTAACCACACTGATCGCGATGTGCTTTGCGGAGTCGAACTCATCTTTGAGTGTGCTGAGAACCTCCTTCACATTGTATGGCTTGAGTGCCACGATAACAACCTCGCTGTTGCGGATCGCCCACGCATTATCCTGAGTTACGGTAACGCCGAGCGATTTGAGGTGCTGGATGGCATCGATATTCCTTCTGGTGACAATGATGTTTTGCGGAGATACAAACTGACTTTTAATAAGCCCTTCAGCGATCGCTGCGCCAAGGTTTCCGCCCCCTATGATTGCTATTTTTTTCTCCCGCATAACGAATAATTGTTAGGTAAAATTCTTTTCTTCGTGCTCCAATTAAGATAGTTTACCGTGATTCTGCTAATGGTGTTTTATAATAATATTCGACACCGCCTTGGCTCAGCGCGGCAACGTTTGTAAACAATTAACCTAAAACAACTCATGACTGCCAACGAACTCCTCGCCCAGGTAAAGCAACGCAATGCGAACGAGCCTGAATTCATTCAGGCTGCCGAAGAAGTTATCGTCTCCGTTCTTCCTGTGCTTGAAAAGCATCCTGAATTCGCCAAACTTAAATTGCTCGAGCGCATGCTTGAACCGGAGCGCCTGATCTCTTTTCGCGTAACATGGCTCGACGACAAGGGAGACGTACAGGTCAATCGTGGGTACCGTGTTCAGATGAACAGTGCCATTGGCCCCTACAAAGGTGGATTGCGATTCCACCCTTCCGTGAATCAAAGCGTGCTCAAGTTCCTGGCTTTCGAACAGATCTTCAAGAACGCCTTGACCGGAATCCCGATGGGCGGCGGAAAGGGCGGAAGCGATTTCGATCCGAAAGGAAAATCCGAAAACGAGATTATGAAATTCTGCCAGGCATTTATGGGAGAACTGTCCCGTCACATCAATCACCGACTCGATGTTCCTGCAGGTGATATCGGGGTAGGCGGAAGAGAGATCGGATATATGTTCGGAGCCTATAAGAAAATCAAAAATGAATTTACGGGTGTGCTGACGGGTAAAGGTATCGGCTGGGGCGGAAGTCTGATCAGAACAGAAGCCACCGGATATGGGCTGATCTATTTTGCCGAAAACATGATGCAAGCGAAAGGTCAATCACTCAAAGGCAAGACCTGTCTTGTCTCAGGATCCGGCAACGTGGCACAATATGCGATCGAAAAGATCATCCACCTTGGTGGTAAAGCAGTAACTGCCTCTGATTCCACCGGCGTTGTTTATGATGAAGCTGGTTTCACAATGGAGAAGCTTGACTTCCTCAAGGACCTGAAAAACAACAGGCGTGGGCGGATCAAGGAATATGCGGATAAATTCAAAGGGGCGGTTTACACGGCCATTGATCCGAAGGCAGACCACAATCCACTGTGGAAATATAAGGCAGACTGTGCATTCCCATGCGCCACACAAAATGAGGTGAACGGAAAGGACGCCTTGAATCTGGTGTCTAACGGCATTCAACTTCTCGCTGAAGGCGCCAACATGCCAACAACGATCGAAGGCATCAACGTTCTGCTTGACAAGGGTGTGCTCTATGCGCCCGGTAAAGCCTCAAATGCCGGAGGCGTGGCGACTTCAGGCCTCGAGATGACTCAAAATTATATGGGCTCTAACTGGACGCGCGACGAAGTAGACGCAAAATTGGTGACGATCATGAAGAACATCCACGATACATCCCTCGCCGCCGCTGCACAATACGGCAAGCCCGGGAATTATATGGTGGGCGCCAATATTGCCGGATTCCTGAAAGTTGCCAGAGCGATGCAGGCGCAAGGTGTTATTTAACTAGATTTGGATCTCATTTAAAAGCTTCGCTTGTCGAAGCTTTTTTATTTTTATCACATGGAGTTAAGGGTTGATACAGGTTACAGACAGATCCTGAAGATGGCATTGCCCATCTCCCTTGCGCTACTTGTTCCGCAGATCAACTTTATCACGAATAACATTTTCCTCGGCGGACTCGGACAAACCCAGCTTGCAAGCGCAGGGATAACAGGAGTTTATTATCTCATCTTCGCGGTTATAGGCAACGGTCTGAACAACGGGCTTCAGGCGCTGATCGCGCGACGCGCCGGACAAAACCTTCCCCGCGAGATCGGTCGGTTATTTTACCACGGCGTATGGATCGCCATCACCATCTCGCTGATCGGAATTTTCATTACCTATACGCTGGCACCTGTCACCCTACGCGCGGTTATCGACAACAAAGTAATTGCCGAACAGGTCGTAGAATTTCTCCTGATCCGAATCTGGGGGCTTCCATTTCTTTATCTGTACGTGATGCGCAACGCTCTTCTCGTGGGAACGAATCAAACGCGCTTTCTCGTGTGGGGCACGCTTTCCGAGGCGCTTACCAATATTGTTCTTGACTACGGGTTGATCTACGGTAAGCTCGGACTTCCCGAGCTTGGATTTAATGGTGCTGCCTACGCTTCCATCATCGCTGAAGCAGTGGGGTTGCTGGTGATCTACATCGTTATACACCTGAAGGGAATCAACAGATCGTTCGGTCTGTTCGAAGAATTGTCGTGGGATTTCTCCATAACGAAGTTGATCCTGGTGCAGTCGTCACCCCTGATCGCGCAATATGCGATAAGCATTCTGAGCTGGGAGTATTTCTACATATTGATCGAACACCACGGAGAAAGGGCACTCGCCATCTCCAACACACTGCGAAACATCTTTGGGTTGTTCGGTATCTTCTCGTGGGCATTTGCAGCAACCACCAGCAGCATGGTCAGCAACGTGATCGGACAGGGAAGGATAGACGATGTCCTGCCTCTCGTCAGGAGGATCGTGAAAGTCAGCTTCTCCATTTCATTCGTGATTTTCCTCGCGCTGGTAGCGAAGCCTGACTGGTTTCTGTCGTTTTATGGGCAGGGGGACGATTTTGTCCGTGATGCGATTCCCGTTGTGTACGTCGTCTCGATCGCGCTGCTGATGATGTCGTTCTCCACGGTGTGGCTGAATGCCGTAACAGGCACCGGTAACACACGAGTAAACTTGATGATCGAGCTCATTACGATCGTGATCTACTCATTCTACGTATACCTGACGCTGGAATACTGGGATCTCCCGATAACGTGGGGCTGGGGATCGGAGTGGGTCTACTGGATCTGCATGTTCTCGATGGCATTGTGGTACATGCGATCAGGAAAGTGGAAGCATAAAAAGATCTAGTGCAATCGGCGATAGTACGTCAAGTAAGTTTTTTCATCCTTCACGATCTCGCTTAGGGTGTAATACCCTGACCCATCCCTCGAAAAGGTGATGGCCTCTCCCTGCGGCTCTTCCTCGTAGGGAAGTATGATCGGCTTGCGCCTGAAGGCGTCTTCAATTTTCTCGTTGGCTTTCAGCTTCCAATAAAAAACGTTCTGATAGTTTTTCAGGAGGATCTCTTTTCCATCGTCTGAAATGTCACCGCCACAAATTTGTCGTTACACTGTCTGCGGTAACAATGCTGTCTACAGGATATGGATATTTGACCTTGTAGACTACAACAGGGTTCTCGCGTTTGGAAACAATGTAAAGATCGCGGGTGTTCGAGTCGATCATCAGCGCTTCGGTGTCCTTCCTTGCTTTAGGCAGTTGAATTTTGATGACATCAACCGAGTCGATGGACATTGTAATGTTCTGGCCGATAGCCGGCTCCTCAAATCGGTAAATCCTCTTTTCCTGATACTGGGCGAAATTGTCGCCGATCTCGCCAATGTATACGTAGCTCTTTGCCGGATCGGGTCCCGGACCTACGGCGATGTCTTCCCAATCCCTGTTTGTCAAATTCGAAAACTTTACGTTCAGCTTTACATTGAGTGCGGTGTCCAGAAGGAAAAGCTCAGCGTCGTTGCCACTATCGTTATGGGTCCAGAGCATTCCGGCATTGCGGATGCTGGCTGCTATGCCTGAGGCTTCCTTGATCCGGTCGTTTTTCAATCTCTTGATCTTTTGTCCCGTGCTGAAATCCGAACCGTTCGGTTTATCGGCCGCTGTTTGTGAACACGCGGTAAAAGCGCCGAAAATGGCAATGATCAGAAGTTTATTCATTGGGTGCATCAGACGTCTGCGAAGAAAACAAATTTAATCGTCCAATGAAAAAGAAACTTAAAGCCAATATTACCATTTGCCCAAATGAACGTGTAATCGTTTGAATTTCTACCTTTGCCGAAATGAACGAAGAAGAAGATTTCATCCAGGACGACAGCGAAGATGTTCTTTTTGAACACCACCGGATAATAGCCGACCCTGGCCAGACTTTGCTGCGCATCGACAAATTCCTGCTGGACAGGTTGCCCAACGTCACGCGGACGAAGATCCAGGATGGGATCCACAACGGCTTTGTGAAGGTAAACGACAAGATCGTGAAGCCGAATTACAAGATACATCCGAACGATATCGTCACGATCTCCCTGCCGAAACCACCTCGCGACACGGAGGTAATACCGGAAAATATTCCGCTCGATATCGTGTATGAGGACAATTACCTGCTGGTGATCAATAAACCGGCAGGAATGGTAGTGCACCCGGCTTATCAGAACTGGACGGGCACACTCGTCAATGCACTCGCCTACCACTTTCAGAATCTGCCGCAAATGCCCGGTAACGATGGAAGACCTGGCCTGGTGCACAGGATCGACAAGGATACGTCAGGACTACTGGTCATCGCAAAAACGGAAACGGCCCTTACGTTACTCGCCAAACAATTTTTTGATCATACCATTGAAAGGACCTACCATGCAATAGTGTGGGGAGTACCCGATCCGCCGGAAGGAACTATCAACGTACATGTTGGGCGAAGCCTCAAGGATCGAAGGGTGACCACTGCATTTCCCGAGGGAGACTTCGGAAGACATGCCATCACACATTACCGGCTTCTGCAGGATCTGCGTTATGTGTCAGTTGTTGAATGCAAACTCGAAACGGGCAGAACGCATCAGATCCGCGCGCACATGAAACACATTGGTCACCCATTATTCAATGACGTGATGTACGGAGGAGACCAGATCTCGAAGGGAACCATCTTCACCAAATACAAGCAGTTCGTAGACAACTGCTTTAAAATAATTCCAGGGCAGGCTCTTCATG
>CBHTUB010000359.1:0-6565 GCA_966095595.1 uncultured Chryseosolibacter sp. | reverse complement strand
GATCTTATTCTTGTTGTACGATGCATTGAATCCAACATTCCAACGGAGATCGCCCTTGTCAAGGACAATCGCATCGAGCGCGAGCTCAACCCCCTTGTTCTCAAGTGCCCCGACGTTGGTAAGGATCCGGTTCGTCAGGTTTGATCCTGCGGGTGCCGTGATGTTGAAGAGAAGGTTATCGGTCTGCTTGTTGTAGTATTCAAGTGAACCGGTTATCCGTCCTTTCAATATTCCGAAGTCAACACCGAAGTTCAACGATCTTGTTTCCTCCCACTGCAGTTCAGAATCATAGCCATTTGGCCTGATCGTGTTCACGAGGTTGTTACCGAACTGGTATTGAGTAAAGTTATCTCCCTCGGTATAGGTCGGTAAATACAGGTAGTTTCCAAAATCCTGGTTACCGTTCACACCATAGCTGATTCTCAATTTCAGGTCAGAGAACGTGTTGGTAAGACCGGAGAGAAAAGGCTCATCAATTGCGCGCCATGCGATCGCGGCTGATGGGAAGAGACCCCATCTGTTTTGTGGTCCAAACCGCGATGAACCATCCCTTCTCAACGACGCTGTCAGGATATATCTGTCACGGAAGCTATAATTCAACCTTCCGTAGAATGAAATTAACCTGCTCTCCTGTATGCTATTGAAGGCATTGTAATTTTTGGCAATCGTGTAGTTATTTGGACCATACTGATTTGTTCTCAGTGAGTCTGCTACTATCGCCGGAAATTCTGCGCTGAAATCCTGGAAAGAGTACCCAGCTGTTACTTCGATTGAACTCTCAATTGAACTCAAGTCTTTCTTGTATGTGCCGAATATTTCCATCAGCTGGCTGCTGCGCTGCGGATTCTGATAGTAGATTTCACCGCGGAGCTGCGTGAGGTCATTAGCTTGTTCCCTCAGATTGTTCGGTTTGAATGTCTTTCGATAACCATTCGCCACGTCCACGCCAAGGTTAACGTTAGCCGTCAATCCTTCAATAAACGGAAGATCGTATGCAACGGAGAGATTACCGATTGCCCTGTTATTCCTTGCCCGATCATTCACCATATTCAGGGAAGCAACCGGATTCTTAGTTCCGAGGTCGTTTTCCCATTCGAAATAACCGCCGTAAGGACTTCCGTCCTGGTAAACCGGTTGAGTTGGATCAAACGCCAGGGCAGATCCAATAACCCCTGGGGCAAAGTGCTCGTTCGTCTGAGCGCCCTTCAAGCTGAAGTTTGCACGCAGACTGTTGTCAAGGAACGAACTTCCAAGGTTTAATGAGAAACCTGTTCTTTTTGTTTCAGATGTCTTTACCGTACCCTCCTGTAACAAGTCGTTGATGGCAAGTCGGTAGTTGACGTTTTCTCCGCCACCCGCAAGGGAAATATTGTGATTTCGACCAACGGCCGTTTGAAATATCTGATCCTGCCAGTCTGTATTTGCGTCGCCTAGAAGCGATAATGATTCGGGGGATTTGCCAGCCACCAATTCACGATATTGGCTTGGACTGAAGACGTCGATTCTGTCGGCAACTTTTCCTACCGAATACCATCCGTCATATGTGACCGTGGGCGCTCCCTTCGATCCTTTTTTAGTAGTGATAATGATAACACCGTTCGCTGCACGCGAACCGTAGATGGCACTCGCAGATGCATCCTTCAATACTGTAAATGATTCGATGTCATTCGGGTTCAGGAAGTTCAAGGGGTTTCTGGTAGCGTTTGAGCCCGCGTTGTCGATGGGAACACCATCAATGACAAACAGCGGATCATTGCTGGCATTAATAGAGGTACCTCCGCGCACGCGAATACTGATGCCTGCACCCGGATCTCCGCTTGTTGTGGTGATCTGAACGCCGGCAACCTTACCAGCGATCAACTGATCAGGAGACACAATCGCCCCTTTATTAAAACTTTGTGAGTTTACTTCTGAAACGACGCCAGTCAGATCTTTTTTCTGTTGTTCGCCATATCCCACGATCACGACCTCTGACAAGGCAGTGATATCGGTTTGCAGCGTTACAGAAATAGTCGACTGATCAGCGACGAGCACTTCCTGGCTTGAATATCCTACGAAGGAAAAAACCAATGTGGCATCATCGCCTACATTAATACTGAACTTTCCCGTTGCATCGGTGACCGTTCCGTTGGGGGTACCTTTTACGACGACGCTGACACCGGGTAACGGCCCACCATCATCGCTCGAGCTTACAGTTCCTGTAACTGTTCTGGTCTGAGCAAATGCCGATAGCGTCGCGGAGACCAGTACAATGACAAGCAATCTCTTGAATAGATAGAATTTTATCATAGTACGTTTTAGGGTTTGGGTAATTGTTAAACACCAAGGTTTTTGAAACCTTCCAATGTGAAAAATAGCCGGGTTGTAGTAGATAAACTTCGAAATGGGAATAAAAATTCACGGAATCGCGGCCGCGAACGGATGCGCAATCGATTGCGATTTTTGTGGCGACAGTTTCGGTGACATGAAGTCTAAGAATCGCCGATTTTGCGGTAACGAGTGCGTTGTTTGCATGCCAACGTTCCGGTAGTCCGAATCAATGTTCTGCCATCGATTACGACAACGATTGCGATTCTGATTGAAAAAATTGCGGAACTGTTGCGATGATTCATTTTTAGTCGCTAAACTTGCGATATGAAATACAACCAGGTCACCATTAAGGACATCGCCAGAGAGCTTGGCATTTCCCCCTCCACCGTTTCCAGGGCTTTGAAAGATCACCCGGACATTAGCCCCGAAACAAAAAAAGCCGTCAATGAACTCGCAGAAAAGCTCAACTACCAGCCCAACATCGTTGCCTTAAGCCTGAGACAATCGAAAACGAATACGATCGGGGTGATCATCCCCGAGCTCGTTCACTTCTTCTTCTCGACCGTCATAAGCGGTATTGAAGACGTGGCGTACAGCGCCGGCTATAATGTTATTATCACACAGTCCAATGAGTCCCTGCAGCGTGAAAAGACCGACATCAAGGCGCTCTTCAACAGCCGCGTGGACGGCATGCTGATCTCCGTTTCACGTGAGACGAGCTCGTTCGAGCATATCGACGGCATCCTGGCGAAAGGTGTGCCGATGGTCTTTTTTGACCGCGTATATGAGAATTCAAACTCAAGTAAAATAATTGTAGATGACCTGTCAGGCGCCAAGGAGGCAACCCTGCACCTTATCGAACAGGGATGCAAGCGCATCGCTCACCTCGAAGGACCTCCGAACCTCGAGATCACCAAACAGCGCCTCGAAGGCTACCTGGAAGCTTTAAAAGAGAATAACATTCCTATCGATAAGAGCCTGATCATGCCCTGCCCTCTCGGAACGATCGAGGAAGGCAAGATCGCCACGGAGAAGCTATTGCAGATGTCCAACAAGCCTGACGCTATCTTCGCCACCAACGACCCGGCCGCCATGGGCGCCATGCAAGCTATTAAGGAGGCAGGACTCAAGATCCCTAAGGACATTGCCGTAGTAGGTTTCAGTAACTGGTTCTTTACCGCCCTGCTGGATCCACCACTGACTTCTGTTGACCAGCCTGGATTTGAAATGGGCCAGGAGGCTGCCAAGCTGCTGATCCGACAGATCGAGATGAAGACCAAGAATCATGATATCGAGCTTCAGCCGGAGACAAAGATTTTGAAGACACGCCTGGTGGTGAGGGATTCTTCTTTGAAGAAGGGAAAGAAGAAATAGAATTTAAAGATGTAGGATAACAAAGCCCGCATAGCGGGATTTTGTTATCCTGAGTCTCTATCCCCAACAGAGCGTCCGCCTTTCACGACATCCAGAATCTCTTCCCTCTCGGCTACCGTACGCTAGTACAGAATGAGGATGACACTTTTTTGAGCAAGGCTATTTACAATCTTTAGACGTGGATTCGAACGATTTTAATTTATTCAACTCTGAGCATACCTTCTCCTCCCACCACGCCTGGGATTGAGCATCGATTCCGTGTATCGTATCGTCATCGTAAGCAGTCTGCATGTCCGCGTCCTCAGCATATAATTTTTGAATAAGGAGTGCGAAATCTTGCGGTTTAGGATTCGGTACTGTCACCATTATGTGTTGTATTCCATTTCTTAGCTTGCGAGCGGAGAGTTCAGCTATATCAAAATGTAGCCGTTCATGTGCTAACAAATCGCTTGCGGTATCTGTCTTCCATGACTCATATTTTTTAAACACTAGCTGAATGCGATAACCAAGCATACCGTTTTTCTCAATGCGCAAAGGGACGAATCTGTATGCGGTCAAGGCTCTCAGATTCGAACTGTACTCATCTTCAGGCACCTTACCTTTGAAGTCGTCCCACTCCAGCCTTTCATTCGCGCACCAGCATTTTAAACTGTCTGTGTTTTGAGACAGCCCGTTGGTGGAAGCATGGGCAGCAAAAATTATCACAATTAACCTTAACGTTATTGAATAGTTCATGCTTTGGATAGGGTTTTGTTAACATGAATGTGGCACTAACATTTCCTCCCTTGATTTCGATTTTTTCCAGGAGAAGTTTCAATTGTAAGGCTGGGATTCCAGCAGCCCTCAATGCATCGTACATAGCCTTAGCTCGCCCGGATCTTAGTTTGTTCTGTGGCGGTCATCATTCAAATACCCTTCAACAGCGTTGTCTGGGTCAAGCACCGACATTTCCGCGTATTTCGAGATGGACGTTGGAAGAACTTTTTAAGATCTTGATCAAATCGCTTATGAGTTTATTTTCAAAAAAAATAAACCCAATTTTGCCACGTTCAGATAGTGGGCGTAGCTACCTCTTGCAATCGACAACCCAGACTCGCCGAGCGATTGAACCTCAGAATTCATGAGTTGCACCATATCATCACGAGTTTGGTAGCTATAAAATTGATCAAACAATGCAATAGATCGTTCGAGCATCCAATTAAAGAGATGATAGTTGTGAATTAATTACTAAGTCCCTCATCCTACTTACTCATATGTTTATTCAGTGCAACTTTCGCAGGCTCATCCGTTTTTCCTTTTTATTAATGAATTCGATGAAATTCCATGGAGTATTCTATAGGATTGGAAATAGTAACATTGATTCTTACAGTATAGGTTTCCCTGACATTATTGAAATCCGGTTCATGTAATGTTGCCCTTAGGGAGTTCTCAAACAAGGCCGCGCATCAAAGATCCAAATGAAGTTTACAAATAATATAGTTGATTTTGGTGACTGCTTATTGGATTACTTCTAATCTCACATCAGTAGATTTTTTTAGGAACTTATTTGAATACTGGTAAACGCTTAAAGTCGTTCCGCAAATGTGTAGTGCGAAGACTTTTCGCTCCGGCTTCCATGAAATTTCTGGCCCTATGGGGTAATATGCCTTCAACAAAATAAAGTAATCATCTTCCGAAAAGCCATCAACTTCATAGCTTGCAAGAGATGAATGGGAATCATAAATGGACAACAAAGCACCTTTTTTTAACTCTCCGCCTGCATGCACGTCCACAAAGATTGTGTCTCGTAGCAATCTCTCGCCCTTCAAAAAAAAGAAATCGTTTATATATGCAGAATTATTAACAGGTTGGCATTTAACCTTTTTGCTAACTAAAAAATGTTCAGTAGCAGTGCAAGCCTCCTTTCCACAGCCCATAAGCAAGCACGCTGCCGCTAATTGAACGTACCTAGTTTTTCTTTTTGGTATAGTAAGGTGTTTTAGTACCCTCAGAGGGTTTAGGCGCATAGGGAAGTACATCATTGACCTCATTAACATGGTTTACCTTAAACTCGAATGGAATTTGCCCCGATTTCTGTATTATATTTTGAACACATCCGCTTTCATCTTTTAGGACAACAATAGAAAAATGTCGTTCATTTGTCATCAACCAGTTTGCCACATTTGTTATTTCAGACTGTACCGAAGGTTTAGTAATTATTGATTTTATCTCAGCCTCACTCAACCCACTCGCTTTCAATTTAGCAACGTACTGCGATATAACCTGATTTCTCGTTTTTTGATAGTCTGTAAGCCTGTAATGGATGACACTACCAATCGAAGCATCGTTTTCTTCTACGGAATTGTATTGACTTTTTAGTTGCTGGGCAAAAACGCCAGTGTTTTCCGTTGTTGACGTCCACTGATCGTTGAGGTTCGCACAATTGGCCGCACCAGCAAAATTCGCACAATTCCATTGTTTCTGTTTATACGCTACGGAGCTTATCGTGTTATTGATTTCCTGAACCGCTTCGAGGTTGCCAAGACCTATCCTGCTACCTTTTCTAAAAGTTTTGCCCTTAAGTTCAGGGTGTGCTTCCAGAATTTCATCCTGACTTATACCCAGCTGTGTACTGAGTGTTTCTAAGTTATCACCTTGCTGCGCAATAAACGAAAGAGAATAGGACACATTTCCCATTTTTGTTCGTTTTAGAGGTTATCTCAACCACCCACTTGCCATTGGGATCAAATCCATTTATTGGATTATTCTTTACGTAGTTATACGCTGAAAGATCGTAATAGATTTCGCTATAATCATCTAGAATACTCCACCTTCCTATATCTAGCATATACATTCTGGCTCCATAGTCCATCCACTCCAGTCCCAGCTCCGTTTGGCGCTC
>CBHTUB010000358.1:0-6574 GCA_966095595.1 uncultured Chryseosolibacter sp. | reverse complement strand
GAGGCATTGTTTATCGATGACTCCGGAAACTGGTTTTCGCTTGGAGAAAAGGAGAAGTCCTGACGGGAGCCCATCCTTGTCCCGGTAATTAATTTGTTATCTTGAATACCAGACTTTAAGACTTGCGTTATGAAACAAATCATATTACTGGGACTTATGATCGGCTTTGGCCTTCCGTCGTTTTCACAGCAATTGGCGGGCGAGCTATCTGCGCTCACACAGATCAGAAAAGGGATAAAGTCGAAACGTGTCAGCAGTTACGATCAGAGCGGCAAGAACGATGATCGCTTTGCCGATATCAGGCCCGGAGCAAGGCAAACCTTGTTCGACGTGAGAGGCGCCGGGATCATCAACCACATCTGGATCACGATAGCGCCTGATAATTTCCGGAGGGACGATATTGTTCTTCGCATGTATTGGGACGGCAATACGCAACCATCCGTCGAAGCACCATTGGGATCTTTTTTCGGACAAGGATGGAATGAATACTATCCGATGCTTTCACAACCGATCGTTGCATCGCCGGACAACTCGAAGGGAATGGTCTGTTACTTTCAGATGCCCTTTGCAAAAGGTGCCAGGATCGAAATTGAAAATCAATCGGAGAATAAAATCGACGCGTTCTACTATTATGTGGATTATTACGAAGTTGCTGCGTTGCCTGCAGACGCCGGACGTTTTCATGCGTGGTATAACCGCGAGCTAACGGAAAGCGATTCCGTTGAGCGCGAAAATGAGTGGGGCACGCTCGGTGAGCCGAAAGCCAACAAAACCGGGAAGTCCAACTATCTGATCGCAGACATCAAAGGACAGGGACATTTCGTCGGAGTCAACTACTACATCCACAGCCCGACACCGTTGTGGTACGGCGAAGGCGATGACATGATCTTTATCGATGGAAATGACACGCCTGCCTTACACGGCACAGGTACCGAGGACTACTTTAATACTTCATGGTGCCCGAAACAGGTATTTCACCATCCTTATTTCGGTTATCCGAGAGTGAACATAACGGACAGGCAATGGGAATTCGGGTGGTTGGGCAGAACCCACGTATATCGTTTCAATATTCCGGATCCGATCTATTTCGATAAATCACTGCGGTTTACCATTGAGCACGGCCACAACAATGTACTGACACTCGATCTTCGCAGCGTTGCTTACTGGTACCAATCACAAGCCGTGGGTGTGCCTTCAATCAAGCCGCGGGCAGAGCGTGAGCCGATGCATATGGTGAACAATGTAGACATCCACAAATGGCGTGATGCATGGAGAAGGTCGCATGGCAATGACGGTAAGCTATGGGGAAACGAACAGAAGTAATTGTAGCCCTCAGACCAGGGACCTGTTGAAACTTGAACTTTAGAACGCGAAGCCTACCCCTTCGCCAGCTTGCTCTTGCGGTACCCGTACCCGAAGTAAATCACGAGTCCGATGATCAGCCATGTCACGAAAGCGCCCCAGTTCCAGACACCAAGCTCTGTCATGAGATAAAGATTGGTGAGCACGCCGAGGATCGGAAGAAGAGAAAACTTGTGGCGGAACGCCAGCACAGCCAATACGATCCAGGTGGCCCAAAACACATATAGCAAAGGTTTGGTAGCCAGCGCGTCAGCATAATTTTCTGACGTCGCGGCAACGACTGCTGCTATCAGCAAGCCTGCGGGAACCAGATACTGTCCATTCACGTAGGGCACCCGGAACTTCGATTTTTCGCTTATTCCTGTTTTGTCCATGTAAAGCACCCCTGCGCACACTACGATGAACGCGAAGAATGTTCCAACGCTTGTGAGGTCGACAAAGAATTGCATGTCCAGGAACATGGAAGGTATTGCTACGACAAGACCGGTGATGATCGTCGCGAATGAAGGTGTTTTAAATTTCGGATGGACCTTTGAAAACTTCGGCCACAGGAGACCATCGCGGCTCATGGTCATCCAGATCCTTGGTTGCCCGAGTTGGTATACCAGCAATGCACTGGTGATGGCTACTACCGCGGAAATCGAGATGACACCGGCCATGAAATCGAATCCTACTTTCTCAAACACATAAGCCAGCGGATCATCGACCAAAAGTTCCTTATAGTTTACCATCCCTGTGAGCACCAGCGCGATCAGAATATATAATGTTGTGCAAATACCGAGACACCACAGCATCGCCTTCGGAAGGTCACGCTGCGGATTTTTGCATTCTTCGGCAGTAGTCGAGATAGAATCAAATCCGATAAAGGCGAAGAACACCGCCGCTACGCTGCTCAGTACGCCGGATACGCCATTGGGGGCGAAAGGACTCCAGTTCTCAGGCTTCACGTAAAAGACACCTGCCCCGATCACGAGGAGGATCACACCCAACTTGAGTGCCACCAGAATGTTGCTTGCCGTTCTTGATTCCTTGATACCGATGTACACCAACGCAGTGATAAGCACCGTGATGAGCCCGGCCGGGAGATCCATGATCAGCTTTAAACCTCCGAGGGACGGAGCACTTGCCCTTACGGCTTCACTCGCGGAGCCGGGGTCGACTGTAAGCCAATCGGGGAGGTGCAGATTGAAGCCCGACAGCATCGAAGTGAAATACTCAGACCACGAGATCGCTACGACCATGTTCGATACGGCATATTCAAGGATCAGAGCCCATCCGATGATCCACGCAAAAACTTCCCCGAAAGAAACGTATGCATAGGTATAGGCGCTTCCCGATACAGGCACGGTGGATGCGAACTGGGCGTAGCTTAAGGCAGTAAAAACACAGGCAATGGCCGTGAAGATAAACAGCAAGGCTACAGCGGGTCCGCCATTAAAGCTGGCGCGGCCAATGGTGCTGAAAATACCGGCGCCGATAATGGCTGCAATTCCCAATGAGGTAAGGTCGCGAACTCCCAATATTTTCTTGAGCTGACCGTGATGGCCGTCCCCGTCACCGGTTTGAACATCGTTAAGGATCGTGTCGACTGACTTCTTGCGAAATAGGGAGTTTGCCATGTGGAGGTTCTGGTCTGGTAAAAGTGGCACCAAAAATAGCAAAATTAACTTCTCCCGCAGCCTGGCCATTCGCGTGGACCCCATTTCTCGGGGAAATGATGTCGGGATTAAGATTTTACTTATCTTGATGACGCCTTAGCTACCCCGGAACTGGCTAACTTTTTTGGGCAATTATTTAGACTTTTTGATGGATCTTTCTGTAAACCATAATAATGCAGGTATTAGCGGCAGCGGATTAAAAATCAACATCACGCCGGAGGAAATCAACAGCCTTCCACTGAGAGTATTCGAGGGAAAGACAACAGTGATCAGCGATGCCGGCAAGCTACCGAAGGTCATTAAGGAAATCATGAAACATGAAGTGGTCGGGTTCGACACCGAAACACGTCCCGCTTTCAAGAAAGGGCAGGTATATCAGGTTGCGCTGCTTCAATTGGCAATCCCCGGAAAGGCATTTCTCGTTCGCATTCAGCATACCGGTGTGAGCGAAGAGATCGCCGAGCTGTTCCAGAGTACTGCCGTGATCAAGGCGGGGGTCGGCATTCGCGACGATCTCAAGGCTTTGCGCAAACACCGGGAGTTCGAACCCGGCTCATGCCTCGACCTTTCTATACTCGCAAAGCAGGCTGGGCTCCAGGTCGAGAGCGTAAAGAAACTTACCGCGCTTCTGCTCGGCTTCCGCATTTCCAAGAGCTCGCAGACTTCCAATTGGGAAGCACAGACGCTTACACAAAAACAGGTCGAATACGCAGCAACCGATGCGTGGGTTTGTCTCGAGCTGTATCACAAGCTCAAGGCTCTCCTTCCCCATCAGGGCTCGTAATTTGTGTTGAGAGGGGTGGTTGTCATCGCATCCTTTGGCACACACTTTCCGTACACACTAGTTCACAAAAAATCAGTATACATGAGCGACGTTAAGATCATCGGGAAGAAGTTGTTATCCGATAACTGGTATAAGCTTTACAAATACAGCTTCGAGATCACTGACAGGAAAGGGAAAGTACATGTCCAGCATCGCGAAGCATACGATCGTGGCAATGGCGCCGTGATATTGCTGTATAACAAGGCACAAGGTACCGTCATCCTGACCAGACAGTTCCGAATGCCGACGTTCGTCAATGGTAACAGGGATGGAATGATGATCGAAGCCTGCGCAGGATTGCTGGATGCCGATAATCCCGAAGATTGCATCAGACGTGAAACCGAAGAAGAAACAGGCTACAGGATCAGCGAAGTGAAGAAGATCTATGAGGCCTACATGTCGCCAGGTTCAGTAACGGAGATCCTTTATTTCTTCGTTGGCGAATATTCCAAAGAACAAAAGGTCAACGAAGGCGGTGGCGTGGATGATGAGGAGAACATAGAAGTCATGGAGATCAGGTTCAGCAAAGCCCTCGACATGATCGCAAGCGGCGAGATCAGGGATGCCAAAACGATCATGCTCCTCCAGTACGCCCAGATCAACAACCTCGTGCAATAAAGCGCCAACACGCGAAACACGAAACTTTGACCCCGGAACACTAAACCCGTAACGCTGAACCCGTAACGCTGAATCCAGCAACGCCCAACCGCCCAACACGATTTTACGTAATTGACACTTCTTCCGGCCGCTTTACCCAATTTAAAGCCAATTTTACCGTTAACTCCTACGTATTTTACGTAGTTTTACGGTAAGATGACCTTCAATTTTCAACACGAGGGCAAACTGAAATTCAACCGCTTCAGCAAGCTCGGGATGTGGTACATCCTGGCATTGTCGTTTATTGCCTCAGTCGCCATAACGGGACAATTCCTGATACAACGGCACCTGAAAAGTCAGGTGAACGATTCGCGGATCGTCAACCTCGCCGGTACGCAACGCTACAAGAGCCAATGGGTTGTGAAGATGTCGTTGCTGTTGTATCACGATATGGAACATCTCCACTTTCCCGACAAAATAAAAACGCTCGAAGAGCTGCTCGAGCAATGGAAGCGTGGTCATGAAGGTTTGCAGCACGGTGACGCTGAGTTGAATCTCCCCGGAGAGAACAGCGAGAAGATCCTCGCCATGTTTGCGGATATAGATCCGTATTTTCAGAAAGTATACAGGAGCGCCTATGAGATCATCGGATATAAGAAAGGTGAGTATACTGATACCGCCCGGTTTCATCTCGCCATGAAGACGATCCTCGATAACGAAACTACCTTCCTGTCGAAAATGGACCAGATCGTGTTTCAATACGATTCTGAAGCAAAATACAAAGTGGCGACGTTGAGCAGGCTCGAGTATTTCCTGCTCGGGTTATCGATCCTGGTGATCTTGCTGGAAATACTCTTTGTCTTTCGTCCTACGGCGATCCAGGTCAACAGGACCGTGAATCAACTTATCGACTCGGAAAAAAATGCGAAAAAGCTCTCGAAGGAGATCGGTGCTTTATATGCGTCGCTCGAGAACTCCTACGAGCAGTTGTCGCAGGTAAATGAACCGGTCGAGAACCCGCGTTTGTTCGCGAAGGCAGACAGGGGAGGGAACATTACGTTCATTTCTCAGCTCTTCGCTGATATCCTCGGCGAATCTTCCGTCGTTCCGGACATGAGGATCTGTGACCTGTTTCCATCGTCGGGGTTAAGCGACGACTGGATGGATGAAGTCATCGATAAGGTTTCAGACGGCAAGCCGTGGCAGGGCGAGATCAGGTTTACAGGCCGACGCAACGAGGAAGTGTGGGCAGAAGTGATTGTCAATCCCGTCTATGCGGAAGATGATCTTGAGGAGTTGGTCATTCTCGGTTCGGATATCACCAGGCGCAAGCATGCTGAAAAGAACATGGTATTGAAGAATCGCGCGGCGATCGAGAAGAAGATCAACCAGCAGAAATTCAGATCGGTGCTGATCCTCGAGGGACAGGAAGAGGAAAGAAAGAGGTTGGCCATGGATATTCACGACGGCATCGGCCAAATGCTGACGTCACTCAAATTTCAAATCGAGTCGATCAACCTCGCGAAAGGCGATGATGCCCAGAGGAAGTTGGGTGACATTCAGCAACTGTGTAACCAGGTGATCAAGGAGGTGCGTCGCGTAACGTTCAACCTTAAACCAACCGTGCTTGGAGATTATGGGATAACCGCAGCGTTGAATGTCTTTATTCGTGAAGTCGGTAAGCTCACGGATACGGTCATGACCTATCACGTGACGGGCGATATGTCGTCGCGCCTTCCGCAGCAAGTCGAGAATAATATTTTTCGCATCGTACAGGAAGCGATCAACAACGCGCTTAAATATGCGGAGGCAAGGAAGATCGATGTTTTGTTCGAGCAGCGTGAAGGAGAGATTGTCATCACCGTAAAGGACGATGGTAAGGGCTTTGACGAAAAGCTGGTCGAATCAAGAAGCATGAACATCGATTCCGGTCGGGGATTCTTTAATATGTATGAACGCGCCGAGTACATCAATGCGCGCCTCGATATCAAGTCTGCACCCGGATCGGGAACTATCGTCTCCCTATCGGTACCCGTGCACACGAATACAATAACTGAACAACCAATCGAGCAATAACATGAGCAAGATCAACATCTTTCTCGCCGACGACCATGTGCTTGTGCGCAATGGCATC
>CBHTUB010000357.1:0-6606 GCA_966095595.1 uncultured Chryseosolibacter sp. | reverse complement strand
CTGACAAATTTTATCTGTCATGACTTCGACGGCAAAACTACCCGCGAGCGGATCTGAAACCTTGTCGAGATAAGCTTCCTCCCGAAGAATGGAGGAAACGTTTTTCGCGATCCTGTTCATGGTGGTGTTGCCTTCATCTTCGGGGAACACGGTTAACGAATCACATCCACCGATGATCGCAGACAAAGCGGCAGTCGTAGATTTCAGCATGTTGCCATGGGGCTGGAAGTTCTTTTCAATCCATGGGGTCGATCTGGCATGTATGTGCAAATCCACGGGTTGATAATTTTTTATCTGATAAATCCGTGAGATCTGGTACCACAAATTGCGCAACGCTTTGATCTTTGCGATCTGGTTAAGAAAACGCGTATCGGTATCTATTGAAAAACATATCTGGCGAAATATCGATTCCGCATCTTCTGCAGACTCGAGAATAGAGACACCTGCGACGAGCGCATCGTGGATTTCCCTGACGGCAGTTGATTGCGTAATGTTTACACCCAGGGAAAAAAAACCTGAACATGACCGGAACTGATCAACAAGTCTCGTTTGAGGAATGTTGTCCCAGAAAATGGAGCCCTGAAGCTTGTTTGTGTCTATCGTTAACTTTGAAATGTATTCCGACAGTTTTCCGACGAATGTGTCGTTAGTTCCTTTAAACGACAGTGTGCAATATTCCCACTGAATTCCTGCGAGTAATTTTCCGATATCGGACGCTGTCTGCTTCGAAACATCGAACAGGATTCCATCTGCACCACTTTGGAGATGAGCCAACGCTATTTTATTGGCTGTAACTTCATTTGAGACGGTAACGCCCGGCAGATTGGACCAACTTCTGTTACCGAAAAAAGAATCAGTTGAAGGCTTTAGATTAAAGTGGTTATAAAAGTGAAGGTTGGTAATGTCTTCTTTGTCATAATAAGGATAAAATTCCAATTCATCTTTATCCTTCCAGATCAATTCAGTAAATGGTTCATTACCATTTAGTTCTTTCGTGGCTGTTTTTTTCCAATCCTCACGATTACTTTTAGGGAATGAGGTTTCCAGCTGTTTGAAAAAATTATTTTCAGCCATGTTAGGTTAATTTGAGCTCAATTTTAGTTACAATTTCCTCATGCACTTGCGTTTGGAGTAAAAAATTCGATAGCATTTTTTTTTCTGAAAAATCAAGAGGGTCCCGACTTGTTTTCCATGTCCCTTTTTTCACATCTTTGTCTCCCCCTTCCAAAAAGGGAGACAAAAAAGCCCTAACTAACTAAAGTAAATGGAAGTCAGCTGCGGCACAGTATGGAACGATTGTCTTGAAGTGATCAGGGTAAGCATTGAGGAAGAGAACTTCAACACATGGTTCAAGCCAATCGTACCTCTCAGAGTCGATGGCGATGTGCTTACTATTCAGGTTCCTTCCCAGTTCTTTTACGAGTGGCTCGAAGACAACTACGTTCCCGTATTAAAAAAAGCGATTCATACAGTTTTAGGGGCTACCGGCCGTCTGGAGTATTCTGTTGTTGTCGACAGCGGAAACAAAATGGCACCTCCTGTGGCGGTGAATTATCCTGCGAATGGTGTAGCGACCCGCAGAAGTGCCGTTAACAGCACTGGCTTCACCTCAGACGAATATTCTCCCTTCACCTTCAAGGCCCTCAATCCTCAGACTGTCAACTCAAGGCTCAACGGAAGCTATACATTCGACAATTTTGTCGAAGGCGATTGTAACCGGCTGGCCAGATCAGCAGGATTGGCTGTCGCAAAGAAACCAGGTGTGACGTCTTTTAACCCTCTTATGCTGTATGGCGGTGTAGGAGTAGGCAAAACGCACCTGGTGCAGGCTATCGGAAACGAGATCAAGAACAACATGCCCAACAAGGTGGTGTTGTATGTCGATCAGAACGACTTCACAAGCCAGTTCCTCAACGCTCTTCAGAATCATAAACTTCAGGATTTCCAGAATTTCTACCTTCAGGTAGACCTGCTGATCCTCGATGACGTTCAATTCCTCGCGGGCCGCGAAAAGACGCAGGAAATGTTCTTCCATATCTTCAATCAGCTGCATCAATCCGGAAAGCAGATCATCATGACCAGCGATTGTCCGCCGCGTGACCTGAAAGGGTTCCAGGAGCGATTGCTGTCACGTTTCAAGTGGGGTCTCACGGCTGACCTTCAGGAACCGGACTTTGAAACCAAGCTTGCCATCATCAACCGCAAGATGCAAGCCGATGGAATCGAGATCCCTACCGAGGTCTCCGAGTATCTTGCCTACAGCGTAGACACTAACCTGCGCGATATGGAAGGTGTACTGAACTCGCTGATCTTCCATGCAACACTTCTGAAGAAAGAGATCGACCTCGAGCTCGCCAAGGAAGTTCTCAAGAACATCATCAAGGAGATCCAGTCCGATGTCAGCGTCGATTTCATTCAAAAAACGGTTGCCGAATATTTCAAGGTCGATCTCGAATCGATGAAAGGCAAAGTGAAGAAGAGGGAGATCGTTATCCCCCGCCAGGTGGCAATGTACTTCTGCAAGCGTTACACACAGCTTACCCTCGCACTCATCGGCGAGAACTTCGGCGGCCGCGACCATTCTACGGTAATCCACGCCCTCGAATCTGTTGAAGACATGATGAAGACCGATCCCAACTTCAAATCTAATGTCGAAGAGCTTGGCAAGAAGTTGAAGCTTCGCGTGTCTTAAGCTCGTTACCGGTTGGTCGTGCGCAACTGAATGTTTAGTGTCAAGTTGCGTAGTTTAAAATCCAGTACACGGAGATCACAAAGAAGACCCGCCTTCCCTATGGCTACGGATGGGCAAGCACAGAGGACTGAGGAAATGCAAAGGCAAATCCTGTATAAGACTGTGTAACCTGAAACTATAAACCCTTACCGTATTATAAACGGTATCTCCAATTGCTGCTTCGAGCTGTTGACACCGATAATGGAACCCCTGCCCTTGAACTTGGCGAAGAACTCGATCACATCTTCCGGATCTTTTACCCTGACGCGATTGATGCCGATAATGGTGAAATTCTCCGGAATGCCGATTTGTTTCAGGACGCTTTTATCCTTGAGCTGGAAAACCTTTACGCCGTATTGTGTTGCTTCGAGCTGCGCACCGAGTGTCGGTGCCGGTATGATCTTCCTTCGGATGATGTCGGTGCCTCCGTCACGGTTGATGAGGGTTACTGTGGCGGTACGTGATTTACCGTCGCGAAGATAGGTAAGGGTGACTTTATCGCCGGGATAGTGATAGCTGATCTCTTCTTCAAATGCGCTTTGTGAGTTCACCGTGATGTCGTTGACTTTGATGATCACGTCGCCGAGCTCCAGACCGGCCTGCATGGCTGGCCCTTCTTTTTCAAGGCGCTCAAGCAATACACCGTTGTACGTCTTCACATTCGTGGGCAGATCATACTTCGTTGCGCTTTCGGAGTCATATTCCACTACACTGCCCCCGAAAAATGCTTTCTGCACGATGCCATACTTGACGATGTCGTCGAAGACCTTTTTTGCAATGTCTACGGGAACAGCAAATGCGTAACCTGTATATGAACCCGTGCGGGACAAGATGGCCGTGTTGATACCGATGAGCTCGCCATTTTTATTCACGAGCGCACCACCGGAGTTTCCGGGGTTGATCGCCGCATCAGTTTGTATGAACGATTCGATGGGGAATTTATCTTCCAGGATGCCTATGCGCCTGCCCTTCGCGCTCACGATACCCACGGTGACGGTGGACGCCAGGGAAAACGGATTGCCAACGGCCACTACCCATTCTCCTACGTTCAGGTTCTTCGAGTTGCCCAGTGGTATCGCGGGAAGATTGCTCTCCTCGATCTTGATCACTGCCAGGTCGGAAGAAGGATCGGTGCCGACGAGCTGGGCTGCATAGACGCGCTTGTTATAGTTCACTTCGATCTTTTCTGCGCTCGCGATCACGTGGTTGTTGGTAATGATGTAGCCATCGGAAGTAAAGATCACTCCTGAACCACTGCTAACTTGTGTCTGACGGCTACTGCCTTCGCCAAAAAACCAGTCCCAGTAATTATAGTTTACACCTTGCGAAATACTATTGATGTAAACTACACTTTGTGTTGCCTTTGCGGCGGCCCCGCTAAAATCAACGGAAGGATCTGCCGGATTCTCCGTGTACGTGTTTCCGTTGCTGTACTGCTGTGGCGCGGTTCCGGTGAAATTTGTGTTGGTATATTTATACCCGTTTTTCGCATCGTCCAGCGCCGGTTTGATAATGTATTGATAGCCAGCGTAGGTCCCTCCGAAGCCAGCCAGAAAACCAATGATGATGATTTTGATCGTGTTGCTCATACTTCTGTCGATTGTCGGTTAGAGATGCATTTTGGATGTCAAAAGTTTTAAACGAAGGAACCAGAGGAAAAATATGTCCCTTGTTTTACCGGGCGCTAATCTATCCAAACGGTTAAAAAATACAATCCCCTGTAACGGTAATTTGCTCATTTTCAATTTATCTTGCCGATTATGGGAATTAGGTCGATAATGGCAAAGCCATTCGCATCTTACATCGCGGCACAGACCCGGAAATGGTCACTACAGCCCGGGCTGTACCAAAAGAAAACGTTTGATCATCTCATTCAGTCTGCGAGACACACAGCTTTCGGCAAGGATCACGGTTTCTCCGAGATCAGAACTTACGAAGATTTTAAAAAGTGCGTTCCCATTCGCGACTATGAAGACCTGAAGGATTACATCGCCCGGATCCTGAACGGGGAGCAAGACGTTCTCTGGAAAGGTAAGCCACTTTATTTTGCCAAAACATCAGGAACGACGTCCGGCACGAAATATATTCCTATAAGCAAAGAGTCGATATCCTATCATATCAACGGCGCACGAAATGCGTTGCTCGCCTATGTAGCAGAAACGGGGCAAAGCAAGTTCCTGGATGGCGGGCTGATCTTCCTCTCGGGAAGCCCCGAAATGGATGAGAAGGCAGGAATAAAGACCGGCAGGTTGTCCGGGATCGTCAACCATCATGTTCCGGGATATCTGCGCACCAACCAGAAGCCGAGCTACGAGACAAATTGCATCGAGGAATGGGAAACCAAGCTCGATAAGATCATCGATGAGACGATCGAAACGGATATGACCCTGATATCGGGTATACCACCCTGGGTCCAGATGTACTTCGACCGGATTGAAGCGCGGACAGGCAAAAAGATCAAGGACGTATTCCCGAATTTTTCAATGTTCGTATATGGTGGCGTCAACTTCGAGCCTTACCGGGCCAAACTGTTCGAAAGCATCGGGAAAAGGGTGCCATCCATCGAAACGTATCCTGCCTCGGAAGGGTTTATCGCCTACCAGGACTCCCAGGTACATCCGGGATTGTTATTGTTGCTGAACCATGGCATGTTCTTCGAATTCATTCCGTCAGAAGAGTATTTCAACGATCTGCCGACCAGGCTCAGCATCGATGAGGTCGAATTGGGTAAGAATTACGCCTTGATCATCAACAGCAACGCAGGACTCTGGGGATATTCGATCGGCGATACCATCAAATTTGTTTCAAGGGACCCTTATCGGATCGTAGTCACCGGCAGGATCAAACACTTTATATCTGCATTCGGCGAGCACGTTATCGGTGAAGAGGTCGAGAAAGCCATGAAGAATACGATGTCGAAGTTCCCGGAGGCGGAGCTCGTTGAATTTACCGTGGCGCCGCAGGTCACCCCTTCGGAGGGGCTGCCCCACCATGAATGGTTCATCGAGTTTTCGAAAACACCTGGAAACCTGGAGGCCTTCGCGCTGGAGCTCGATCAGCAGCTCAGGTCATTGAATGTCTACTACGACGATCTGATTTCAGGAAATATTCTCAGGACTTTGAAGATCACCTCATTGCCCAAAAATGCATTCATAGATTACATGAAGTCTATCGGCAAGCTCGGAGGACAAAACAAAGTCCCGAGGCTGGCCAATGACAGAAAGATCGCCGACGAGTTGCGCAAGCTGATGACGCCCTGAACATAAATATCAGACGGTAAGTAGCCCTGAAAGGAAAAAGAGTTAACTTATTGTATCATTGTGTATGCGCAGGCTTTACTTCTTTTTTTCCGCTCTTAGTTACTCATTTCCAGTCCAGCTCCTACTAAACAATTTCAAGCGCAATCACGTGCTGATGATCTGTTGGGCGCTGCTCTTCGCTGCCATTACGGGTGCTTTCGGAAAATATCTCGGAGTTCCATACCTGTTCCTCGACCCCGAATACCTGAACAAAGTCAACTTCAGAAGCTTCTTTATTATCGGACTATGCACCGGTGGGTTCACTACGGCATTCCATATCACTTCCTATATCACCGATGGACACCGCTTCTCATTTATCGGTACGCTCTCGCGTCCGTTTACGAAGTTCGTCATCAACAACAGCATCATCCCTTTGATCTTTCTCATCACCTATGTGTATGAGATCGTGCGGTTCCAGAAGAGTAACGAATACACCACGGGAACCGACCTGCTGCTCAACCTTGCCGGATTGCTCGGGGGATACCTCGTCATGACGCTGATCTTCTATTTTTACTTCAGGTTCACCAACAAGGATATCTTCAAATATGTCGTGTGCCAGATCGACGAGAAGATCAA
>CBHTUB010000356.1:0-6611 GCA_966095595.1 uncultured Chryseosolibacter sp. | reverse complement strand
TCATTATCGCAACAATCCGGATCAGATATTTAAAAACAATTCTCAATCTTTGCACGCTTTAACTCTTGACCATGACTGAAAACCGCAGTGTTGCCGTAATACTTCTGATTGCTCTGGCCCTGATCTGGGGCACTTCCTTTATCCTGATGAAAAAAGGTCTGCTCGTATTTACCGCCGGAGAAGTAGGCGCCATAAGGGTGGTTGCTGCCTCTGTATTTCTATTGCCATTCGCCCTCAATGGACTCAGGGAAGTCCGACGGGATCACTATCCGAAGCTTCTATTCTCGGGTCTGATGGGCATCTTCTTTCCTGCCTTTCTTTTCGCGACCGCACAAACCAGAATGGAGAGCGGCATCACGGGCGTGCTAAACAGCCTTACACCTATATGCACCCTTCTCATAGGCGTTGCTCTTTTCAAACAAAGATTCAAAACCCAATCGCTGATCGGAATCCTCATTGGACTGGCCGGCACCATATTACTGATCATGTCGAGGTCTGAGGGCAAGATCGGCGGGCTTAACTTTTACGCCGGGTTCATCATCCTCGGATGTCTGTGCTACGGCATGAATGTCAACTTCGTCAAATTTAAAGTCACAGATCTGAAGGCCCTTACGCTCACCAGCGTTGCCCTTATGCTGATCGGTCCGCTGGCACTGACCTACCTTCTCGTATTCACCGACTTCACCACCAAAGTGACCGAAATACCTGGCGCATGGAAAGCGCTTGGTTTTATTGTGTTGCTGGGAGTCATGAGTACCTCGATTGCTACGATACTCTTCAACAAGCTGATCAAGATCAGCACACCTTTATTTGCCAGCTCATCTACCTATATTATTCCGATTGTTGCCGTTATCTGGGGTTTGATCGACGGCGAGCGGTTCGGCGTCGGACATGTCGTCGTGATGCTGGCCATTATCGGAGGCGTTTACCTTGCCAACAAGAAGTAATATCAATCCGGAGGCTGAAACCGGCCTCTTTTTTGAAGGATTCCAATAATCATTGATATTCACGGCCTTATAATCGCCGTTGGTATTGCTTTTTAAGAGATATTCAAGTCTATGTTACGGGTTTTTTCGGTGTTAATCGTTATGGTATCACTTGCGGCGGGAGTATTTGCGCAAGGCCGGAAAGACAGTCTCCATTCTTCGGGACCCGACACAACCAAACATAGATCCGACACAACCAAACACAGACCGGACACTACAAAAGTTGAAGAGATCATCGACGATATCAAGAATGCCGAGGTCTCAAAAAAGCTTGTTAAAACGATCACTAAAAGACCGTCCAGCCGTGCGGGAGCCACAGTGCGAAGTGAAGAGGTTTTTATGCCCTACGAGGGAAAGATCATCCGCGACATCATCGTGACACACCTGGGATTCGAGCGATCCGTTACCGACACAACAAAAAGGATCCGAACGGCAGTGACGCGCGCTGCCAATGCCATTCACAGCAACTCCAGGGAATGGCTGATACGTGACAATCTGTTCATCAAGGAGCACAAGCCTGTCAACCCCTACAAGATGGCTGACAACGAGCGATACCTTCGCGACCTCGACTTCATTCTAGACGCCAGATTTTACGTTATTCCCCTTGGCCACACGGAAGACTCCGTCGATATTATCGTCATCACCCGGGATGTGTTCAGCATAGGTGGAAGCTTTAGTCCAAAAGGGGCGACCAAAACGAACTTTAAGTTATACGATGTGAACCTGCTCGGCGCCGGACAGCGTGTGCAGTTTACGGGCCTGATCGATGAAGGCCGTCAGCCGCCGTTCGGTTACGAGCTGCTGTTCCGCAAGAACAGTTTGGGCGGCAGCTTTGTTACGATGACCGCGGCCTACACGCAACTGAACAGCGGAAGCAGTTATGGTGACGAAGATGAAAAAGCGTATTACATAAAATTGGAGAGACCCCTTGTATCACCCTATACCCGCCTGGCGGGTGGAATGGAGCTGAGCAGGAACTGGTCCAAAAATTACTATGGTGCTGCCGATACCATATTCCGGGATTATGCTTACCTCGTTAACGATGCGTGGATCGGATATAACCTTGGTGCGAACCAAAACATGCATGACCGCAACAGGCATTTCATCGCCATTCGCGCTTTCGAGCAACATTTCCTCCGTCAACCACTTCAATCATTCGAAGAAAAAAACCCGCTCTACAACAACAGGACATTTCTGCTCGGCAGCCTTACGTTCTTCAAACAGAACTTCTATACTGCCCGCTACATTTACGGCTTTGGCCGGACAGAGGACCTGCCATACGGCCACAATATTTCCCTTAACTTTGGATGGTCGCGACAGATGGGATCTGAGAGGCCTTACCTCGGCCTTGACGTCAGCAAGTCATTCGTACACAAAACCGGAAGGTTCTATAATTTATCGTTCCGTACTGGAGGATTTCCCAACAGCGGATTTGAGGATGCGACCGTACTCCTCTCCGGCTCCGTGGCCAGCAAGCTGATCGAATACAAAAAGGTCCTGATCCGTAACACCATGGGCGGGGGCATCACCTATATCTACAAGCCGAGGACATCGTTGCCGCTGGATATCAATAACGAGCTCGGACTTCGCGGCTTCGTGGCCGATAGCTTGTGGGGAACCAAAAGATTGCATGTGAATGCGGAGACCGTCGTGTTCACCCCGATAAAGATTCTTGGGTTTAGCATCGCGCCCTTCACGGCACTGGACGCGGCACTGCTCAGCAAAAAAAATCAAAGCCTTATTCACAACAAGCCCTATGCCGGCATCGGGGGTGGTTTGAGAACCCGGAATGAGAATCTTGTATTCGGAACGATCGAGCTCAGGGTGATGTATTATCCACGGGTTGTAGAATCGATCAGCAGCCTCAACATCAAACTAAGCAGCAACCTGCGTGTGAAATACACGGCAAGCTTTGTCAGGCCGCCGTCTTTCGTGTCGTATAATTGACCTATTTTTCTTCTTCTATGCCGATTGATTTCAACCACGCGCCGATCGCCTTCTCGTCTTCTTCGGTGATCTCGGCCTGGGGATGGAACAAAACATAAGCTTTCAGAGGCATCGAGTGGTCTTCAACTACTTCACCGAGCTCCTCGAGCTGGTGATCGGCTTTTTTCTTGTCGTATTGACGGAACGAAGAAAAATCCAGGTGCTCCTTACCTTCATGAACGTGCGCAGCAAGCCACCAGCCAATAGGCTGAACGTTAAAATACCAGGGATAGTGGGTATTGTTCGAGTGGCAATCGTAACATTTCTTTATCAGGATCTGATGTACGTTGTCAGGCACATCGTATACTTTACTGATATCATCGTCGCCTAATCCTTCCGAAATATTTTTTACCGGTTGAACAAACTGAAAGACGAACAGGAGGATGATGATCAGTATGAACAATTTTTTTTTCGAAAACTTCATTGGGCTCGGGGGTTATAAATCGATTAAAGCAAGCAGCCGTAAAATTAATTCTTTTCGGGCAACAACCATATCGATTTTGAAGGATACAGACTTCCCGCTAACTTCATTTTCTTATATTTGATTTATTACTACCCCACTATGAGAAAGATATTTATTTATTCTACCATTGGTACAGTCGCCGCTATCCTTGTCTGGACCTATTTCTGGTGGCCAGCCTGTTTTATCCTTCTGGCACTGTCCCCCTTTATCGTCATGGGAATATCCGACATGATACAGACGCGGCAGTCGCTGAAACGGAATTTTCCCCTGCTCGGGAGACTCAGATATGTGTTCGAAGATCTCAGGCCGAAGATCCAGCAGTACTTTGTCGAGTCCGACACAGACGGTTCTCCCATCAACCGAAATGATCGCTCAGTCATTTACCAGCGTGCAAAGAAACAGGTCGATACCACCCCATTCGGTACACAGCTGAACGTTTATGCAGAGGGATATGAATGGATGAGCCATTCCATCGTACCGGTCGATTTTCACAAGGTGGATCATCACCCGCGCGTTCAGGTCGGAAACAAGGATTGCAAACAGCCTTACGCGGCCAGTGTATTGAATGTTTCAGCCATGAGCTTCGGGTCACTGAGTGGTGCAGCCGTAGAGGCGCTCAATGCCGGGGCAAAGATCGGAGGCTTTGCCCACAATACCGGCGAAGGGGGCATCAGTCCCCATCACCTGAAGTACGGTGGAGATATCATCTGGCAGGTGGGGACAGGTTATTTCGGCGCACGCGACGAAGCCGGCAACTTCTCTCCCGATGCTTTCCAGAAAAATGCCACCCGCCCCGAAGTGAAGATGATCGAGCTGAAGTTGTCCCAGGGCGCCAAGCCGGGTCATGGCGGTATCCTTCCGGGAAAGAAAAACACACCGGAGATTGCAGCGATCCGTGGCGTTAAGGCGGGAACAACTGTATTCTCACCCCCATTTCACAGCGCTTTCAAGACACCCCGCGAGATGATACTTTTCCTCCATAAGATGAGGGAGCTGTCCGGTGGAAAACCCGTTGGTTTCAAACTCTGTGTGGGACGCCGAACTGAATTTATTTCGATCTGCAAAGCCATGGTCGCCCTGGATATCTATCCGGATTTTATCACCGTCGATGGTGGCGAAGGCGGGACCGGTGCAGCTCCTCCGGAATTTTCAAATTTTGTGGGAACCCCCCTGCTGGACGGGCTGGCTTTCGTTGACAACATGCTGAAAGGCTTCAATATCCGGCAACATATCAAGGTCATTGCGTCAGGCAAGATCCTTACGGGTTTCCAGATGGTACGTGCCATTGCCCTGGGGGCCGACATGTGCAATAGCGCTCGTGCCATGATGATGGCGCTGGGATGTATCCAGGCACTGGAATGCAACAAAAATACCTGCCCTACTGGTGTCGCCACACAGGATCCCGCATTATCGAAGGGTCTGGTGGTAGACGATAAAAAGGTAAGGGTAGCCAATTACCATAAGCACACCGTCGAAAGCTTTGTAGAGCTGATGGCGGCGTCCGGCATCGATAACCCGAGAAAACTGAACAGGCATCAGATCCAACGCAGGGTCTTCATGAATGAGGTCAGGACTTTCGAGGAGATCTATCCATCCGTACCGGTCGGAGCTTTCCGGGGTGGAGATGTTCCTGAACGATACAAGATGTCGTATGAGCACGCAAGCGCCGACGAATTCTAGAAAATTGCGATAAATAATGTTGACAGAGGCCTTCCATTGCGAAGGCCTTTTTTATTAATTTTGCCAAACTTCAAAACTGTGCTCCGAAAATTCTTCCCCCTAGACAAGAATTACATCCTCGAGAAGGCGCAGCTGTCTCTGAAACAATCCCTTTTACAACACCTCGTTGACTATGTCAAGGTCGAGTACCTGCTGAGGAGCAATCCACTGGGAATTGCCGACGACGCGGCCCTGAAAATACAGGAGCATACCGGAAATGATTTCCGACACCTGGAGGAGTTCTACCTGAACGTGATGGGTATTTTTCGTTATACCTACTACTCCGATAACCAGCTCACCTTCCTCTTTGATGGGGTGGACGACCTGGAAAAATACAAGAGAGAGTGGAGCCAGCAGTTCAAGAAATGGACTAAGGACTTCTGTCAGCATCCCAACTTCCTGCGCGCCGTACTGGACCTTACCGTCTTCTATCCGGCCGACAGCCCACTGCTGATGGTAGACAACCGCATGCAGGCTTTTATCGCCCAGTATTTCGAGGTCAAAATTCATCCGCAAAAGGGCATCGTCAAAAAGACTGCCTGATCACCTGCGCACTTCGAAGTCCTTAAAACCCTTAAAGTCGATCTCGGCTATGTCAGTTGAATCAACCCTGGCATGTTGGGGTCCTCTCTGGCACCAATGAAAGAATTCCTCGAGATCGTCCTCCTCCCCTTCAACTTCGATATAAACTGACCCGTCGGGCTGATTTCTTGCAAAGCCAGGGAGACCAAGGTCATCGGCCTTCTGCCTGGCAGAAGCACGAAAGAAAACCCCCTGAACTTTACCTGTTACGCGGACTGAATAGGTTTTGATCATACCTGATTAAAAAAGCTGTTGGCATTTGGGTATTGGCTGATGGGTCATCTTTTAGTCATTCATGGCAAATGTCAACCACCCAATAGCCAATACCTTTTTGTTTTTAAATGATATAATCTGTGCTGAGAAACGCCGACTCCCGGTTCCTGATGATGGTGCCGAGGATCTGCTTGTTTGCGTCTGTCGACTTCGTTGCCACAAGAGTTCTGATCGAGAAAACACGAAGCGCATCGGACACCGATAACGTACCTTCCGCAGAATCTTTTCTGCCGTTGAAGGGGAATGTATCCGGGCCGCGCTGGCTCTGGGAGTTCAGGTTGATCCTTCCTACCTGGTTCACGAAGGCATCTATCAGTTTCGCGACCTTCTTCGAATCAGTTCCAAAAATACTTACCTGCTGACCGAAGTTGGAGTTCAAAACATATTTGATCGGTTCTTCTTCATGATCGAAAGGAACGATCGGAACTACCGGTCCGAATTGCTCTTCAAAATAAAGCTTCATCTTATCATTGACGGGATACAGGACTGCAGGGTAGTAAAACGTGTACAAGGTTTCCCCGCCGTTTTGATTCATGATCTTCGCTCCATGCTGCTTTGCGTCGTCGACAAGACCCTGGAGATATTCTACCTTGCCCGGCTCC
>CBHTUB010000355.1:0-6630 GCA_966095595.1 uncultured Chryseosolibacter sp. | reverse complement strand
CATGCGACGACTGCTTCTTGTGTCCTGTTCGGCCATCGGTCTGCTTGCCCTGTTCGGTATTCAAACTGTTGCCGCACTCATCGCATATAAAAAGGTGACGAGCTTTCATACATATCTGGCGAAAACTGCGGCAGTCGCGCAGGCCATGTTCTTCATTGCTTTCTTTTTCGACTTCGGCTTCAGGTCATTGTTTTTCTCGCTTGCCGCCGCTATTACCGCGATTCAATTGATCGAAGAGATCATTTTGGTGATCATGCTGCCGGAGTGGAAAACGAACGTCCGGGGTTTGTACTGGGTCTGGCGATCAAGGGATCAGATTGTTCATTCTAAATAATTGTGTTATGAAGACTTTAATCGTTTATTATTCCTTTACTCACAATAATGAGTTCCTGGCGAAAGAGTTGCAGAGAAAGCTCAATTGTGACTTGTACAGGATCGAAGAAAGAAAAAAAAGGTCAGGCTTTACCATCATGCTTGATTTGATCTTCCACAGAAAGCCTGCCATCAAACCTTACCCGTATCCCATCGGCTCTTTCGATCATTGCATTTTCGTTGCTCCGGTCTGGGCAGGAAACGTTGCCTCCCCGCTGAAGACGTTTTTATCCGAGCATAAATACTTCATAAAGGATTATTCATTTATCACCGTTTGTGGCGGATATCCGGGACAAAAAGACAAGCTGACAAGAGGTCTCACGCAACTTGTCGAACATGAGCCTAAGGCAGTGCAGGAGTTGTGGGTCAATGACCTGCTTCCCGATGATATGAAGAACACGATCAAATTCACGTCGGGTTACCGTCTCCAGGAGCAGGATCTTTGGGTGTTCGAGTCCCAAATAACAACCTTTCTGAAAAGCATTACAACGGTCACGACGCCCGCAAATAAAAAGGAAACTCATGGTGTTCGGTGAGTCTTCTATTATCCCAACATTGCTGAAGAAGCTGGAAAATGACCGATGTTTTCTGCTGTTCCGCAATCAGATAAAGATCACGAGAGGATTGTAACATTTGTCACTGACAATGGCGAATCGGCCCTGTTACATTGTAGCCAAAATAAATAGTTATGAAGACAAACATGGGTAAAATTGACAGGTTTGTGAGAATTGTTATCGCGATCGCTATCGCCATTCTTTATTCAGCAAATGTTCTCACCGGTACGCTCGCCATTATTCTTCTCATCGTGGCTGTTGCGTTTGTGATCACCAGCTTTATCGGTTTTTGTCCGTTGTACACGCCACTTGGTTTATCAACACTAAAAAAGAAAACAAGCAAGACTACTTGAGTATTGCTGACAGGGACTATCCGCTCTTGATGTAGATCTGAGAGGCTGCCGTTATCCTCGCAACTCCTTTCTGTATTATAGTTATTTCGCACAAAAGCTTGCCACATGCCCCTGGAATGTAGCTCCCGGAAAGTACAACCTGTCAACAGCGCTATTTTGGGCAGGCTGTTATTGAATATGTTTCATAAAATATATGCTAAATAATATGTTCGATCGACTAAAGAAGATCTTCAGCAGCAGGAACAACGAAGATATTCCGTTATTGGTAAGGGGCGGCGCACAGGTGATCGATGTCCGGTCACGCGAAGAATTTGCTTCGGGTCACTTGAAGGGTAGTGTCAACATTCCGTTGCCGGAAATAAACAGGAGTCTCAACAAGATCAGGAAGGATACGGTTGTTATTGTTTGTTGCGCGTCAGGGATGCGCAGTGCTTCGGCAAAGAGTACGCTTGAGGCACGGGGCTATACTGTCTACAATGGGGGCGGGTGGAAAAGTTTGGAAAGAAAGATGAGATAGACATTGTCCTGTACAGGAAAGCTCCGCAGGGGTGAAACCTCTTAGTTCTGCAGTAGGGTGTAGTCGATTTTTCCTTTTCGTTTTAATTCCCGTTCGCGAATGAATGCGAACATCACGGGGAGCACGATGAGTACAAACAATGTCGAAGTCAGTAGCCCGAACACAAAAGGAATGGTGATTGGCCTCATGACATCGCTTCCCGTACCGGTTGCAATTAATACCGGAAGGAGCCCGATCACATCAACGAGCACGGTCATCAGCTTGGGTCGCAATCGTTGAACGGCACCTTCGTAGACGGCTTCTTCAATCACCGTGTCCGTCACCGGCCCGTTGGAGTGGTTCTTAAGTTTTAAGTACAGGGAGTTATTGAGGTAAACGAGCATAAGAACGCCGGTCTCCACCGCTATTCCAAACAACGCGATGAACCCAACGGCCACCGCCACGGAGAAATTGACATGGAAAAAATGAAGTGAATACGCTCCGCCTACAAGCGCGACCGGAATACTGCTCAAAACGATCAACACTTCCCTAATGCTGTAGAAAGTAAAATAGAGGACAAAAATAATGATCAGCAGTACGATTGGGAGGATGATTATTAGTCGATTCTGCGCTCTCACCTGATTCTCATATTGACCACTCCATTCCAGGTAGTAGCCATTCGGCAAGGTCTCCACGGCATTTTCGAGTCGTTCTTTCGCCTCGGCAACGGTGCTTCCCATGTCGCGGCCGCGAACGTTGAAGAGAAGCGCCCCTCTCAGCATGGCATTTTCCGAATTGATCATGGGGGGACCTTCTGCAATGCTGATGTCTGCAACGGCTGATAGTCGGATCGGACCGAGATCGCTTGTCTGTATCTGAAGATCCTTCAGTTGTCTGATCGTCTTCCTGTAGTCCTGCGCAAGTCGTACATTCACCGGGAATCGTCGCCTGGAGTCGATGATCGTTGTTGCGTTCATGCCGCCGAGCGCTGTTTCTATGAACATGTTGATATCATCGGTCGTGAGGCCATACCTTCCGATTTCTCCTTTGCGGATCTTGATGTCGATATATTTGCCGCCGACGATCGGTTCAACGTACAGGTCTGTAACACCTTCCAGGCCTTCCAGATGTTGCTTGAATTGGTGCGCAAGAATATTGATCGAGTCCAGATCCTGGCCGTAGATCTTGATACCCACATCGGTTCTGATCCCGGTGGACAACATATTGATGCGGTTAATGATGGGCTGGGTATAACTGTTGATCACTCCGGGTATCGCGAGCTTGCCGTTAAGCTCCTGGATGATGTCCTGTTTGGTGATGCCTTCGCGCCATTCGTGTTGGGGTTTGAGGATGATGATGGTCTCGATCATGCTGATGGGAGCGTTGTCGGTTGCCGTGTTTGCACGACCTGCCTTTCCCAATACATTTTCGACCTCCGGGATCGACTTGATAATTTTGTCCTGCACCTGCAGTAGACGCTTGGCTTCATTATTCGAAATGTCGGGTAAGGTCACAGGCATGAAGAGCAGAGACCCTTCATCCAATGGCGGCATAAATTCCGTCCCCAACTTCACAACCAAAGGGACGCTGCCCAGCACAAGTACAAGTGCCAATGCGAGTGTCACCTTCTTCCATTTGAGGCACCAACGGATCGCCGGAGCATATATCCAAATAAAAAATCTGCTCACGGGATGGTTGCTTTCCGGCCTGACTTTTCCCTTGAGAAACATTGCCATGAGGACAGGCACGAGCATGATGGCAACAAATGCGGAACCGATCATAGCGAATGTTTTCGTCCAGACTAAGGGAGCAAACAGCTTATGCTCCTGTCCTGTCAGAAACAGGATAGGACTGAACGAGATCAGTGTCACGAGGATAGAGCTTACCACTGCTCTGCCGACCATCTGCGATGACCTTTCAATCTTATCGATCCTTGTATCTTCCATCATGCAGTTTCTGTTTCTCCGCTGATCGTTTTCATTGCGTTTTCAACCATTACAATTCCGGCATCCACGAGGTCGCCAACGGCAAGGGCAACTCCGGCCAATGACATAATATTGGAAGTGATGCCGAACCAGTTCATCAGGATAAAAGCAAACAACACGGATACCGGAATCGTGATCACGACAATGATCGCGCTGCGTACATGGAGCAGAAAGATGAATAGTACGATAGACACCACAATGATCTCCTCAGTCACGGCCTTCTTCAATGTATTGATCGTGGCAGTGATGAGGTCGGATCGGTCGTAAGCCGGCTTAATGCTGACGCCGGCAGGTAGGCCTTTCGTTATTTCCCCGACCCTGATCTTTACCCTGTCGATGACTTCCCTGGCATTTTCTCCATAGCGCATAATGACGATGCCGCCGACCTTCTCTCCCTCGCCATTTTCGTCGACGATGCCGAGGCGCAGCTCACCACCGGTTTGTACTGTGCCTATATCCCGGATCCTCACAGGGATGGTGTTTTCGGTCTTTATGGAAATGTTCTCGATCTCGGAGATGTCCTTAATGTAGCCGGTGCTCTTGATGATGTAGCCGATGTCGGACATTTCGAATTTCCTACCGCCGACCTCATTGTTGTTTTCTTTGATCTTTGCGACAACGTCCGTCAGCGTAACGCCATAATAACGAAGCTTTAAGGGATCGACGACGACCTGATACTGCTTTTGATAACCGCCGAACGATGCCACTTCGCTTACGCCTTCCACTGTCTGGAGTGCAAAGCGTATGTACCAATCCTGGAGCGCGCGCAATTCTCCCAGGTCGTATTCCGGGGCATTCAGGGTGTACCAATACACGTGGCCGAGGCCGGTGCCATCCGGTCCAAGCGTTGGAGCAACATCCTTTGGCAGGAGGCGAGTGGCATAATTGAGTCTCTCGAGAACACGGGCACGCGCCCAATAGATGTCGACGTCATCGTCAAATATCACGAACACGAAGCTCATGCCGAACATACTCGCGCCCCTGATATTTTTAACCTTTGGAATTCCCTGAAGGTTTGAAGTGAGTGGATAGGTGACCTGGTCTTCAATCACCTGAGGGTTTCTTCCCATCCATTCGGTATAGATGATCACCTGGTTTTCGGAAAGGTCGGGTATGGCATCAACAGGCGTGTTGACCACCGAATATGCCCCGTAAACGATCATTGAGGAGTATATGATGATGACCATCCATTTGTTCTGAAGCGACCATTTGATCAGCCTGTTGATCATAATCCGAATTATTCAATGTTGTTTGTGACCAGCTATCATGTAATTATATCGTCAAACATTTTTCATGAAGACCTACTTGCGAGCGATCATACTGCTGTTTGATAATGTTGGGTTGTTTTACCACTTCTCAGCGCATGTCTGCAAAGGTTGAGACATTCGTCAAGGACAATTTTCATCCTGGGTGCCTTAATGCCGATCTGCACAAGCATGCTCTCATTTTGGTGAAGGTCCTGGCACAGGACGACATTGCGTTCAAGCAGTGCCCTCTTTTCGGCCAGCGCGAGGGACGTGAGTGTCGTTACCGGATATAATCCGAGAGAATCGATCTGATCTTTTAAACTGCCTTTGGAAGGGTAATCCCAACCGACAAGGTTCAATCCGATGCAGGTTCCATATTGGATTGCGTCAAGGGTGAATCTCGTGTTGGTTACCACCCATCCCTGATGCGATTTCTGTTCATGACCCGGAAGGCGTTTCCATTGTTCGGAGACATCAAGGAAACGGGATTGAATGTATAACGGGATCTTTACATCGCATACCGTGCCGGGACGGTTGTGATATTTGCATTCGATCATGAAGTGGTCGTTTCCCTTCTCTGCAATCACGTCCACCTCATGGTTGACGCACTTGCCGGGTATGGTTTTCGCAATCTCTACCTGATAGCCCTGACGTTTTAACAGTTCTCCGACAAATCTCTCGAACGGGTAGCCTGACGGGCCGAGTATCATGATCGCACTCTTGAGGTTATATCTGGCTGCAAGAAACCGGGACCTTTCCTTCAGCAGGCTGAAAGCTCTCCTGTATATTTTTCTTGTCGGGATCCCGGGATAAAGCTCTGCGGTGATCGCTTCAACGATCTGGTCAGCCTGGGTGTCGTCGGCGCCGGATCGTGTCAGCGAGCTTCGGAGCCTGGCAGGGTCGAACAGCGACCTTTGACCATTCGCCTTCGTGATCTCGAATGATGTTCGGTCGCGCTGCATAACAAATGGTTCTGATTTGACAAAAGGCGGCTTATACCGACCTGATCTCGTGTTATCGTTACTATACTCCGGATGTGGCTTCACATTGCTTGTTCGATGAAGGAATACAATTCTTCCTTGTAGATCATGAGTTGATTGCTGGCTGATTCCAGTTCGTTCATGAGATCATTGTGTTCCTTGAAATATCCTGTTTGCGTTTCATCCTTCTGCTCCAGCATATCTGCCAGCTTTTTCTCGTGTTGCCTGAGCTTGCCAGTCAGGTTAATGATCAATTCGTTTTTGTAATAGGTTACTATGCTCTGGAAGTGATCGATCCTTTTTTTATCCTCCAGAGCGGTAAATTTTTCTGCATAGCGGTCGAGCAGCTTCTGGAAGAACGTCAGCTCCTTGTTCCAGAGAGCGGTTGCCGATAACCAGTCAAGCGTTCTCTTGTGCCACCCTATAAGGGATGGTTGAAGGATGTATTTGTCTGTCGTTGAAGTGACTGAGATCATAAAATATTTTTTATTCAAGATATGCTGCGTGCCGTTTTTCAGGTATGATGATAATCGTGGAACGATATGATCTTTGTCATTTTTGGAAAGCATACTTCTTCGTTTGTTGTGTGTATGTTGACCAATAGCCAGGTTAAAAATTTCTTCAGTCAATACGCCTCGATGGT
>CBHTUB010000354.1:0-6672 GCA_966095595.1 uncultured Chryseosolibacter sp. | reverse complement strand
CCGATGGCTCGGGATATCCCGAGCAAATCGGGACTAGAGGAGGAGCAAGAAAGCCACTGCAAAACGGTGGCTTTTTAATTTTGGAGTACTTCGTTTACATCCTTTATTCAGACTCTCTCGATCGCTACTACGTCTTCTCGACATAAGACGTGGTGCGACGCCTTTACTATCATAACAATCCAATTGAACCGAGAAAATTTGCAGCCAAAGGCAGAGTGATATGTGGAATATCTTCAGCCGTCGTGAACAAATGTCTTAAGTCGCGCATTCCCGACGACTTCTCCAGAGTTTAGCAAGATCCTTATAAGTCTCCGTTCCAGGGACCTGGACCTCGGAGTCGGAGCCGATTGCGCTGACCAATTCAACCACCTGCTCACAGGAAGAGCAGTTTACTAACTCGGCCATCCCGGTGCGTAGGTTGTGCGTATTTTCTACGCCAATAAATCAAAAAAAATGAAAGTAACCTTTACAGCTTTTACATTAGTATTCCTGTTTTGCGCGATGGTGCAGGCGCAGTCCCCTCCCGAACACGGCACCTTCTTTTTTACATTCCGAGACAATGAGCGTGCCGCCTCATCGCAGGGTGTTTCTGTCGCCCGTGAGAAGCTGAAGATGCGACCTCATGAGGAACTTCAATTCTCAAAACGTACGACCGACCGATACGGTGTTGTCCACGAACGCTATCAGCAGATGTATCGAGGTATACCCGTGGATCACGGGCTTGTTATTATTCATAGCAAGAATGGTATCATTTCGAGTATCAACGGTCAATATTACTCCGTGGCTTCCGACGTTGAGACAGCGCCCGCATTGTCCGAGGAGGCCGCCTTTGAAAAAGCGAAGCAGCACATGCACGCGGGGGAATACAAAAAGAGAGAAAAAGATGAGAAAGGCGAATTGGTCATCTTCATGGGCACACTGGCCTGGAAACATGTTGTCCGCGCTGCGGATGTGCCTGAAGCCTATACTGTTTATACGGATGCACATTCAGGGGACGAGTTGGCGCGACATTCGCTGGTCCATTCGCTTTGTAAACCTGCGCACGCAGTGCCCGTCTCTGCTGGAAATGCCGATACGCGTTACAGCGGACAGCAGGTCCTGCAGACATCATACGACAACTCGAAAGGTGGTTATATTCTTAAAGATAGTTTACGCAACATCCGTACCCGTTTTGGCCTGAATGCCAGCAGCGCTACCGACCTTGTCGACACGGATAACCAATGGAGTGCTGCGGAGTATCACAACAACAAATACGATGCGCTCCTCGATCTGCATTGGGGCATGCAAGTGACGTATGACTATTTCGTCAGCAAGCACAGTCACCAGGGCATGGATATGAAAGGTGGAATAGTAAATGGATATCTGTATCCTATCGGCACGGGTATTGGCGAAGCCACCTGGTATGGTGGGATTTATTTCGGTGATGGTGATGCTACAACGGACCCGTGGACATCGGTTGACCTCGTCGCGCACGAGTATGGCCATGGCGTTTGTGCAGCTACTGCAGAGCTAGTCTACGAAAAAGAATACGGAGCCCTCAACGAATCGCTTAGTGACATTTGGGGGATGTGTCTCGATTACCATGTCAATCAACAGTATGGGTTGACCAAGAATCCGTGGGTGAATGGAGAGGACTTTTACTATGGTGGTGACTATCGCAGATCGTTTTCCAATCCGAAAGCGAAAAACCTTCCGGACACCTATAAGGGACAATATTGGATCGATCCCTTCGCTACAAGTTCGGACAACGGAGGCGTGCACACCAATTCGGCGGTGATGAATCATTGGTTTTATTTGTTGGCACAGAACATCGATCCGGTGACCTCGGGCACGAATGACAATAACTATTCATACTCTGTTGTGCCTATTGGTATCGAAGACGCCGCGAAGATCGTTTACCTTGCCGAGTCGCAATACCTCACGCCATATTCTGAATATATCGATGCCTATTACGCCATGGTGCAGGCGGCCACTGATATTTTTGGTGCCAACTCCTTTCAGGTACAGCAGGTAACCGAGGCGTGGCACGCAGTAGGCGTCCCGTTCCAGTATTGCAATGTTTCGAGTACAACATCGGATCAGGCCTGGATCGCGTCGACAGAAGTGGTGGGAGTATTCAATCAAAATCAAAATACGAATACCCCCAGCGGCTATTCGAACTACAATGCAGATCCGAATTATACCTTCAACGCCGTGAAAGGCCAAACGTATGTCGTCAATCTTACACCGAATCTTTCGGGATTGCCGCCGTCAACTTCAGTGCGCTGGAAGGTGTGGCTGGATAAGAATACAAATGGGACCTACGAGGCTTCGGAAGAGATTTTCAGCTCGACGGGAGTACCCGTGAGCTTTTCGTATACATTCTCATCAGTGGATAAGGTAGGGACGGGCAGTATGCGCGTGAAGCTCGAAGCGGATCCAAATATGGCGATGTCAGCATGCGGGAACATTTCCATTGGAGAAACAGAAGACTATAAGGTGGTTGTTCACCCTGCTTCGTGCGATGCGCCGGTTAACTTTCAGGTGCTTGCCGATCAGCCCGGTGTCGAGGATTATACCATCACATGGAGCGATCCGAACGACATTGGCTATTATGAGGTGTTCTATTCGATCCCGTACGCGTCGCCTCTGACACCTGGAAATGCCGTTGAGCAAACTATCTTCGTCAAGAATCAAAATAGTGCGGTGTTACACAATATAGGATACTCGAAGGGCAGTACGGTCACCTACCGGGTGCGTTCGATCTGTCCATCCGGTGCTTCGAACTGGTCAGCTGATCAGACTTTTACCATTCCGTGCACGAATGGATCTCCTTACGGATTAAAAGTTGATGTCCTGACCGATGTATCAGCTACGTTTTCCTGGCAGGATCCGCTCTATAATGCTGCAGTTGACACATATGTTATCTGGATGACCAATCTTTCCTTTGGCAAGAACGTAACGCAACTTTCGGATACCGAAAATAATCTGACACCGGGGACGACGTATACAATTTGGGTACAAAAAAAAGGCTGCAACATCACGGCGGGACCTCTTACATTCACAACGTTGTGCCCATCCGCACCGACCAGTGTAGCGTTCAATACCATCACGGAGACGACCGCCGACATCAGCTGGACGGATCCAAAAGGCATTGGGAATTATGTCGTGGCCTTTCGCGTTCTGGGCGACTCGTTATGGCAATATAAAAACGTTTTCTCGGCCCAGGGCATCCAACTAGATCAACTCTTACCGGCAACAGGTTATGAGATGATGGTGGCGCGAGTATGCGCTTCCGGGAATTTGCGCTGGACGTCGGTCAATACTTTCTTTACGCTATGTCCTTCTCCTTCTTCACTTGCCGTCACCAATCTTAGCGCTTACTCGGTGACCTTGACCTGGAACCCTGCCAATACAGTAAGTTTGTACAAGGTGTGGTATCGAATGGTCAATTCTGCATGGTCAACGACAACTACCAGCGCGAATAGCGTCACCCTCTCTGTAGTACCAGGATCGTACGAGGCATATGTTCAAAGTGTCTGCGGTAACCAGGTCTCGTACTATGCCAACCACGTATTCTTTCAGCCAGATTACTGTGCGAGCAGCGGTACTGTAAACTTTGAATGGATCGATTACGTCTCTCTCGAGTCATTGGTAAATAGCAGCTGGAGCAACAATGGATATGGTAACTATACCGCACTTGTGCCTCCAAATATTTACCGCGGAGAAAGCTATAACATCATATTGAGTGCCGGTGGAGCAGCAGGAAACCAGCTTAGAACAAAATACTGGCACGTGTGGATAGACTATAATCGCGACGGTGATTTTGGCGACTTCGGCGAACAAGTCATTTCGTTCAGCAGTTCTTCACTAGGGTACATTTCGTCTACATTCAGTGTTCCGTACGTTGGGACTGTCGGTCTTACCAGAATGCGGGTTTCAATGAGATATGGATCCTATCCATCATCGTGTGGTGCTTTTAGCGATGGCGAGGTAGAGGATTATACGGTGAATGTCGTGGATCCGAATGGTCCGGTCGAAGCACGGCAACGGTTTGTCGAAGAGGCAATCCCGACAGAGGTATCACCGGAACCGTCAAATATCGGTGTATATCCCAACCCGGTTAAAAATGTTCTTACAATTCGGGGTATAGGGAACGATTTGATCCGTATCACCAATCTAATGGGCCAGGAAATGTATCAGGGCATTCTTAAAGAACATCTCGATGTCGGATCGTGGCCGGCAGGAACTTATATTCTGCAGGTACAAGGTAGGGATGGCACACGACGGATAAAGTTTGTTAAAAATTGATAAATAGCCTGGGAAGGAATTGCGCATGGGCGATTTGAGTTGCTCATACAATTCCTTCCCTTTTATTTGCAACAACTCCTCTTGTCATGATTTTCGTTGTGAGAAATTGAATCTGATTCAATCGATCACCATCCGCGTCGACTTCTTAGACTCATCGTTGTAAACAGTAACGATGTAAAGACCAGAATTAACACGGACAAGCTCGTTGATCTGAAGGACTTCATTCTCCTGACATTGCAAGGATTTGCGAGTCGATCTTACTTCCCTCGTGCTCCAATCACGACAAAAGCCGACCGCAATTTGCAATCGGCTTTTTTATGCATGACATTTTATATTCTTACTTTTTAATCAACATCTGCTCGCTGATGTTCTCACCATTCCTGAGCTTCAGAACATACATGCCACGCGGGAGATCTTCACCTATTTTCAAATCCTCACCTCGCAAAACATTGCGATAAACAATAGTACCTGTGAAATCCATTAACTCGAAGGCCACCTCCTGATCTTTATTCCCTGCACGCAATGTGAATGTATTTGTGCTTGGATTCGGATAAACATCAACAACCGTCGATCTTGCCGACATGTCAGCGACTGCCGGAAACTCGTCCTCTATTAACAATGGCTTTGTTACAGGATTGTATCCAAAGGAAGGGTCGTCTATTTCGAGCAGCGTTTCATAACCTGTTCCGTCTTTCCTGATCCTGTAAAGCGTTCCGTAGCTTGCTTTGCCGCCATAGGGGAGGAAGCCGTACAACATACCGTCCCTATCGGAAGCGAGGCCTGCCGTAGGATAACCTCCATGATAATCATTAAAAGTTTTCAGAATGGTAAATGCAGTTCCGTCGGTGCGTATCCTGTACAATACGCCGCGGCCTTGTCCCGTTCCTCCGGCGTTGGTTACTCCGTAGATAAACCCGTTGTCGACAATGAGCTCGCCAATGGGCCATGCACCATCATAAAAAGTGAACGTGTGAAGATAAGTGAACCCCGAACCATCAGGCTTGACCTTATAGACGGAGCCGTAGCCACCATAGTGGGTCGTTCCGTAGAGATAACCATCGCCACCGCTCACGACACCGCCTGCCGGCATGTAACCCCTGTAACCCTCCTCGGTAAAATGGTGGATCACTTCATAGTTTTTTCCATTGCCTTTCATCCGGAAGATCGTTCCGAGGTCGTACAATCCCCCGGTCAGCGTTGTGCCGTAGAGGTATCCGTCGCCGTATTCATATAGCGGTGCACGCGGATACCGGCCTGTCTCTGGATTGAAGAAATGCACGCGCGAGTACAGATCGATGTTCTCGGGTAATTTGTAGATAGCGCCATTTCCAAATGGCGAATAGTCCGGCGTTACATAGAGCATTCCACTGGAAGCTATCATGAGATCTGTCTCACGATGAATGGAAATTGGCGGCGACACCTGGTATCCTTCGGTGAAGGAATATCTGAATACCGAGCCGGTCCTCGTGTCGTTGTCGTATTGTGTTCCATAAAATCCGTGTTGTCCGCGGACAATATCCGAATATCCCATGTGCTGATCGGTATTGTCGTGGTGCTTCATAGCTCTCATGCTGTCGATGCTGAAGCTGAAGATCGTTCCGAAGTTATGACTTCCACCTTTCGTATTGAAGCCGACAATGCGCAACCCGCCTTTCCCCGGCCGGGTAGTAAATGTTGTCACTGGTCCCCAGCCAGTCGACATCTCGGTTCGCGCACGCGCGTAATACGTGGTGGATGGCTTGAGATCACAGATCATGAACGAATTATGAAGATCTTCAAGGCTTGTCCAGGTTCTTACTCCTGATGTAAACCCACTGGTTGTGCTGAGTTGCAGGGTGTAACTCTTCGCATCGGGTACGGCAGACGCCAGGACATAAGGGCAATTGATGTCAACGTCGGTCGCGCCGTCCATGGGAGTATGCACATAGGAAAACACTTCCGGTCTTGTTGTAAAACTTGTCGAGGGACCAAAGGCTTCATTGATATTGGTCTTGACCCTTGCATAATATTTTGTGTTATACTTCAGACCTGTAAAGGTTAACGTGCGCTGATTGTCGACACTGCTTGTCTGGCTAAGTATTGCGGCAAAGGCGGATTCGGTACTCAATTGCACCGTATAACGTGTTGCCCCGGTAACAGCCTTTACCGTTACTTTCAGGGTTGGAGCGGACGCATTGACCGAACCGTTCGCAGGTGTGGTCACTACACTCGTCGGCGCTGTCGTCGGGCCCGCGGTGGTAAAAGATGTTATGGGTCCCGGTTTACTCCACAGGCTTGTTTTTACCCGGGCGTAATATTTTGTCGATGGCGCCAGGCCCACATATGCCATCTGGTGATTTTGCGAGTGAGCGATTATAAACATTTGACTGAAATCGGCGGTGG
>CBHTUB010000353.1:0-6673 GCA_966095595.1 uncultured Chryseosolibacter sp. | reverse complement strand
AGCCGTACCATGAAGAACCGCTGCGACGACATGACGAAGGGTTTTTTGTACAATAACAGAAAGATTCCCCTGGCGGGCGTGATCGCCGATGATATGGCAAATCCGACGTTACAGCAGACAGTGTACACTCAGCTTGGCGTGATGGTTCAGGAGAACATCGACTACGAATCTGATAACTACTCGTTCAACTTTGGGGCATTCGGAGGCTCGTTCTTTTTTGGCAATGACGGAGGCAGGGACTTTCGGATCGCTCACTGCAGGGAATACTCAGGGATGAAGATAGAGCCCATATTCGGTGTAAACAGCTTGATTGCTCTCTATGAAATAATTAAGGGCTGGAAAATCACCGACCCGCAGGGTATAGTCTACACCTTCGATGCATATGAGACCACCAAGGTGAGGCTGCGCGATGCAGATATGGATGAATATATCTCTTCATGGTATCTCACCAAAATAGAAGACAGTAAGACAAATGTTACGGCTACGCTAACCTATGACAGCACAGATTACACGTACACCACGGAGACCACCTCGTATACCTACAACTACTCCAAGAATGAATTTCCGGACCCGAACGGCAATGTGGATTTTGGAACATGGACTTACAGCGGCTCACCGGTGTCCACCTTTCAGCGCAGCGAGCATCGTCACCTGAAATTTCCATCGACCATTACGGTGGGAGAACAGACAGTGACCTTCACACAGTCAAGCAGTGTTGAAGGCTACAGAAAGCTGCTCAGCATGGTGTGGAACAATCGCGGTGAGACAAAGGAATACACTTTCACCTATTCCACTTTTCCATGCACGAGCCAGGGCTGCGACAGGCTGAAGCTCGAGTCGGTCACCGAGAACAATCCGGAGCAGGACAAGGTGTATAAATTCGATTACTATACCGGAGACGTGCCGCCGCGTCACTCCACGGCGCAGGATCACTGGGGATACTATAACGGCAAGCACACCAATCAAAACATGGTGCCATCGATGAAGATCGGCTTGCAAACACTGGGAGGAACTGCCAACCGCGCACCCGACTATTCGTCCATGTTGCGGGGTACCTTAAAATCAATAACATATCCTACGCAAGGCTCTACAGAGTTCATCTATCAGCAAAACTCATATTCGGCTCCTGCCACCAAAGAAGACCTGGAGACGGTACTGGAGGAGATCTCCGGTACGGTGACCGGACTGAACCTCAAGGACGAAAACTGCCAGATCTATGATACGCCGCTCCTGAACGCCTCGAGCATCACCTTCGAATACAATTGCTGGCTGACGATCCAGGGAACTACATTCAACTACAAGGATTATCCAAAACTGCAGATCATCAAGCTGCCGTCCACGGTTGTCAAAACGATCGAGATCGGCAGGGACGGCGCCTCGGGCATTGTTACCACGCCGGAACTGGAGCCGGGACAAGCCTACGTTTTAAAGCTGTGTGCCTATGGTTCTGCAGCCACTGCGAGAATGGACGTTACCATTAAGACCGCCGATCTTTCCCTGGTCGGAACTCCCTTCGAGCACCCTGTAGGCGGGCTGCGGATTCACAAGCTGATCAACCGTTCCGGCAGCGCGCCAGACGTTGTGAAGACCTACGACTATGGCACCGGAGGATATCTGGTGGCTTCGAAGCCATTGTACTTTCGCAGTTATTCTACGGTCTCTTCAGGTACAGACTTTTACGGCGATGAACCCGTGGGCGAGCGACGGGTCACGCGACACATGGTGATGGGCGAAACACCTACACTGGGATTAAGCCCGTCGGGACTTCCCGTTGCCTATGAGACTGTCACCGAATGGCTGGGCACGCCCGCGGACAACAACGGCCGCACTGAAACCAGGTTTACGAAGAAAACGGATTCAGGAGGTGGACTGGTGCCGCAGGAAAGTGAGAACAATACGCGCGCAAGGATAAAAGAAGAGAAAGTTTATGACAAGACGGGCACGTTGCTGCGCAGTGATGCCTACACTTACGAGTCACGCAGCACCGCCAGCGTAACGGGTTTTGGTCTGAGGCAACTCTATATTCTCAACGGTGGCTTCCCGAACTACGAAGAAGATTTCATGTATGCGAACTTCCTGAAGATCTCGACCTGGACCCGCCAGAAGACAAAGAAGACCACCCAATACGCCCAGGCACAGACGCTGGTTGAGGATGTAACCTACGAATACAATCCTGCCACGATGGCTATGGGGCCGGCCGCTGCGACAACGGTTAACTCTGAGGGAGATACCCTGAGGTCGGAGTTCACCTATGCGATCGATAACACTGCCTGCGTGGACACATGCTATGTGCAATACCTGCATGACATCAGCGACTGCCACGATCTGCAGACACAACACAGCATAGAGGTGACCGGTTGCACTACGCAGTACTGGAATTCATGCAGCACAACAGCTGCCAATTGCAATGCTTCCCTGCAAACTGCCATCATGAATTGTAATGGAGACACCGAGTGTATAATCGCCGCGAAAACATTATATAATTGTGCGCAGCAGTTCCAGGATTGTGTCGGCGACTACATAGACTGTGTTAACGGTGCAGACGGTGCATACGAAGGTTGCGAGAGGCTGGCCGCGGTCAACTATGCCGTATGTCAGAGTGAAGTGGAGAAGTGCATCGGCGCAGAGGTGACCAACGCCCCAACTACCGCGCAGAAGGCCGTTGCCAAACTGAACTATACAAACCAGCAGGATACACCACTTGCCGTCAAAACGTTTCATAATGGCGAGGAGCTCTCGGGCACATTTGTTTCGTACGACGTCTGGAATAACAAGCCATTCCGCAAGCAGGTCACCCAATCGTTCCACGGCGGTCAGCCACGTGCGCTCAGCACCGTCAATGCCTACGATACATATGGAAATCCTACGGAGATCACGGATAACAAAACAGGCATAACAAGCTCCTACATCTGGGGCCACAACAACACCCTGCTCATCGCCGAGATCCGGAACGCTTCCCTGGCAGACGTCGGCTACACGAGCTTCGAATTCCCGGTGGATGGCAAGCTGATGTTCATCCTGCAGCCGTCGACGGACTTTAAAACAGGGACGCAAAGTCATTCACTGCTCAACAGACAGATCACCTGCGACGAGCTCAATGCCTCGAAAAGATATGTGATCTCCTTCTGGGCGAAGAACGGAACTCCTGCAATAACCGGCGTGGTGGAAAGCCGCGACAGCGATGTTGCCGACGCGGATGGATGGAAGTACTACGAAAAGGTAGTGACCGGAGTAACTGAGACGATCATCAGCGGCACGGGCCTCATCGATGAGCTGCGAATCGTACCGGAAGGTGCGGTGATCAGCACGTTCGCGCACAAGCCGGGCCTGGGCATCGTATCGATGACCGATAACAACAGCTTCACCACCTACTACAAGTATAACGGCGACGGCAACCTCGAAGAGGTCGACGATCACTATCACAACATACTGAAGTTCATCCGGTACCACTACCGCACAACACCTTACCCTCAGAACTAAACCCACGGCGATCATGAAAACACATCAATTGATATATACAGCGATCCTGCTCTGTTTACTCACCACATTTTCGGTGCAGGCACAAAATCCGGATTCTACCACCTTGCTGTGGTCATCGTCAAAAGCTACCAACCAGTTCGACCAGAAGCAGAAGGACCATGTGTCGGCTTTCAGAACGATCCCGGGCCAGGCCGTGGAGTGGATCCAAAAAGATGGCGAAAGCACATATCGCTACGCCATCACCGGCAAAGAGGGACAATGGTCATCCGTGGACTCGGACGGGACGATCAAATATCTCATCGCGCTCAGCAATGTGACGGGTGAGGTTATCCTGACAAGGCAGAACGGCGTGATCACCATACGCCTGAGGACGAGCACGAACGGATCGTTCGACCTGGATTATGTTTTCGATGTTACTTCCGTTGAGCAACAATAAGCGCCATGAAAATGAAATTGAAATTGAAGATCACACTTTTATTCGCGGCGCTTGTGCTGACAGCATTCATGCCTGCAGGCGCGCAGATCTACGGCATAGATAAAGTCGGGCTCAACAGCACCTATACGTTTTCCTACGATGTAGACCTGATCATCCAGAGCCCGTCATGGACGGTGTCGCCGTCGGGATATCAGATCCTGTCCACATGGTCGAGCAGTACACGTTACTTCGCTACCGTGAAATGGACCACGACGGGTACCAAGACTTTATCGTTCTCCGACATCAATGGCGTGAGGGCCACCAAGACGGTTACGGTTTCAAGCTGCTCGGGCACCATCACTGCTCCGGTGGCAACGGACGGCTCCCGCTGCGGTACGGGAACCGTACAGCTCACGGTGAACGCCGCACCTGCCGGACAGGCAGTAAGATGGTATGAGACCGCTCTGCCCGACCTGCCCGTCCCAGGCGCCACAACGTCAACCTATACTACGCCTTCGCTTTCGGCGACCACTGCCCATACCGTTGCATTTTATAAAACAACCACAGGCTGCGAGAGCGCGAAAACTCCGATCACGGCATACGTCTACACACAACCCTCTGTCAATGCGGGCAGCGACAAGATCGGAAGTGAAACCTGCGGACTGACCTCTGTGTCCCTGAGTGGCAGCACGCCGGGAAGCGGGAATAATGGTCAATGGTCAATAGTCAGCGGGAGCGGGGGATCATTTGCTACAGCCTCGTCGCCGACGTCGGGCTTTACCGGGACATTGGGAAATGCATACGTGCTCCGCTGGACAGTTTCCAATTCTGCGTGCTCTGCCAACGATGATGTGAACGTCACGCTCAACACCATCCCGCAGGCGAGCGCCAGTGGCCAGGGCCTGTTCACGGGATATGCGACGGCGATCAGTCTTACCTCATCGGTGGCAAACACTACGTTCAACTGGACCGCTTCGGCGACAAACGTTTCGGGAGCCTCTAACGGGACCGGCGCAACCATTGCGCAGACATTGACCACGGGCTCCGGCAACGGAACGGTGACCTACACCATCACGCCTTCGACCACATATTGTACGGGCACGCCCGTCAACGCCGTGGCTACTGTATACGGCAAACCGGTGATCACGGCCTCGGGTAACCGAATCGCGCTGAACAAACCGGTGAGCATGTCGGCGGCAACGGGGTATGACAGCTACACGTGGAAAAAGGAAACTACCGTAACGGGCTCCTTGCGCACGTATTCAGCTACGGGACAGGGAAGCTATACGGTTGAAGTAACCAAAACAGGAGTGACAGGCACGGGGATATCCGACGTGTGGGTGATCAAAGACCAGCTCACGGACCTGGATGAGAATTATGTGATCACCACCACGACACTCGAGAGCGGATTCAGGTATTCCTACCCGGTGAAGCCGATCTCCACGGCAACGATCGCTACTGCCAGTGAAAAAATAGATTACCTCGACGGACTGGGCAGGCCGGCACAATCTGTCCTCACACAGGGATCGCCCGATAAGATGGACGTTGTCTCCTTCACCTCTTACGATCAGTTTGGAAGAGAAACAAAGAAATACCTTCCCTATGCCGCAGCGCAGGATCACGGATTCTACATCACGTCGCCTGTTACCGGCCAGCAGCAGTTCTATCAGCAGGGCGGAAGCATTCCGGTGGACACACGTCCCTATTCGGAAACCGTATTCGACAACTCTCCGCTGAACAGGCCCTCAAAAGCGTATGGCGCCGGAGAGGCGTGGAAGAATGCCACCACGGACAGGTTCGTAAAAACAGACTTTGCGTTTAACGATCATGCCGTAGAGAAAATTATTGCATGGAACCTCAACGGATCAGGCATGCCGGTGAGAAGCACGGTGAGCAACACCAGCGTAGCGGCGGGTTATTACACGGCAGGACAGCTTTACCTGACCATTACCACCGACGAAGAAAATCATGCGGTGAAGGAATATAAAACCCGCGATGGTAAAGTGATCCTGAAGAAGGTGCAGGCCGTGAGCTTGCCAGAGGCGGACAACGCGCAGCACTGGGCGCAGACCTACTATATATATGACAAGTCCGGATCGCTCACGTACGTGTTCCAGCCCGAGCTCTCTGCACAGCTGGCCGCAAGTACAACGTTGAATCCGACGACCGACGATCTTGACAAGTTTGCTTTCCAGTACCGCTACGACGATCAGAACCGCATGGTGGAAAAGAAAGTGCCCGGAAGCGGATGGGCGTATATGATCCTGGATTCGAGAGACCGGGTGGTACTGACGCAGGATGCCAACCAGCGACAGACGGGAGAGTGGACATTCACAAAATATGATGTGCTGAACAGACCTGTAGCTACCGGAAAATATGTGAACGCAAAGTCGCGCACTGACATGCAGACCGAGGTGAACACGTTTTATCTCAATACGGCCAACCCGATGGTCGACACCTATATTGGTACAGGCACAGGAAACGTGATGGGTTATGATAACAAGTCATTCCCGCTGGTAAGCAATGCGAACGATTATTACACGTTCACCTATTACGACAAGTATGATGCAACCATCGAGCCTTCAGGCTACGGATACGATGGCGGCGCGCTCGCCCGACTCCCGGCTACACGCAACACACGCGTACAGGGACAGGTAACGGCTACGCTCGTGAAGAATCTGGGTACGGGCGCATGGCTGAGAACCGTGAACCACTACGACGACAAATACCGCGTGGTGCAGGCGGTGTCCGATCATCAGAAGGGAAAGGTAAGGGTGA
>CBHTUB010000352.1:0-6676 GCA_966095595.1 uncultured Chryseosolibacter sp. | reverse complement strand
TGGACTACCGGCAGTTTAGCACGCTTTATCCTGATAGCCTGGCTTGTTATCGCTTTCTGGAGTGCCTCAAGTGGGACAAGGGCTTTCATTGCAAGAAGTGTGGCAATGAGAAATACTTTGATGGTGCCCAGAAATTTGCGCGACGATGCACAAAATGTGGTTATAATGAGTCGATTACGGCATACACGATCTTTCACAGCATCAAATTCCCGATAGAAAAGGCTTTTTACATCGCCTACATTACCGTAACGGGAAGGCGCGACTACACTCTTGATGCCCTTTCCGACCAGCTCGGACTGCGTTTGAACACGGTTTGGGCGTTCCGTCACAAGGTAGCCGAACGGATAGAAGAACTCGATAAAAAGGGACGCAAGCCCACCGCCTCCAGGTGGGAAGAGGTCATTTTATTTCATGACCATAACCACAGGAACAGCGAAAATAAGCCAGCCGCTGCACCCCGGATCCAAGCCTGAAACGTGTTGTTTTTTTTGCGCTAAAATTCTTATTCGATCCTGAAAAATCGGCCTGAAAACGTTTGAAAATATTGTTTTTTTCGCGGGAAAAACCGGTTGATAAAAACACCAAATTTTAAAGTGGTAAAAGGCTGTTTTTGATGATTTTTCTGTCGCGGGAGTGTTGTTTTTCCAAATTTTAGTTTTCTCAAACAAAGAAAAACTACTTACAGCCTATGAACAAAATTCTACTAACAATCCTGTTCCTGTGCCTATTAGCAGGTACAGTTACAGCCCAGGATAGGACTGTTTCCGGTAAAGTGACTGACTTTGCTGAAGGAACTGGCCTTCCGGGTGTGAATGTGGTGGTACAAGGTACTACCAAAGGAACGACGACAGACACAGACGGAAATTATACACTGTCCCTGGGTTCCAGCGAGAATACGTTGGTCTTTAGTTTCGTTGGATACGCTCCAAAGACCGTGGAGGTGGGCAATCAGACGACTGTGGATGTTCAATTGGAACTGGACATTACGTCGCTCGAGGAAGTTGTTATTGTCGGTTATGGGGAGCAACGTAAAGCCGATGTTACTGGCGCTATTGCGAGTGTCAAACCCGATGACATTAAGCGTCAACCCAACATCAATCCGATTAGCGCACTGCAGGGAAAGGTTGCTGGCGTTCAAATTACAAATCTAGGAACACCTGGTGCCGCGCCACAGATAAAAATCAGAGGTACCGGTTCGGCCCTGGCGTCAACCACGCCTCTGTATATAGTTGATGGCGTCTGGTATAATGACATCACCTTTCTGAACCCGGCGGACATCACCAACATCAGCATTCTAAAAGATGCGTCATCTCAGGCGATTTATGGTGTACGAGCTGCCAATGGTGTCGTTTTGATATCAACCAAGCGTGCTGGCGAAGGAAAAGTGTCCGTTAGCTACAACGGTATGGTTGGAAGTCAGGTCGTAACAAATCAGATTGAGATGGCATCTGGGCCTGAATTCGCCGAGATGGTCAACGAAATGGATGTTATGGCGGGAGAACCCGGGCGATATGACGATCCGGATTCTTATGGAACCACAGAGTGGCATAAGCAAGTTTTGCGCGCTGCAGCGATTACGAATCATAACATCTCATTATCAGGTGGAAATGACAAGAGCACTTTCGGTTTGTCAATTGGTTACACCAAGCAGGATGGCATTGTCGAAGGAAATGATTTCCAACGTTATACAGCCCGATTGCAGAATGAATTCAAGGCATATGAGTTCTTGAAATTGGGATTCACAATGACCGGTGCCATGAATCAGTCAAACGACATTCCATCAGGGATTTTCCACGAGCTTTATTCAGCTTCGCCGATCACGCCGGTTTATTACGACGATGACACCTATGGCGATCCTAATGACTTCGGAGCTGGTTCATCCACTTTATTTAATCCGCAAGCTACACTCGACTTTTACGATCAGCAATCGAAAAATTACAAGATTACGGGGTCCGCTTTTGCAGAAGCGAAATTCCTGAAAAACTTTACATTCAGGACAAGCGTCGGGGGTGATTTTTCGGAAGGTGAAGTAAGAAATTACACACCGGAATATACCGCGACTTTTTCACAGAGGAATTCTATAAGCAAGCTGAGCAGGAGCAGGACATCCGACAGGTATTGGATTTTCGAAAACACTTTAACATTTAATAAGGATTTCAACGATCACTCTGTCACAGTACTGTTAGGTCAGGGTGCTCAGAAATTCAGAACGTATGGACTTACCGCCGAAGCGCAGAATGTTCCGAATGCTAGTTCCGATGATCACTATGTGAGCAACGGTGATAACCGGAATGTAAGCGATCGTGGTGATCTCTGGACTTCCGCCTCATATTTCGTTCGCGGCAACTACTCGTTCCGCGACCGTTATCTTCTGACTGCCACCCTTCGTGCTGATGGTTCGTCGAAATTCAGCGAAAAAGAGAGATGGGGCTATTTTCCTTCGATAGGTCTTGGTTGGGTGATTAGTGAAGAAGACTTCCTGAAAGACCAGACCGTTGTGAATCGTTTGAAGCTTCGTGCAAGCTGGGGCCGTATAGGTAACAACCAGGTTCCATCGAACGTCAGCGTTTCAACGATCAACCGGTCAGAAACTTATTGGAGAGTATTGAATGGCACGGCATTCATCGGCGGTGGTCCTACAACCCAGGTTCCACCTGAATTATTGTGGGAAGTGGGAGAGGGAACCGACGTTGGATTGGAAATCGCAGTGATGGATGGCCGACTCTCAGGAGAGATTGATTACTACATCAAAGATACGAAGGATGCGATTTTCGGTGTTCCGATCCTTGGAACTCTCGGAAAAGAAGGTAGCACGCTTGTCGCAAACCAGGCAACCTTCCGTAATAAGGGAGTGGAACTCGCAGTTACATGGCAAGATCAGATCGGTGATGCATTCACATATTCGATCTCGGGAAACATAAGCTTTAACGACAACGAGGTGACTGAAGTGCGCACGGGACGAAATGCCCTGCTGAATGCGGTTGGAACCACCGGAGGAGCTCCAAATACCAGAACTATGGTTGGCGAACCTATCGGTTCATTCTATGGATATCAAGTGATCGGAGTGTTCCAGAATGACGAAGAAATCGATGCGTACGTGAAGGGTTCTCAGGTTATTCAGCCTACCGCGCAGCCCGGAGACTTCAAATTCAAGGACGTTAATAACGATGGAACGATCGACGGAAAAGACCGCGTTACACTTGGTAACCCGAACGCTCGCCGTTACTACGGTATCAACACAAATTTTGGATACAAAGGCTTTGATTTGACACTTGATTTCCAGGGTGTTTCTGGTGTAGAGGTGTATAATGCCGTATTGGGTGCCAGATTTGGAACAGAAAACTTTACCAAAGATTTCTACGACAACCGCTGGCATGGTGAAGGCACATCAAATACCTATCCATCCGTTAACATTGGTGGAGGAGCTAACTACTTGTCAAACTCATTCTATGTAGAAGATGGCAGCTATTTCCGGGTGAGAAATATTCAGCTCGGTTACACATTGCCCTCAGCAATGACAAGCAAGTGGAGAATTACGACGCTCCGTGTTTATGCAAATGCGCAGAATGCATTTAACTTCTTCAGCTATCGGGGCATGTCGCCTGAGATTGGCGGAGGCCCAACAACTGCTGGAGTGGATACAAATGTTTATCCGCTTTACGCGACTTACAATCTTGGTGTTAACCTTACGTTTTAAGAAACTGATCTATGAAGACATATATTATGAAATTCGCACAGCATAAGTTTCTTGCTCTGTTTGTGGGATTTTTGTTCATCACTTCAAGTTGTGGCGATGACTTTCTTACCGTTCGCCCGCAGGGGACGCAGCCGGAAGAAGAGTTCTGGGTGAGTGGAGACGATGCAACAACAGCTGTCAATGCTATGTACGGTTACCTCCGTTCATGGCCGCAGGTTGCGTTTGCTCCAATTGCCATAGAAAGCTTGGGTTCTGACGAAGCAGAGAAGGGTAGCTCGGTTACTGATGCTACATTCTTAAATGCATTTGACGATTTTACGGTTACTGCGACCGATGGACAGATTTACGATTTCTGGAAGGGCCAGTATTTGCTGATCAATCTTGCGAATAACGTGATTGAGCGGGTGCCTTTGATCACGATGGACGAATCCCTCAAGGCTCGCTATGTGGCTGAAGCTAAATTTATCCGTGCCTATGGGCATTTCAGACTAGTACGTGCGTTTGGCGATGTGCCGCTTCGACTAAGTGAGGCCGATCAGCCTTCCGAGTTCAACATTCCGAGAACGCCTAAAGCTCAGGTTTATGCAGCAATTGAACAAGATCTCACTGATGCCGCGGCAGTATTACCAACATCTTACTCTGGTAATGACGTAGGACGGGTAACACGCGGTGCAGCACTGGCACTGCACGCCAAGGTTGCAATGTATCAGGAAAAGTGGGACGTGGTGAAATCGAAAACAGACGAGGTCATGACTCTGGGTTACTCGCTTGTTGATGACTATCAGGCGTTGTTCCGTGAGGAAAATGAGAATTCTTCTGAATCCATATTTGAAATTCAAGCTGAAATTATTCCGGGTAACGCCGCCGCGTCAAACTCTCAATATTCTCAGGTGCAAGGTGTCCGTGGGTCTACAGGAGGTGGCTGGGGATTCAATGTACCTACGCAGGAACTTGCGGATGCTTACGAAACCGATGATCCAAGGCGTGATGCTACGATCATCTTCCGTGGCGAAACGACACCCCAGGGAGACGCAATCCCTGCTGTAGGAGACAACCCGATGTATAATGAGAAGTCATATGTGCCGTTTAGTGATTATGTTTCAGGTTATACAGAAGGAGCACAGCAAAATATCCGAGTAATCAGATATGCCGATGTGCTTTTGATGAATGCTGAAGCAAACAATGAACTTGGAAATACTCAGGCAGCACTTGATGCACTGGAAATGGTGCGGGCACGGGCGCGAGGTGGTGATGCTGGTATTCTCCCTGAGGTAACGACGACCGATCAGGCCGAGCTTCGTCAGGCGATTTGGCATGAGCGTCAGGTTGAACTTGCAATGGAATTTGATCGGTACTTTGATGTCATCCGTCAGGGACGGGGAAAAGAAGTGTTTGAGTCTAAGGGATGGAAAGAAGGTAAGAATGAAGTATGGCCAATCCCTCAAACCGAAATCGATTTGAGCGCAGGAACACTTACTCAAAACCCTGGTTATTAAAATCAAATTGTAACAACTATGAAAAATCATAAGACATATAGTTTTTTGAGTTCATTGCTGCTTATGAGCGCTTGCTTGTGGTCATGCTACGATGAATTTGATCCTAACAGCTACAAGCCCGCGTTCACCATTTCGGGTTACACTTCGTCGGAAGAAATTGAAGCAAGTTCTCTCGTCGCCTATTTTCCGTTCGATGGGTCACTGACAGAAACGAAATCAACTGGCACGGCCGAAAATACGGCGACCGGATTTAGCAGTGCGTTCAAAAATGAGGGCGTCACACTAAACGCTTCCAGCAAATCGTATCTCGTTTATGACCCGGGCGATCTGCTAAATCAGTTGCAAAGCTTTACAATCTCGTTTTGGGTGAATCCAACTTTTGTGGACGCTAATACCGATAATGCCATAGACGGAATTATAGGATTAGTAAATGTCTCAAACCCTACAGATTTCTGGGGCTACATGGACTGGTTCATTGAGAACGGTAGCAATAACGATGCAGCGACCATTAAGGTACACGTTAAAAACAATAACGGTGGAGACACCTGGGTTGAAGTGACCGGGGTGAAAGGGCTATTCAATGCGTGGTCCAATCATACCCTAACATATGATGCAACAACTGAACAGTTCATCTACTATGTGAACGGTGCTGATGTGAAAACAGTTGATGCTGGCTGGGATGGTGCATTCTCTTTTGAAAACAGTGGTCCAATGGTCTTCGGAACTGTTCATTTCCAGACGACGCCTACACTTTCAAATCACGGAGAAGAACCATGGGCGAGTTGGTTAACGGGCTCAATGGACGAGATTCGAATCTACAATAAAGCACTAACAGAAGAGCAGATCTACGCTCTCCTGGTTCTGCAGGGAAAAGGTAAATAACCAAAAAGGGTGTTTGGTTAGTTTGGGTTCAAAGGTTTCCGGTTCTCCGGAGACCTTTTTGAATCTGACTCCATTTAAACAACGATGAGACGTTTTTTAAGTCTGTTGCTGCTTTTTCCATTCCTGACAGGATGTGACAAAGATGATGGGAAACAAGGTCTACGGATCGAGTATATCTCTGTTGGATCGACTTCATTGAAATTGGACGGAACTGAGAATACTGTTTTAGGCAGTCGGGATGTAGTGATTCAGTTCAGTAGCGCCTTGAATCCAGGTCCCATTATCTCTGCGACGCACCTTTTTTCCAACGCAACCTCCGTCCCATTCACTGGGAGTGTAACCGGAGCTGTTGTAAGGTTGACGCTAAATGGATTCATGCAAAAAAACACATCGTACACATTGCAGATTGATCCTGGTCCTTTCGGAGCAAACGGAGAACCCTTTGAGGGGTATACGATTACATTTACTACCCTGGCCGGTGAGTTGAATCTGGAGTCGTGTTTTATTTAATTTGTGGCGATCACCTCTTGCAGTGTCATTTTAGGTTCGCGGAGGGCTTATAAAGATTTTTTTTGTGTTAATCCCAATGATACCACGAAAA
>CBHTUB010000351.1:0-6677 GCA_966095595.1 uncultured Chryseosolibacter sp. | reverse complement strand
TGATTCATTTCAGACCAACCGCACGTTCGGCGGCATCTCCGGTTTTCGAAAGATCAAGGAGAGTGAATACGATGCCTTTGGCGTAGGCCATTCTTCTACATCCGTCTCTGCCGCTTTGGGAATGGCAGTTGCCTCCAAATATTTGAATACGCCGGAAAGACAACACATAGCCGTCATCGGCGATGGCGCGCTTACTGGTGGAATTGCATTTGAAGGATTGAACCACGCCGGTGTATCCGACACAAACCTGCTGGTGATCCTCAACGACAATTGCATGTCGATCGATCCCAATGTAGGTGCATTGAAAGACTACCTGACCGATATAACAACCTCGCGGGCGTATAACAAGCTGAAGGATGACGTGTGGAAGCTGCTGGGTCGCCTGTCGAGCTTCGGAAAGAGCGCGCAGGAGATCGTCTCGAAGGTTGAAAGCGGGATCAAGGCGACGTTGCTCAGCCAAAGTAATTTCTTCGAGTCACTCAACCTCAGATATTTCGGTCCGGTGGATGGCCACGACATCGATCACCTCGTGACTATCCTCGAAGACATGAAAAACATCAAGGGCCCGAAGATCCTTCATTGTGTTACGGTGAAGGGTAAAGGATATGGACCTGCCGAGAAAGGAAATGCGACCACGTGGCATGCGCCAGGTACATTCGATAAGATCACCGGAGAGATCCACAAGAAGACCTATGAAAAGCCGCAGGCTCCGAAATACCAGGATGTCTTTGGTCATACCCTTGTCGAGCTTGCAAAACAGAACGACAAGATCGTAGGCATCACACCGGCGATGCCGTCTGGATCATCGATGAACATCATGATGAAGGAAATGCCTGATCGCGCCTTTGATGTGGGTATTGCCGAACAACATGCCGTAACATTCTCTGCCGGACTCGCGACGCAGGGGTTGATCCCGTTCTGCAACATCTACAGCTCTTTCATGCAACGGGCCTATGACCAGGTGATACATGACGTGTGCATTCAGAATCTTCCCGTGAACTTCTGCCTCGACAGGGCGGGGTTTGCAGGTGCTGACGGACCTACACACCACGGTGCCTACGATGTGGCGTACTTCCGTTGTCTGCCGAACATCATTATCAGCGCACCGATGGACGAGTCGGAATTGAGAAACCTGATGTTTACCGCTCAGCTGCCTCGCAAGGAAGGAGCTTTCTCGATACGATATCCCCGCGGGCAAGGCGTTATGCCGGAATGGAGAACACCGTTTACGGAGATTGCGATCGGAAAGGGACGAATGATCAGGGAAGGAGATGAACTTGCTATCCTGACCCTCGGTCATGTGGGTAACTACGCCGTGGAAGTATGCGATCGGCTCCACAAAAAAGGCCTTGAGGTTGGTCACTACGATATGCGATTTGTGAAGCCACTTGACACGGAGCTTTTGTACGAGATCTTCGGCCGATACAAAAAAATCATCACCGTTGAAGACGGTTGTATCCAGGGTGGTTTCGGTTCTGCGGTGCTCGAGTTCATGGCCGACAATAATCTCCATGCCGAAGTTCGCAGGCTTGGTATTCCCGACCGGATCGTGGAGCATGGCGAGCAGATCGAGTTGCACCGCGAATGTGGTTTCGATCCCGATGGCATAGAAAAAGCCGTTGTTCAAATGCTGGAACCCGTTACGAAAGCACTCTGAATGTCTCCCATCAACGCTACGGCCAGGGGTCGCGGAACGCCCGTCATTTTAATTCACGGTTTTCCATTGAACCACCGCATGTGGGATCCATTCGCCGATTCCCTGTCAGGGAATTTCAAAGTTTATACGCCGGATCTCCCGGGATTCGGAAAAAGCAGCCCTGCAGCTGGCAATTTCACTTTGGATGATATTGCGCAACTCATGCTGGACTGGATGGCTGAATCTGGTATAATCGATGCCATTGTTATCGGGCACTCTCTTGGAGGATATGTTTCACTGGCGATGGTAAAGAAGGACCCTGCGAGATTCAAGGGGCTTGTTCTTTTCCATTCAACGGCGCTTCCAGACAGTGCGGAGAAGAAAGACAACAGAAATAAGGTACTGGAATTTATCACGACCAATGGCGTGCGCGCGTTCACGTCAAATTTTATCGAGCCTCTATTTTTCGACAAGAAACATCCTGCGATGGCTACGATCAGGTCCATCGCAACGGAGGCCCCGGAGGCCGCGGTCAGGGGTTACACGATGGCGATGCGCGACCGCCCGGACAGGCAGGATGTGTTGCGCGAATTCAAGGGGAATATCCTCCTTATAGGCGGAGCGCACGACGCCGGCATCAATCCAGAAAGTCTTCAGAAACAAGCCTTACTTTCATCCAGGATCCATCTCGAGGTGCTCGATAGCTCAGCACATATGGGAATGTATGAGGAAACAGATAAAACGTTGCGACTGATAGAGGCTTTTGCAAGGCAAAGTAACCCGCTGTAGTTTTAAATATATTTGTCAAGCCGGTTCATTTTCATGTTCTGAATTTTTACCATTTTTGTTTAATTAATATTAAATTGTATCACTTTAGCGCTGAATACGACCCTTCAGCGTTATGGAAATTTGACCTGGAACTATATATTTGTAGACTGGAGAGTAATTAATAAAACCAACCCCATACCATGGACCAGAATTACGCAGATTGGAATGCATTGGCTAAGAACATCGCCCTCATCACCTGGGCGATAGGAGTGTTGATCGTTATAGCTCACATCATCAGGCTATCGACCATGAGCGACGCCAAAACGAAGTACGATTTCATTAACAAGAGTGAGATCAGGACGTTATGGTTCGCTTCTATAGTGTTTATCATCGGATGCTGCTTTTTCGCAAACACCGGTGTTACGGCTGAAACTGGCACTGTACTGTGGATCTTCGTAAGACTCTTCACTACTGTTTCAATGGGTATGATCGTCGCTTTGATCGTTCAGAACCTGCTCAAGTTTTACTATCCGTTCTTCATTGAGAAGAGATTGAAGACTTTACGCTACAAGCCACGGATCTCTCCTAAGACTGGTAAGGCAATGAAGCTTCTGAGCGAAGAGGAAGAAGATGCTTACCTTGACGAAGGTATGCAGGCTGAAGAAAATGTATTCTCCATTGACTATGATGTGTGGAAAGACGAAGAAACAGGCTACGTTAAGATCGAGAAATATTCCGGTCACCTCCACGCACTCCAGTGCCCTGAATGTAACTACCAGACTTTCAAAGTTGTAAGAGAAGAGATCGTCAAGCCTCCTTCAACAACTGAAGAAGGTGAGCTTACAAAGCACTATCAGTGTGGCTACTGCGGATACAAGGCCAAGAAGAATGTTACGCTTAGAATGTCGCAGAAATTTGAAGAATCTTCAACCACTGCTACAGCTTAACCGAGCCAGATAAGAAACTGAAAGCCTTCCCGATCGGGAGGGTTTTTTTATTTTGTACCGTTCTGATAGATCTCGTACGGCAGCTTGATCTGATCGGAATAAAATTTCATGCGGGAATGATTGGTGTCCAGGAGCATGATCTTTTCGACAGAAGCCTGTTTGTGATTCACGAAGACCTCGACGTAAATGGATCCGATCAGATAGAGGTTTACCTTGTATTCGTAGTAACGGATTGACATGATGAAAGTGCCTCTCTGGTAGAGCATGCCCACCTTCTTATCAAGCGACAGTTTGTTAAATTCTCTCCACGTTATCATATCAAATCCACTTCAAAAAATCGAGCCACGGTTGGTTGGTCCGATCATCGGCGCGACTTTATTCAACTGTACGTATAATTATACGACAAAGCCGGGGCTTCGGAAACTAAAAGAGAATAATTCAGACTTATTCAGAAAAGGTCAAAACAAAAGGCTTCCTTTTAAGGGAAGCCTTCGGGTGAAAGACCGGGCTCGAACCGGCGACCCCCAGAATCACAATCTGGTGCTCTAACCAACTGAGCTACATTCACCATGTATTGGTTAAAACCAAACTCCTCGGACTTTGGTTTTCCTTCAGACCCAGGCAGGTACCTGGACTGGAATAAGGACTGCAAATTTAGATTTCCAGAAGGAAATAAAAAAATTATCTGGCTTTCAGCGGTTAAATAATAGCCTCTCCCCCATGGCAGATTCGTCAAACCGGCCATTTTCGTATGCCAGGTGGCCGGACACAAACGTATGAATGACCGAAGAACTGAATTTCACCCCTTCGAACGGAGACCACCCGCATTTTGCGATGATATTTTCTTTTCCCACCGTCCAGGCGCGATTCATATCAACGACAGCAAGATCCGCATAATATCCTTCCCTGATGAATCCCCTTTTTTCTATCTGGAATATTATGGCAGGATTGTGGCTCATTTTCTCCGCGATCTTTTCAAGTGTGATCTTTCCCTGGCGATGCAACTCGATCATGGCAACTACACTATGCTGAACCAGCGGGCCGCCCGATGGCGCCTTGAAATAGGTGTTCTTTTTTTCTTCCAGGGTATGTGGAGCATGGTCCGTGGCGATCACATCGATGCGTCCCTCATTAACCGCCTTCAGCACTGCTTCCTGATCAGCCTTCGTCTTCACGGCGGGGTTCCACTTGATCAGTGTCCCCAGGCGGTCATAGTCCGCATCATTGAACCACAAATGATGGATGCAGGCTTCTGCCGTGATCTTCTTTTTCTCCGGAGGCGCTATGTCGAAAAGATGAGTTTCCTTTTCGGTCGATATGTGAAGAATATGAAGACGGGTGCCGTGTTTTCTGGCAAGGTCGACGGCAAACGAGGAAGATTTATAACAAGCCTCGGCGCTCCTGATCAGCGGGTGATACCGTACGGGAATATCTTCGCCATACTTTGCCTTGTATTCCGCTGAGTTCTGTTGGATCGTCTGCTCGTCTTCGCAGTGTGTAGCGATCAGCCCTGGAAATTTCGAGAAGAAGTCGTTCAGGGTGCGCTCATTGTCAACAAGGAGGTTACCGGTAGAGGATCCCATGAAGATCTTTAATCCGCATACTTTTCTGATGTCGGTTTTCAAGACCTCGTCAAGGTTGTCGTTCGCAGCACCGATAAAGAAACTGTAGTTGGCCAGCGACGTGCGCGAGGCGATGGCATATTTGTCTTCCAGCAATTCCTGGGTGAATGTCGGAGGGTTGGTGTTGGGCATTTCCATAAAAGAGGTAACACCTCCGGCAACCGCCGCCCGTGACTCCGAAAAAATATTTGCCTTATGTGTAAGTCCAGGCTCTCTGAAGTGCACCTGGTCGTCTATGGCCCCTGGAAAAACATGTTTCCCCTGAAGATCGATGATCTTATCGGCATTCTGCGAAGCGAGGTCGTTCCCTATCCTTTCAATGAATTGTCCCCGGATGAGTATATCACCCTGAAAGACCTTGTCTTCATTGACTATATTTGCGTTCAGAAGCAGTGTACTTTTCATTGCCGTAAAAATAAACCTTAAGTGTCGACAATAACTTCCTTCGAGGATTTTAATCTCAATAAGCAATTGATCAACGCTGTAAGGGACGCGGGTTTCGATCAGCCGACAGAGATTCAGCAAAAGTGTATCCCGCTTATTTTAGGTGGCCAGGAAGTCATTGGGATAGCGCAGACCGGCACGGGAAAAACCGCGGCCTATCTTCTTCCGATCCTGATGAAGGTGAAATTTGCACAGGTCTCCGAACCCCGTGCGTTGATCCTCGCTCCTACCAAAGAGCTCACCCTGCAAATCGCCGATCATGCAGCCCGTCTGGCAAAATATACCGATCTGCGGATCCTGCCGATCTATGGAGGTGTCGGAGCAAAGACTCAAATCGAGACGCTCCAGCAAGGGGTGGATATTCTGATAGCAACACCGGGCAGGTTTATGGAGATCTACCTCAAGAAAGAGCTCAACACGAAACACATCAAATACCTCGTGCTTGACGAGGCCGACAGGATAATGGACATGGGCTTCATGCCACAGCTGAGAAAACTCTTTGAGGTGATCCCGCAGAAACGACAGAACCTGCTTTTCTCCGCTACCTTCTCCCAGAAAGTCGAGCGCTTGTCAGGAGAGTTCCTGGAGTTCCCCGTAAAGGTGGAGGTGACACCGCCGGCAACCACTGCGAAGCAGGTATCCCAGGAACTGTACCAGATCCCCAACCTCAGAACAAAGATCAACTTCCTTGAATATCTTCTGCAGGATCGTGAAACCTTCAACCGCGTGATGATCTTTACACGGACGAAGGAAGTTGCCGACAATGTTTCAAAGTATATCGAGCGTAAGGAGCTCGGTCCGGTCAAAGTCATCCACTCGAACAAGGGGCAAAATACCAGGATCAATGCCGTGAACGAGTTCAAGGAAGGAAAGCTGAGAGTTCTTGTCTCGACCGATGTCACTGCCCGGGGTATCGATGTAGTGAAGGTGTCGCATGTCATCAATTTCGATGTACCTATCCTTTACGAGGATTATGTACACCGGATCGGGAGAACCGGTCGCGCATTCCAGGAAGGAAAGGCAATCACATTTGCTACCGAGGCCGAGCTGTATCATGTGAGAAAGATCGAAGACCTTATCCGTGAAAAGATCCCCATGAAGAATCTTCCGGCCGAAGTGGAGATCGCCGAGACCCCTTTTATGGAGGCGCAGGATATGGCCCGTGAAATAGACTGGCAAAAGAAAAAAGAAGACCCTACCTTTCAGGGAGCTTTTCACGAGCGTAAAAGAAATTTGAAATAAACCCCTTTATGAGATCGC
>CBHTUB010000350.1:0-6694 GCA_966095595.1 uncultured Chryseosolibacter sp. | reverse complement strand
CTACCTGTCGATGGATCATACTGCATTGTCTCCCGATGTCGGGAAGCTTTTAGCTGCTATCCCTTTGCCGGCGGTCGCTACGGGCGATCACTAGTTCCGTTTCCGATAACCTGGTTGCCGAAACATCCTATTAACATATATTGAGAGAGATCAAATTTGCTCGATAACTCTTCTGGTTTCTGATGTCATAACTCTCTCTTACGAGGGTTATAATCCTCTGACCACTCTCGGCACACACGCCAGGTTGGAACAGGTTTGCTAAAAGGTCCTTTACAGGATTTGCAGTAGTATCATTGACTCCATTTCTGCCCCTGCCATTCGGAACACAGACCTAACACTTTTGAAACACCTGGTGAAGGATCTGAAAGCAGACTACTTCGATATGCAATCCTTCGTGTGGGGGATTAATTATTCATCATCGAAGTGCTTTGCTTTTAAGCGCGGATAGACATATTGTTGATGAAGATATAGTACTGGAACCAGTGCTAAACGTAGCTCATCAGGGGCATCATCAGCGGCTATATCTTGTATTTTACATTCAATCCGATCTCCGTCAAGAGTCTGAATCTCTATGTCCGCTTCTTGGTAATCTGATGTCATCGCAGGATAAACTCGTTTTAGCTTATGTAGGTCTACAAATCTAAATCCATTACAAATATTCTTAAACGTCCCGCCCGGAAGTCTTAAAGTAGTCTTTGCAAAATTCTCTGTTACTGAATCTTGTTGTTCATAAGTCATTAGATCATTTGGAAAGAAGGCTACTTTATAACCAACGTTAAATTGGTCAAGCGTTCCCTTATGGACATGCACTTTAATGGACCTAATGTTGCAAACTGTACTCCTGGAAAAATCATTTGATCGTTCAAGCAATATTGTGTCAGCCTTTATCTGTTTAATTAGCCTAACCCTATTTTCTGCAAGACATTCAATTGTGAATACAGACCATTCGTTGTACGGCTTACTGAAAATGGATAGTGTGTTTGCCTCGCGCTTATAAACTTCTTTGTTGCCGTAATAGACAAAAGGATAGCGACCATTGGGATATTCGTCATTTAATCCAAGTGTATTGTAGAAGAATCCCGAAGCTAGTTCTACAGTATCTTTATAAAATGATACAATGTTACCCTGATAAGATGCGACTCCCTCGTATTTTTCAGTCAGTCGTCCTTTTCTAATCACCCATGTACCATTTAGTGAGCACCTATCTTGCCCCGCACAGCTTTGGAAGGCAAAAAGAATAAAAAGAATGCATGACAGCAATGAGTGTATCTTTCTAACTCGGTTAACATTAAACATACTTCGTTTCATGGTCATTTTTTAAAATAACTATTTTCAATCCTTGTAATTTCAGCGTTATCAATCGGATGGGAGAGCAATTTAATCCCATGTGCATAAAATTCATGATATCCCAAAATAGACCTTAATCGATCAACTGTTAAATTGCTGCCAATACCTTGGTATACCATAGTCATCATACCTTCAGGAAGTCCTTGTCTACTGCTAAGTGTGTACGCTGCTTTTCCCCTCACATACTCAAGATCAGTATAAGCTTTCACTCCGTTAATTAAACTGATAGCTATTGCGCCGGTTTTATACAGGCGCTTAGAATCAAAGGTTCCCTCCGGCAACTTCATTCCATCCACTACACTCAGTAGACCCTTGCTAAATGCTTCAGGTTTCATGTCACCTTTCATGGCCAGTTGATCGCGAAATTTTTCCACTCTGCCGTCCCCCAGGTCCACAAAAATGTTATTTGCCCCTTTATCCCAACTCTTTACGTCCCCGTTTTTATCCAGTAGAACCAAAGGTTCTTTCAGGTCATCCACCATAATATATCCCATGTGACCATTAACACCATTTATCTCTACCCCGTCCCCGCCCGGTGCATAATACCCACCGAAGAAAATAGTGTTGTTACCACCACTACTTTGAATTCCTCTGACTGTACCTGTCATATTGAGAACCCCATTGTCAAATCCGAAAGTGACACCCTCGCCCGTCACTTGTCCCCAATCAACTTCTATAGTAATTGCATTTTCTCCTTCCCCAATTGTTATCGATGTTGTCCCGGAACCGATATTTCCATAAGTGCCCGTATTTCTTGAGCCACCCCAACCCGCCGTACCGGCATTCAGCGGCCTGTCACTTCTGTAATGGCCACCTCCACCACCTCCCGTGTGATAATCTATTAGCCCCGAGTTTACCGGGTGATAGAAACACTGCTCCCAATCAGGAGGCGTTTGCAACACCGCACCAGTCGGATCATTGAACATGGCAGGATTGTTCGCACCATAGTTGTACGCTGAAAGAGATGCATACATCGTCGCATAGGGATCTACCTGTAACATGCGTCCAATAGCCGGGTCATAGCCCCTGTAGAACATTTCGTACCAGCCAGTGTTATCGTTTAGCTCATTGGCTGCATTGTAGAGATATTGATTATCTGTTGTGTTTTCTCTTGTCCAGCTACTGGCAGTCTGCAAACCAAACGGATAATATTCATTGTACTGGATCACATTACTCTTCGTACGCGTAATCACCACATCATCAAAGTATACCTCCACGGACGTAGCATTTTCGTTACTCGTGTACACATAGATCCAACCTTCTTCTTTTGCCGTGTACTCCTGTGTCATGTAATCGTGAGCAGCTTTGGTTACTATGCCAGACTGCGCTCCGCCATCTATCTGGTTCCACGCTGCATCAAGGAAATTATTGTTCTTGTCAAGCACGATCAGGTTCACAAATGCCATCGGGTAGCCGGAGGTCCCATGCGAGTTGCCCCCTTCCACGTAACCGCCCCAGGTGTTCAAGGCAGATGATGATGTACCGGTCTCCCCCGGCGCCGGCACAGGTAAGTTAAAGGCACTCAGCAATGAAGTCGCAAAGCCAGCAAGCGAAGTGCCGGTACTTGTCAGGTTATAATATTTTGCATATGCTTCTATCTTCACTTTATCTCCCGGATATACCTTGTACAGCTTTGCAACACCAATCCTGCCAGTCGACGAGGTGAACAGCTTCTGCGAGTAATCTGTGGCATCTGCCGTTGCATCGGTGTGATCCATCAACTCCCAATTTACACGATTCCAAACACAGACACCGCTACAATAAATGCAATTCTTAGTTGGATTCATCACCACTTTTGAAATACTGAGTGAAGAATCAGCACGTTAGTACAGTTAATCCCGTCCAAAAATAATAAGAACAGGTAATTACAACCTGTTCTTACAACAAATTCACGGACTTCTAAACTGAATCGGTTCTGACTTCCAATATGTTGCATAGTGTATCAACACTTTGTAACAGAACCGGGCGATACACAATTTTGAAATGATAAGAGCAGGCCTACCTGTTCCATTTTCTTGATAATCTTACAACCCTACAATAACATCCATGATAATCGCCAACAATTACATGACACTAACTTTCAGGGAATTGACTGAGAATATATAACAATTCCTTTCTAACAGAATTGGAAAAATTCTTTCCCACAACCAATGCTTCTAAAGCCTTTTTTTCGTGACGAGAGAATTTTATCCCATCTTGCTTAAAGAGATTGAAGACTTTGTAAAACATTGTTGGGACTCTAAATCCTTGCAAAATCTTCATAGTCAAGTTCAACAGGCTTCTATCAATTTTGACCAAGGCTGCTGCCGCCAGTACTTTCATATCATTACTTGAAGACTTTAGTAATTTCCAACAGACATCTTCAAATTGATTGACCTTCTTGTCCTTATAATTATGAATGTAATCGAAGCATGCTAACCTTGACAAAAAATTCCTTCGTCTAAAAAGGTCATTCACGACGCGATCAAAAAAAGCAGCACTATAATAGTCAATATTGATTGCCAAGTACAGTGCATCGGAAACAAGATCTCCATCTCTTGCTGTGTCTAACATTTGTTTAACAAACCTTTTATACAAATTGCCATTGCCGTCGTCATTGAAGTGATTGTATTCAAGGATGAATAGCGACCGTTGGTTATTATCTGCCAAACGCTCCTGCGCCTCGTCTTTGGAGATCTTTTTCATTTGCCTCTTTTTTGTTTATTCCGTTGCCCCCTACGTTTCTCTTCCCTAATTATTCTCCTCAAGCGTTCAACATTCTTTGCTTTTATAGCAGCAAGCTTTTCTAGAGCTAGTTCTTCATTACTTAAATGTGAAAGCTCATCATCCCATAAATTTTGTTTCCCACCCTTTGAAAGCAATGGCCCCCTTAGAAGTTCTCGCGAAACGCCAAAGGACTCTAAAAGATCCGCGACTCCATCTGCTATTTCGAGTGTGTGGTCTCCCAAGAAACTACCAACATCCCATCCAAGTTTTGCTGAAGTAGCAACTGCACCAACTACTGGGATGACCCTTACCACCCCGATGACAGGGCCTGATGTTGACGCCGCGGCCCCGATAATTCCAGCTGCCACTACGGCTCGTGGTCCATCACCACCAGTGTCACCACCATGCCCCACCAACGCCCGATCTGATCCACCATACAGCGGCGAATCCCCTAAACCACCACCGTCTGAGCCGCCCATGCCGTCCGGTACTGGTGGTGGCACTGGGAAGGCAGGATCACTGGCTTGCCAGGTTCCGCTTGAACTGACTATTGTGCGTCCCCAAGCGGATCTATTTTCACCCGTTTGGCCGTGTCCATTTGTCCCTGTTACTATGAATCTTGTATGAGCATCAAAAAACTCTTTTGCACTTTCGGCATTTTTTGCGTCACTCCACACATAATTCTCCACTAATTCACTGAATGTCTCAGACCATTTGGTAATCCACCCAGGACCGCCACCTCCATTACTACTACCGCCAGAACCCATTTCGTTATAGATGGCTCCCCATGTTTCTGCCAGCCATTGTATTCTGCGTTCAATCGCTACAGCCCCAATATCTTGCGATACAACTCCACCACTTGGATCATTCATCATTACAGGATTGTCCAAAGCATAGCTGTACCCGGAATACGATGCATACATTGTTGCATACGGATCAACCTGCAACATTCGCCCGGTAGCCGGGTCGTAGCCCCTGTAGAACATTTCGTACCAACCCGTGTCGTCGTTCAATTCATTGGCTGCGTTATAAAGATAATTATTATCTAATGAATTCTCCCTTGTCCAGCTTGATGAGGTACTCAAACCGAACGGATAATATTCACTATACTGGATCACATTGCTCTTCGTACGCGTGATCACCACGTCGTCAAAGTAAACCTCCACCGACGTAGCGTTTTCGTTACTCGTGTACACATAGATCCAACCTTCTTCTTTTGCTGTATACTCCTGCATCATATAATCGTGTGCCGCTTTAGTGGCTATGCCGACCTGCTCTCCGCCATTGATCTGGTTCCACGCCGCATCAAGGAAATTATTATTGTTGTCAAGCACGATCAGGTTCACAAATGCCATCGGGTAGCCGGAGATTCCATGGGAGTTGCCCCCTTCCACATAACCACCCCAGGTATTTAAGGCAGATGATGGTGTACCGGTCTCCCCCGGCGCCGGCGCAGGCAAGTTAAAGGCACTTAGCAATGAAGTCGCAAAGCCAGCAAGCGAAGTACCGGTACTTGTCAGGTTATAATATTTTGCATACGCTTCTATCTTCACTTTATCCCCCGGATATACCTTGTACAGCTTTGCAACACCAATCCTGCCAGTTGACGAGGTGAACAGCTTCTGTGAGTAATCTGCGGCATCTGTCGTTGCATCGGTGTGGTCCATCAACTCCCAGTTTACACGGTTGTTGTAGTTCTGAACATTGGTATTGGTGCTTGCTTCAAAGCTTACAGTTTCCGCCTCTGCTGCGGGAGTGGCAGACGTAAACACTACCCGGGTATTCCCCTGGTTGTCGGCGATCGCATACTGGTGCTCATAGTTGCTTCCATTCTTTACAACCCTTCCTTCAGGCGCACTGAAGAAGCTCAGGTTTGCGTTCTCGTAAACAAATCCGCCTACGTAGTCCGTAGTATTTGTGGTTCCGGATTGCGTAACGGCCATTTTCAGTTTTGTACCACCAGCATCATAGGTGTAGCTGATCACTTTTCCACTCGTGAAGGTGATTTGTGTCGGTTTGCCCATGAAGTTGTAGGTGATACCACTTATATCCTTATTGGTATCGGTCAGAAGATTGCCATTCACGTCGTAGGTATAGTCGTTATTTGTCCCGCTGCTTCCATTGTTGAACCCACCAGTGGCCGTGGCTGCATCGGTCACCTTTTCCAGTGTATTAACATTCGCGCTGTTATAATTGTACGTGAGGTCGTCTATCGCCTCCGATGTAAAGCTGGCAGTGACACCACTCAGCCCGTGCTTGCGCTGGTTGCGTTGCAACGTTTTAATGTTGCCGTTGTGGTCGTAGGTCATGGACTCGTTCAATGCATTGGTCTCCTTGTCCCACAAAGTGCTTCTAACCTTCGATACCGCACTTTTCAACTGGTTACTCTTGTCATAAGTATAGATGTACGACCGCGTGCCTGTGTTTCCGCTCGCTTGTCCTATGCCCTTCCACTTTACAGCAGAGATGTTGCCGTTATAGTAAGCCGTGTTACCCAGGCCACTTTCAGCAGTATTGTAAAACATCTCCATACCGAAGTAATCATTCGATTCGTCATTGGTAGCGGAATTGACATCCAGCTGCGCATTGTTGATCGATTGAAGCTGGCCGTTGATGGTATATCTGAAGTCTACACTTTGAA
>CBHTUB010000349.1:0-6713 GCA_966095595.1 uncultured Chryseosolibacter sp. | reverse complement strand
GGCATTACAGACCGACACAATGAATATCTTCAGAATATTGTGGATCATGGAACGAGCGGGACCGGGAAGGCACGGGCGATGCTTAACCTGCTCCAGTCAAATCTCAACACACCCTATCAGGGTGAGTTCATCAATATGGCCGACGAGCTTATCGCCAATAACAACTATTCGGCAGCCACGCTCGTGATCGAAGAAGGTGTCAAATTGTATCCTGGGTCCTATCCTCTGTACAAACGCCTCGCTGCCGTCAACAAAAAGAGCGGCAAGCCCGTGCCTGTTGCAGAAAGTGAGCTTGTAGGAATGCTTCGCGAAGGAAAGGTTGACGAGGCCATCGCAACATTCGAACGAAACAAAAAAGCATTTCCGGGATGGAAGATCTTCAGTGAGAATGCGTGGAAAGACGCTGCCTACTATCTCCTGCTGGAAAAGAACGACTACGAGGGTGCCATCAAGGCGTTCGCCGTAAACACAAAAGAATTTCCCCACTCCGCCGATACGTTCGACTGCCTGGGCGAGGCCTATCTTCTCTCGGGCAATAAAAAACAAGGCATCGAAAATTACCAGATCGCTGCCAATATGGGATATCCGAACGCAAAGAAGGTCTTGCAGGAAATGTCACGTCAATGAGAGGTTAATGAACAGTACAAAGGGCATTCCCAACGGATGCCCTTTTTCATTGGATCGCAGGGAACTTAGTTCGCTCTTAATGCCGCGTCGACCGTTTCCCGAAAGCTTCTCCCAATCGGGATCGACACTGACTCGAGCTCGATCTTATTCTTATAGATAACTTTTATCAGATGCTTCGCAACGATGAAGGACTTGTGCACCCGAACAAACTTGTCCTTTGGCAGATACTCCTCAAATGCCTTTACAGATCCCTTCACCACATACTTCCTTGAATCCGTGTGCAAGATCGTGTAGTCCTTCAGGCCCTGCGCGAAAACAATCGTCCTGTAGTCAAGCATTACTTTCTTCGTTCCGGTCTTGATCAGAATGCTATGGGAATCTTCGGCGGAATCGAAATCGATGGAGTCTCCTGCTCGCACTAGCTGAAGAAAATCCAAAGCACGGGCTAACGACCTTCTGAATCTTTCTAATTCGATGGGCTTCAGTAAGTAGTCTATCACACCGAGTTCAAAACCCTCCAGCGCATAATCCCTGAACGCGGTCGTAATAATGGTAACCGGTTTGGTTTCGAGCGATCGAAGAAATTCGAGTCCAGTGATCTCCGGCATTTGGATGTCGAGCAAAAGCAAATCTACGGGGTTTTCGCCGAGATAGCTGCGTGCGTCAACAGCGTTGGTAAACCCGGCAACGAGGCTCACGTCGGGCATATCCCGGAGGTGGCTCTTCAGCACATTGTGTGAAAGAGGTTCATCGTCAACAATGATACATGTAAACTTCATTGTGCTTCGATTTCTGTAGTAAATAACTCCTGTTCTGAACGATGATGAAACGCGTCCGTGATACGAAGTTCAACGTGATAGTTGATCGTATCGTCATAAATGTCGAGCCGGTGCCGGTCAGGGTAAAACAAATTCAGGCGTCTGCGTAAATTGGCTAAACCGAGGCTCTGATGGATCTGACCATTCTGTTTACCTGATTTGTAATTGTTTTTCACCGAAAAGACAAGTCCATCATCACTCACGATAAGCCCGATATCCAGATACGCACCGTCTATCAATTGATTGACGCCGTGCTTAAATGCATTTTCAACCAATGGCAACATCAACAAGGGCTCGATGAGCTGATTTTTAATTTCACCCTGTATCCCGAAATGTATCATCGCCTGATTGCCCTGACGGATCTTTTCCATCTCGATATAGTTCTCCAGGTTCTCAACATCGCGCTGAAGCATCACCTTCGTACCTTCCACTTCATAAAGCATGTAATCCATCATCTTTGACAGGCGAATGATCAGGTCCGGTGTCTTCTCCGAGCGCTGAAGGGAAAGTCCGTACAGATTATTGAGTGTGTTGAACAAAAAATGGGGATTGATCTGCGCGCGAAGGTAATTCACCTCTGCCTTGAGCTTCTCTACAGTAACTTGTTGCAGTTTTTTCCTCTGAAGGATATTTTGATTCAGCCTGTAAAGTAAAAAGCCTATCACCGTATAGCGGCTGATGTTGATGAGATAATAGAACGAATAATTCAACACCCTGTCTTCACGTCCGATTTGGGCAGAAATGTCGCCTTCCATTTTCACACACGCTGCCGTGTAAACGGCAAACAGAACTGCGAGCCAAATCGAAAACACTACATACCGCCTGGGTTGGTAATACCTGCCGATGAGATAATAGATGACAAAATAGATGATGGCAATCAACAGGCCGTCTGACACGATGATTCAATAGATCAACAGATCTACATGTTCGTCGATCAGATAACTGCTAAAAAAGCTGTGAGGACCGATCAGCAGCAGCCAGAGGAGAACGTGATATACCGCCTCGTTTCCAAACGACGGCCTCGATGCTTTCATACGCCGGGAAATTACAGATCATAAGATTTGTAAATAAATCCGGTTATGCAACGAAATGGACGGCAAATAGACAAGCGCAATAAATAGTAGACGAACGACAACTGGTTGTTGAGACCGGCGATGGATCCATGTTATCTCCGGGTGAACGTTGTATCATGGCTTTTCTTCATTGTGCAGCCCGGATGGCCCGATTCACCAACCTTGTTGAATACACCTGCGCGGGAATAGGTCGGACACGTGTGGTAGCTACAGTTACTGAACAACAAAACCGAAACAACGAAAACGGATACGAGAATTGTAAAATTCCTTGGTTTCATAAACTTCAAAATCAGGATTTAAAATCGTGACATCGATCTTCGACGTACGCTTTCCAAATTTTGCCGGATATGTCAGAAGACACAATCACATAAGAATGCGATAACAACGTCAAAGAAGTAAAAAAACTTACGCGGGCACAACGTTAGCGCTGTTCAGGGGGAATGCTACGATTTTGTGCGAGCAGTGGAGCAAATTTCTGCGGATCGATTGCCCTCAGATATTTTTCAGCTTTAGGTGGAAATCTGTCGAGCTTCCCCTTCGGTCGTATGGGACGTTTCTCCAGTCCACCTCCACAGTTCGGGCATACGTTGTGCAAGATGTTACCGACGCAATCAGCACAAAATGTGCACTCAAAGGAGCAGATCATGGCATCCGCGCTTTCGGGAGGTAAATTTTTTCCGCAATTCTCGCAGACAGGTCGCAATTCCAGCATGTTATTTTGTTTTAAGGATTTCACTCAATGTCTCAATGAATATATCGATCTCTTCGATCGTATTGTAGTAATGCGGAGAAACACGAATTGCCCATGTCACACCTTTTGAATCAAAATCGATCAAACCATATGCGCGATAGCTGGGCACGACGTTGATCTTCCGATTTGCAAGTTCCCGTACAATTCGTTTTGGCTCATCGTTGCTCACATAGAAAGTGGTAGCTCCGCTTATTTCCTTGCCGCGATCCAATACTCGGACTTCCTCTAAATTTCCCAACTGCTTCCGCAGATAACCCGAGATGAACTGCACTTGCGCAGCCACCCTTTCCTGCCCGATCGCGAGGTAATACCGGATAGCCTCCGCGGAACCTATAACGCCCGAGTATGCAAACTCCCAATCTTCAAAACGTTTCGCATCAGGTTGCTGTTGGTAAAGGGTTCGCCCTGTCCACTCTGCACCACGCATGTCTATGAACAAGGGCTCGAGACCACGGGCAAGCGTGTTATCCGAGATATATAAAGTTCCGGTTCCACGCGGACCCCTGAGAAATTTACGGCACGTCAGGCTGAGAAAATCACAATGAAGTTTCTGGACATCCAACGGGATCTGCCCTACCGACTGACATGCATCCAATATATACGACGTCTTGCCATCATTCTTCCCGGCATAGGCGCGATAGATCTCGCCGATCTCAAGGACGGGCTGAACAAGTCCTGAATTGGTGGGGACATGGGTGATTGCCAACAGGCGTGGTTGAAGCCGGTGCAACTTATCGTAGAGATCATCGAGATCGACTCCTCCCGTATCGAGGTCACGGATGTGAACGATCCTGACGCCCATTCGCTTCTGCAGCGACAAAAACTGGATCTGGTTGGATACAAAATCGTCGCAGTCTGTTAGAATGATATCACCCGTTTTGAAAGGAACGGCAGACAGGGCCCGTGAGTACGAATCAGTCGCACTTGAAGTAAATGCAATATTGGTCGGCTTGCCATTCAACAATTGTGCAGCTTGCCGATAGAAATCGGTTATCTGGTCTTGCCGGGCAGCCGCCGCCTCGTATCCTCCGATCTGCGATTCCAATTCGAGATGCCCGATCTGTGCGCGGCTTACCGGGTCCGGCATCAATCCGGCGCCGGCATTATTGAGATGAAGGACCTGTTTTGTTCCGGTGGTCTCGTCCCTGAACTTTTGAATTTCCTTTTGCGAAAATACAGATTCGGAAGAGCGGTAGGTAGATATCGATGTCACGGTCAAATATTTTGACTACAAAACTAAATTGTACGATGCGGGGATTTTTTGCGTTTTCCAGCGATTATGTATTTAATTCACCTTTTATTGGCCTTATCCCGAAGAACTCATGCAACTGGATGAATTCGACAAGAAACTGCTTCGGTTATTGCAGAAGAATAACCGTCTCACCACCGAGGAGCTTAGCCGGAAGGTAGCCCTGAGTCCAAGTGCCGTTCAGCGCCGGATTGCAAAGCTCAGGGAGGAACGAGTGATCGAAGCCGATGTGGCGATCGTATCCCCGAAAGCTGCCGGGATCGGTGTCACCTGCGTGGTGGATGTGATCCTGCATGAAGGAAGCTCAAAATCCATCGATACTTTTAAAACGGCGATGTCGGAGTGTCCGGAGGTCTCTTCGTGTTATTATGTTACCGGAACCTATGATTTCGTACTGATCGTCAACGTTCGTGACATGGAGCACTTCGAGGCGTTCCAGAAATCAAAACTCATGGACAATCCGCAGATGAAACATTTTTATACCCATGTGGTGATGGAGCGTGTGAAAGTCAGTTATGGTCTGGCCCTTTAAAACTGAAGACAACGCTCAGTCGGCGAAGGCAAATTTCAGCCCGATAGATCGCTGATCTGCCTTCTCGTAAACTACTGCGGAAGCTGCCACATCCTGTAGCGCCGTTCCCGTGCTGTCAAAAACAATGATCTCCTTTTCCGACGACCGCCCAGGCTCAAGTCCGGCGATCACCTGGCCCAGCTCACAACACATGTGTTCGGGCACAACAATGCCGGACTTCAAAACATGGTGCAGCTCACCTATCTTCGATGCCTGCTCCAGGGAATCGGCAACCACCTTGTTACCGGCAAGCAACAGGGGATCAAGTTCCTGCTTGTCTTCATTGTCAGATCCCACCGCAGCGATGAACGTGCCGGGCATTATGTCCCCATGACCTATGAAGTATTGTCTTGCGGGCGTACACGTAACAACAATTTCACTGGAAACGAGGCCGCGGCGGAAGTCTGACACTACTTCTATATCGACCTTCAACATTTTATGCATGTCATTCGCAAATTTCAGAGCAATAGCTTCGTCAACGTCGAAAGCATATACTTTGCGAATGTTGCGCACAGCCATCAAAGCCTGAAGTGAAATTCTCCCCTGGTTACCACAGCCGCAGATCGTTACCGCACTTGAATCCGGTCTCGACAAATATTTTGCAGCCACTGCAGTTGCAGCACCGGTGCGAATAATAGTGATCTCGATGGAGTCCAGCAACGCGAGAAGCCTTCCGTCCCGGGCATCACTCACAACGATCACACCTTGAATCGTAGGCAAGCCGTTCTTCCTTGAATTGCCAGGAAAGTTGGCGTTGGTCTTTGCCACAAAATAGTCGCGGCCAAGTTTCAAAATGCCGGCCTTGATGTGAAATCCCCCATCGGCTGCATGAATACCTAATATACCGGGCGGTGGCACCTTACCTTCCGCCCGAAGGCGAAACGCTTGCTCTACCGCGGGTATACATTCTTCGATCGTCAATAGCTTCCGGACATCATCACGACTGATGAGAAGTGTTTCCATAGGATTGATTTATATAACAAGAACGCAGACGAACGACATCGATCCACGTGCAAATGGATCATGCATTATTCAATCAAGCTACGTTAAGCCTATGAGGTAGAATAGTACGGAATTGACAACTGGTATCTATTTTACCAGTTGACGCCAACAAAGTTTAATCTGATCGTGATAAGCAATCTACGGCCCTTCCTCATTTCCGGGCAGTGAAAATTCCACGCGGGAAGCGGAGGCAATTTTATCCTGAATACCCTGATAAAGCCCGGCATTAAATTCTCTGTGGATGAGCAGTATTTTCTGATCGCGATATCGAATGAGATGCGCGTTCGCGATGTTGACCTCAAATGTATCGTCGAACCAATCGCCAGGGTTGAAAACTATGGTAGCAGATATCTCGTCCGAGCTCTTCACCGCCAGTGCTGCGTTACTAGTCGGATAGAGATCCAGCGTGTTCATTTCAACAGCGGCAATCACCCGGACAGTATCGTTCGATGTAGCGTAAGTACCCAACAGTACAAGCGATGGTTTTGCATGTAACAGAAAATCTGAAAGATCTACCGTCTTACCAATTTCTCCGTTACGCCCGCCATCCTTGTCACCCTTGCCTTTATCACCCTTATCCTTATCACCTTTATCTTTGTCCTTATCGCCCTTATCCTTGTCC
>CBHTUB010000348.1:0-6721 GCA_966095595.1 uncultured Chryseosolibacter sp. | reverse complement strand
CATGTGGCGCCCAGGGGATAGGGACTGCCGGGATATATCTTTGTGCTCAATTCCTTGTTACGGTTAAACAAAAGGAAGCTTCAAAAATCCATGCCGGCTGCTGTCGGGAACCATCGCAAGATCATGCCTGGAAAATGGCATGTGTTTTTAAAATTCAGCGCGAAATGGAAACTCATGTCTGATACCTTTTCGCATGTCGGCGCAATTTGGTCCAATGGAAAATGCACGTTTCGCGTCTGGGCACCTTTGAAAGAGAAAGCAGAAGTTATTGTTGAGGGTTCCGGATATGCAATGACTCGTGATGATCGGGGTTATTGGACCATGACAGTTGATCATGTTTTGCCTGGGGCACGATACAAGTTCAGACTAGACGACACACAAGAGCTTCCCGATCCGGCATCGCACTTGCAACCCGAAGGCGTTCATGGACCGTCAGCGGTTGTTGATCATACTTTTTCGTGGACAGACGACAGATGGAATGGTCTGGCGCTGCAAGACATGATCATCTATGAACTACACGTCGGTACCTTTACGGAAGAAGGCACATTCGAAGCTATTATTCAAAAGCTCGATTACCTCAAGACCCTCGGGGTCAATGCGATCGAGATCATGCCGATCGCGCAATTTCCCGGTGAGCGCAACTGGGGATATGACGGTGTGTATCCGTTCGCGCCACATCCTGGTTACGGGGGAGTTACCGGCCTCAAAAGATTGGTAGATGCCTGTCACCGGGCAGGCGTAGCCGTTTTGCTCGACGTGGTCTATAACCATCAGGGACCTGAGGGAAATTATTTCGGAATGTATGCGCCCTACTTTACGGACAAGTACAAAACCGGATGGGGACAGGCCATCAACTTCGATGATGCATACAGTGATGGCGTGAGAAATTTCTACTGGCAAAACGCGTTGATGTGGTTGGGTGACTATCATATCGACGGACTTCGGCTTGATGCAGTCCATGCTATCTGGGACAGTGGAGCAAAGCATTTTATCGCAGAACTTTCACGGCTCGTAAGAGATCTGGAAAAAGAAGCCGGGCGAAAGAAGGTCCTGATAGCGGAGTTCGACCTGAACAACCCGCGTTATATCAGCGGTACAGCAGCTGGCGGCTACGGGCTCGACGGTCAATGGATTGACGAATACCATCATGCCCTGCACGCAGTAGTTACCGGTGAAGTGAACGGTTACTACGAGGACTTCGGTACAGTCGACCACCTCGCCAGGGCGGTTCGCGATTCCTACGTTTATACAGGTCAGTATTCTCAACATAGGAAGAAGAATTTTGGAACGACATGCGAGGGCAACCATTATGGACAATTCGTTGTATTCGCGCAAAATCACGATCAGATCGGCAACCGTATGAAAGGCGACAGGCTGTCTGCTTCACTCTCGTTCGAAAAATTGAAGCTGGTGGCTGCTGCTTATCTTTTGTCTCCACATGTCCCGATGCTGTTCATGGGCGAAGAATACGGCGAGCGAAATCCCTTTCAGTATTTTATAAGCCATACAGACCCTGAACTGGTTAAGTCTATACAAGAGGGGCGGAGGCGGGAATTTGCCTATTTCAATTGGGAAGGAGATCTCCCGGATCCACAGGACGAAAAGACATTCCTTGCCTGCAAGCTGTCGTGGAGTCATGAGTCGGATCCGATGTCGGCTTCCCTGGTTTCATTCTACCGGCATCTCATCGCATTCAGAAAAGAGTATCCCGCGATCAGGAACGTCGAAAGGTCATCAGTATCCGTGTGGCCGGTTGTGAACGACCTGCTTGTCTTCGGCCGCGCCGGTGAGTCACAGCGACTGATCGTTGCCATGAATTTTAGCGATGGCGTGAATCAAGTCTCGTTTGGCGAAAGGCTAAGGTTCAGGGTGCTTATCGATTCGGCTTCAAAGTCATGGTCCGGCTCCGGAGAAGTTGTTACCGACGAAGAGATTACGCATGATTTTTTAACGATAAGTCCGGAATCTGTAAAAGTAATTCAGATCTCGGACTGATATGAATATCCCATCATCAACCTATAGAGTACAACTACATAGGGAATTTACGTTTCAACACCTCAGGAATATACTCGGTTATCTTCACGAGCTTGGTATATCGACGATCTATGCAGCGCCCATTCTCAAATCGCGACAGAACAGCATGCACGGGTACGATGTTGTCGACCCCCACGAGATAGATCCCGAGATCGGAACACTCGATCAGCTTCGCGAGATCTCGGCATTTTTGAAATCGCACGGAATGTCGTGGTTGCAGGATATTGTGCCCAATCATATGGCTTATGATCCTTCCAACTGGCGGCTGATGGATGTCTTTGAAAGGGGACCCGCATCGCAATACTACAATTATTTCGATGTGGACTGGGATCATCCGGCTGCAGATCTCAAAGGCAAGGTCATGGTTCCATTCCTGGGCAGGGAGCTTTCTGAATGCATCGAAGAAGGCGAAATAAAATTGACAACTCGTTCGGACGGATTTTACATCTCGTACTTTGATGTGAACTATCCGTTGTCTCTTCCTGCCTATCAATTGATCGATGAGGTCAAAGAGTCGATTGACACATTGATGGAGTCGGCGAAACTGCCTGTAGGGGAATGGCATCGCGGGAAGGCAGAGTGGATGAAAGAGATTGCCGGAAATTTGGATTCCGGAAAGATCTGTAACCGGGTCAATGATGATAAGGTTACGCTGAATGATCTGCTGACGAATCAATTTTATACGTTTACACACTGGAAACGTTCGGAGCATGAAATAAACTACCGGCGATTTTTCACGGTTAACGAGCTCATTTGTCTTCGGATGGAAGATCCCGGTGTGTTCGATGAATACCATCGGCTTATCAAACAACTGTATGACGACGGTCTGATCCAGGGGGTGAGGATCGATCACATCGATGGGTTGCAGGACCCTTCCGGATACGTGAAACGGTTGAGGAGACTCTTTGGTCCGGAGTGTTACATCATCGCTGAAAAGATCCTGGAGGCAAAAGAGAGTATGCCGGAGGATTGGCCTATAGAAGGAACGAGCGGCTATGAATTTCTTTCGCACGTCAGTCAGTTGATCACCGACCGGACAGGTGCGAAGAAGTTGGTCGATTTTTATCGGGAGCTGGTACCTCAGCTGCCACCGTATCAGAAGCTCGTAATCGAAAATAAACGCCGGATACTCGAGCACCACATGCATGGTGAGTGGGAGAACCTTGTCAACGAGTTCACCAGGCTCGAGCTCGCCAACGGCTACACGCGCAACGAAATAAAAAATGCGCTCGGTGCAGTAATGGTTTCACTGCCCGTGTACAGGATCTATCCCCGCAGTCTTCCGCTCGAAGGCGCAGAGAAACGCGTCATGGCTGAGACGTTTCAAAAAGCTGCAGAGCAAAATCAGGCAGAGGCGGAGCAAGTGCGGTATCTCGAACAGCTGATGGTAAGGGGAGAAGAGCAGGAGCGGTCGGCAGTGATCAAGTTCGAAAAAAGGCTGATGCAATTCACCGGGCCGTTGACAGCCAAGGGAGTTGAGGATACCACATTCTATGTTTACAATCCACTCATTTCCCACGACGAGGTCGGCGATGCGCCTTCGACATTGGGGATCACGATCAACTCATTCCACGCCCGGATGGCACGGAGGCTAAAGGAAAATCCGTTGTCACTCAACGCGACCGCCACACATGACACGAAACGCGGCGAAGACGCGCGGCTGCGGCTTAACGTGCTCAGCGAAATTCCTGACATATGGATCCGGTATGTGAAGGAATGGATGGAGTTGAATAAGGCGATTCGAAAGGCTGAAGAAAATGAGGTGCCTTCAGTAAATGATGAGTACTTCATCTACCAGTCATTGGTCGGCGGATTTCAGAACGACGAAAAGGCCCGCGAAGAGTTCGTTGAACGTTTCCGTGCATTTCTCACCAAAGCGCTTCGGGAGGCAAAACAATACAGCAACTGGTCGGAGCCCAACGAAGCCTATGAAAACGGTTGTCTGGAATTTGTCTCGGGATTATTGGGGCAAGAGTCGAAGTTCCTGGAGACATTTATTTCTTTTATGTCCGTGATCGACAAGTACAGTCAGCTGTATTCGCTGGTCCAGGTTCTGATCAAGGTAACTTGTCCGGGTATTCCCGATATCTATCAGGGCTGCGAGCTGTGGGATCTGAGCTATGTCGATCCTGACAACAGAAGGCCTGTCGACTATCGCCACCGTGCTGCTTTATTGACGGCAATCCGCGAGCGGGAGAAGGAAACACCACATGACTTTTTAGCCTGGCTCCGTGCGCACAGAAGTGAGGGTTATGAAAAAATGTTCGTCACGTGGAAATCGTTGATTTTCCGCCGGTCGGTCCCGGAACTTTTTGAACGGGGAGATTACATTCCGCTTCAGACGAGGGGCAGGGAAGAGGTCGTGATGGCGTATGCCCGGCGTCTGGGGGATCGATGGGTGGTAGTGGCAGTTCCGTTGGCTATTGCGCGCAATACGCAGGCTGATCAGCCCTATGCCGACGATCCTGACGACCGGAAATTTGCCGTTCTTCCGGACGGTGCGCCGAAACATTGGAAGAATATCTTCACATCCGAGGTGCTTACGACGGATGGCAAGCTTTATTTATTCGAAGCTTTTAAGGATTTTCCGGTGGCATTGCTGTCAGGACAAGAAAATTCCAATAAAAAGTGAACCGAATTAGGCAGGAGATAGTTGTTAAATGAGTCAATAGACGTACCTTTGACGATTAATACAATACATTTTTATTACCAATGAAAGAAGGAACTGTAAAATTCTTCAATGAATCCAAAGGATTCGGATTTATTAAAGAAACGGCCACGGGCAAGGAGTTTTTTGTGCACGTGTCAGGTTTGTTAGTAGACAACATCTATGAAAATGATGAAGTTACTTTCGAACTGAAAGAAGGAAAGAAAGGCTTAAATGCTGTTAACGTAAGATTGGTAAACAACTAATTATAAACGTACTTTCTATTAACAGAAAAGCCCTGGTTTACCGGGGCTTTTCTGCTTTCGGGGCCTGTCTAGGCAAGATTCGCTTCCAATACGATCTTTGTATTCAGCAATTTGGAGATAGGGCAGTTGGCCTTTGCATCGTCGGCAGCCGCCTGAAATTTTTCCTTCGAAATACCGGGAACTTTCGCTGTCACCTTGAGCGCGGATTCGATGATGACACCGTTTTCGAAGTTGATCAGACATTCGGTGTTGATCTCGTCGGCAGTAAAACCGGCTTCATTCAGTACAAAGCTGAGCTTCATTGAAAAACATCCCGCGTGGGCAGCTGCCACCAGCTCTTCGGGATTTGTTCCCTTGCCTTCAGCGAATCGGGTGTTGAACGAATACTGCGTTTTTTCAAGCACGGAGCTTTGCGTGGTGAGGTGTCCGGATCCTTCCTTACCGGAGCCTTTCCATACTGCGGTTGCTTTTCTTCTCATGGTTTATCGATTTTGTTATGTTGTGCTCGTAAAAATAGCAATACTGCACAAAGCGCCGCAGGTTTAATGTTATTTCTGGTGGCTGTGGAATCCGTACCTCACCGGTAGCCCGGCGATGCCCTCAACCGCCGGCCCGCGATTTTACGGACTAAAGGGAAACATTAATGATTCCTTCATCTATGGAAAAAATACTGGTACCTACCGACCTGTCGCCCGCAGCCGAGCTTGGCTTAAAGCTTGCCGTTGAAATAGCCAAACGATGCCATGCGACCATCAGTCTCGTCAACTTTACAAAACATCCCTATGGCACAACCTTCTCTGCGATGGGTGACATCACAAAGAAAGAAGACCCCGAGGAAGATCTGCTCACGATAGAACTTCTCAAGGCAAGAAAAGAAAAAATGGAAGAATTGGTCCAGCGTTACCAGACGCCCGATATCGAGATGGAGATCGCCGTTATCGACAACGAGTTCAGGGACGGCATTGACGAGTACCTGAAAGCCGAGCATATCGATCTCGTTGTGATGGGAACCTCCGGCGAGGAAAATGCCACAGAAGTCTTTACCGGTAACCATGCGGAACAGGCGATAAAGGTTTCCTCTTGTCCCGTCTTGTCCGTGAGAGATGGATTCAACGCCGAGAACCTCAAGGTCATGGTCATTGGTGTCGATGTCATCACCGACAACAAGGTGGCAGATGGACTGATAGCATTGCGCGATCTTGCCGAATGTTTTAAGGCATCGATACATCTCGTCCATGTGCGCAATAAGAAAAGCGATAGCAACCTTGTCCTCGATCAGTACTTTACACAAATAGCACAGATCGCCGACCTCCGCGATTTCAAGGTGGTCGTGCTTGACCATGAAGATGTTGCCGAGGGACTTACGAACTATGCGCAATCGGTGAATGCCGGTCTTATTGCAGTGATCAAGAATAGCAAGGAAGGGATCTTCCGGATCTTCTCGCGCAATTTTTCCGATCGTCTCATCAAGGAAGAAGGCGGACCGGTGGTAACTGTCAATCTTCAGAATCAGGAGTGATTGGGTTGAGCAAAAATCTGATCCCGGGTGTGATCTGAGATCTGAAATCGTGAAATCTGAAATAGAAAAAGCGCCTTACGGGGCGCTTTCTTTTTTGGGTTGTTTGTGATGTTGTTATACCCTGACCTCAGGTCGCAGGATTCGCATAGGCTTTTCTGATTTTTTCTGCTTCGCCGCTTTCTTCTTCGCTTTCTGTTCGTTTAAGGTTACGGTGAAATCAGTCAGTACATTCATATAGTTTATAAACGCTTCGTA
>CBHTUB010000347.1:0-6724 GCA_966095595.1 uncultured Chryseosolibacter sp. | reverse complement strand
GGCATCAGAAATACGTCAATGACGGGATACACAAAGGATAGCCTATCGTAGAATTTTTCCGAATGGTTGCTCATCGGTTCGTTCAGTATTCTATACAGACGGGGTGACAGAGAGTATTTGTTTTCGCAGACAACGCTCACCTGACCCGCCGGACAAATGTATTTAAAAGAACTTTTAATTTCAAAGTGTAGATAAAAATTTAAAGGACGCAAAACGGTTAACACGAAGCACCTAACGCAGAACCCGGAATGCAAAACGCTGAACCCGCAACGCTTAACGCCGAACCCGACCTAACCCCCCAAGCCCGGCTCCGATGCAACTGGAGCTGCATTTTGATTTGATCCAATCCTGCCGGGCAGTGAAAAAAAGAAACAAGCTCCGCGATCGACTTCTGCCTCCGCCCATATTTTTCCGTTGTGCTTTTCAACGATCTTTTTGACGAGGGCAAGTCCGACACCGGTGCCTTCAAAATCTTCCTGCCGGTGAAGTCGCTGAAAAACACCGAAGAGCTTATCGGCATATTTCATATCGAATCCTGCTCCGTTATCCCTGATATGGAATATCTTTTCGTTGTTATTTTCCTCGACGCCGATGGTGATGCGGGGTCTTTCAGCTTTCCGGCTGTACTTGACGGCATTTGAAATGAGGTTGGTCCAAACTTGTCTGATCATCGAAAGGTCTGCGAAGACAGTTCCGAGCGGTTGGATCTCGAGCTCGATGTTCCGGTTTTGTTCGTGCTCCAGTACCTCGACCGTAATGGCCCTCACAATTTGGTCCATGTTGACCGGGGATTTTGCTATGGAGGTTCGCTGTACCTTTGAAAAACTGAGCAAGTCATCGATCAGCATGCCCATTTTCCTGGCATTTCTGCTGATGACGTCTAAAAAACGCCTGGCGCCCGGCTCGAGCTTGTCTGCATAATCTTCATAGAGGCATTCGACATATCCGTTGATCGATCGAAGTGGTGCGCGCAGGTCATGGGAAACCGAATAGCTGAACGCTTCGAGGTCCGAGTGCAGCTGATTGCGTTCGTCCTGTGCGATCTTTCTTTCGGTGTTATCGATGACGGAGGCGCGGATATTGAAATCCTTCGCGTTTCGATCGCCAGTAGCGACAGCGTTGACGATGACGTGAATTACCGATTGGCGGCTATCCGTCATTTGAAATTCGAGGTCCTTTACAAACGTCTGGTCACCCGCAAGCGCATCTGTCAGCCTGACGGGCCCGCCTTGCAACAGGTCGTTGACGTGCATTCGGTTGACGACCTGCGTGCGCCTGAATCCCAGCCATTGCAGAAGTGTTGTGTTGATATTGCTGATCATGCCATGCGAATCGATCGAGAAATAACCACAGGGGGCGTTTTCGTACAAATCGTGAACAGTGGTCAGCGCGTGCTTCAATTTCTCCTCAGCCTTAACGCGGCGTTTCAGGTTTTGATTGAGCGAGTATGCCAATATTCCCGGTGTGATCAGGCCAACGAGCAAAAGGGCGACGAATGTCTGCGCAAATCCGTATAATTGATCGGTTACTTTGGCTTGTTCAGCTCTCCTCAGGACGGAAGCCGAGGCCACGATGTCCGCAATTGTCGTGGATAACTGTTGTGTGTATGAATCGAATGTTGCGGACGCAGTTGCGGTGTCCGCCTGTAGATCGGGCTGTGGTATCGACTCCAGCTCGCTTATCTGGCTTTCCAACTCCGGATAACTACCGGCCATCGACCGTAACTGCTGAATGTCGTTGCGGATTTTCCTCGAGAGGCGCCCATAATTGTCCAAATGCCTTTGCTCACCCGCGGCATTGTATCTCAGCATGCTGACTTCCATTTCCAGCAATGTCGTTTTGATCTGTTCGGATCCAAGTATGATTTGTTGGATAACCGTACCGTTGCGACCTGAAGTAGTCAATTTGTCGAGGAAAGAATATGACGCGAACGCCAGGGTCAGGATCACCAGTATCGACAAAATGAAACCTGCCAGGAGTTTTCCAGTTAAATACATAGAAGGGGTTTTTCAGAAGCCCGAACGGGATCAGAAGATACAAAATCCACCGATGAAAATTCGTGTTGTATCATGCCTAAATTTTTACCAGCCCTGTTTACGATTTATTGAAGATAATAGGTATTTTAAGGAATAGGAAATGTACTTTATCCCAGCGGTTCAACTGATCATATGAAACTCGTTATTGAAGGCCTGAATAAGACGTATCCAAACGGAGTGAAGGCGTTGAAAAATATCGACCTCACGATCTATCAGGGTATGTTCGGCCTTCTGGGCGCCAATGGGGCAGGGAAGTCGACACTCATGCGCTCGATCGCTACCTTACAGGAACCAGATAGCGGAAGTATTTTTCTCGACGACATCGATGTGTTGCTGCAGAAGGATGAGGTCAGGCGACTCCTCGGCTACCTGCCGCAGGAGTTCGGACTTTACCCGAAAGTGACTGCCGAAAAACTTCTCGATCACCTGGCCTATCTGAAAGGCATTACGGACACGACAAAGCGCAGGAACCTGGTATCGTCGCTTCTTCAGAAAACAAACTTGTGGAACTTCAGAAATAAAAACCTCGGCAGTTTTTCGGGAGGTATGAAGCAACGTTTTGGGATAGCGCAGGCATTGATAGCCAACCCTCAGCTTATTATCGTCGATGAGCCTACGGCAGGACTCGACCCAATGGAAAGGAACAGATTCCTTAACCTTCTCTCGGAGATCGGAGAGAATACCATCGTGATACTGTCCACGCATATTGTCGATGATGTCAAGGAGCTTTGTTCACAGATGGCGATCATCAACAATGGCGAGCTTCTTTATACAGGCAAGCCTTCCGAGGCGATCGCCAGCCTGAGGGGAAAGGTTTGGAAAAAAAGACTGAACAAGGGCGAGCTTTTAGCCTATAAACGAAACTTCAACGTCGTGTCCGAACGTCTCTTCGGAGGCATGCCCGAGATCCATGTCATCAGCGACCAGCGTCCCGACGATACCTTCGAGGAGATCACGCCGGGATTGGAGGATGTTTATTTCTCCTATGTCAAAGGCTCTTCGGCAATACCGGAAATGAGTTCATAAGCAACCCACGGCAAAACTATGAATGGCATTTTCATATTCGAGATCAACTATCGGAAGAACCGGCCGGCAACGTACATCTATTTTGCCATCATACTCCTGAGTTGTTTTCTTACCATTGCAAGCCCTGCCCAACGTGCCTTTGGTTCTATCTCTCCCAACGCTCCATACCTGATCACTTTCTGGACGTTGACCATGTCCTTTGTGTTCATCATGATCACTTCGGCAATCATGGGCGTATCTGTTATCCGGGACTTCGACCACAACATGGAAGAGATCCTGTTCAGTCACCCGATAAAAAAAGATCAATACCTGCTGGGGCGATTCCTTGGCTCTTTTCTGATATTGGTCCTCGTCAACTGCGGAGTTTGGATGGGTCTGATGGCGGGTGTATACCTGGCCGAGTTCGTCCCGTGGCATGTAGCTTGGATGGATCAGCCCGTTCTTCCATTCAATGCCTGGCATTATTTTCAACCCTTCCTTCTTTTCTCGATCCCGAATCTGGTGATCTACACGCAGGGCGTTTTTCTGCTGGTGTTTTACCAGATCAGCAGCACTTTCCTCAGCGACATAGAATCGCGCCAGATCGCAGCCCTTATCGATCCGTTGGGGATCCAGACTTTCCGTTATGTGACGCAATACTGGACGCCACAGGAGCAGAACACCATGCTTGTCCCTCTGGAAGGGCTGATCTTATATAACCGTTTATTATGGATGGGTATTGCCTTGCTTGCAATGGCAGTCACGTACTACGGATTTTCATTTCGAAGCGCCAGGGATTATTCTCCGGCAAAAAAACTGTCGGACGATAAGCCCGAGAGCAGGGAGCCAATCTCCGGTCAAACTTCCGGGGAAGCGTTGGCGCCTGACATTCCGGCAAATGCGGGGCAGATCCTGCGCATGGCTTTCTTTTATTTCAGGATGGTCTGGAGCGAGGTACCATTCCTCGCCATTGTCGCGGGTGGTCTGTTGCTTTTGCTCGTCAATGCGTTCAACATGACGGCCATGTACGGAACGCATTCGCATCCGACGACCTACTCCATTTTGAACCTGATGAACACGTTCACGTTGTCATTTTTGATCATCGCGATCTTTTACACCGGAGAGCTCCTGTGGAAGGAGAGATCGATGGGGGTTCACCTGATGATGGATGCGCTGCCGATACCGACCTTCGCCACGCTGGTGTCAAAATTCCTGAGCATGACGCTGATCTACATCTCGCTGCTGCTGATGCTGATCGTTGCAGGCGTTGCTACGCAGGCAGCCTATGGAAATTATTCGTTCAACCTGCCGGTTTACTTCGGGACACTGTTCACGAGCACATTGTCCTTTTTGCTGCTCTACACCTTGATCACGATCTTTATCCAGATCCTCTGCGGAAACAAGTTTCTCGGATTCACATTCACGATCGTATTTTTTATTGTCGAGTCGATGTTGAGTCAGGTGGGCGTGGAGCATAGCCTATGGAGATTTGCGAGCGGAACGCTGGGTGTGTTCTCGGATATGAATCACTACGGACACTTCATAGTGCCCTTTGTCTGGAACAGGATATATTGGCTGGGCTTTGCTGTTTTGCTTTTCGCGCTGTCGATTGTTCTGATCAACCGTGGATCCGAGGACAGGTTCAGATGGGATTGGCAGAAGTGGAAGCATCGAATGACAAAGCCCTTGCTTATCCTGTCATTATCGGCGGCATCGGTTTTTGTCGCAAGCGGTGTGGTTATCTATTACAATACCGTAGTGCTCAATCGTTTTGAAAGTGAGAAGACACAGCAGGAGCGACACTCGCAGTATGAAAAGACACTTGGAAAATTTCAGGCGGTGATGCAACCGAAAATTGTCGAGGCAAATCTCAATGTAGAGCTTTATCCATCGGTCAGGAATTTTACCGCGACGGGATTTTACTACCTCAAAAACAAATCAGGAGAACCGATCAGGCATATTCATATTCAAAGTCCGTCGTCGGTGACGATGGATCGACTACAGTTCAGCCGGCCCGCTGCACTGAAGGAATTTTTTAAGAAGTTCGGTTATTCGATCTATGAGCTTGCGGAGCCGCTCCTGCCGGGTGATAGCCTGCGGATGGATTTTAGGGAAACATATCTCACCCAAGGCTTCAAGGATAAACAAAACGATACGGAGATCGTCTACAACGGGACCTTTTTCACAAATGCTTACTTTCCACGGATCGGTTACGATCGAAACATGGAGCTGATAGAGGAGGAGGCCAGGAAGCGGCATCAGTTGAAGTCAAGAACTCAGGTGTCGATGTCGAACAAGGGGTTGGAGAGATTCAGCAATGTGTTCGGCGCCGATGCGGATCATATTCGTTTCGAGATCGTGTTGGGAACGGATGGCGATCAGACGGCCATCGCTCCCGGTTATCTCCAGAAGAAGTGGAGTTCGAACGGTCGGAACTTCTTTCACTACAAAGTGAGCGAGCCGATGGCGAATTTCTATTCGGTTGTTTCGGCTGACTTCAACGTGATCCGTGACAAGTGGAAAGAAGTGGACCTGGAGATCTATTATCATCCGGGACATGAGTATAATCTCAGGAGAATGATCGAGGCGATGAAGGCGTCACTTTCCTATTATGAAAAGAATTTTGGTCCGTATCAGTACAAACAGCTTCGTATCATAGAATTCCCGCGCTACAGTTCCTACGCGCAGTCATTTGCCAATACGATACCGTTCTCGGAGGGAATGGGTTTTATTCTGAAGGTCAACAATCCGGATAAAGACCTCGACGTGACCTTCTACGTAACTGCCCACGAAGTGGCCCATCAATGGTGGGGACATCAGGTGATGCAGGCCGATGCGAAGGGAAGTGGCCTGCTATCGGAGAGCATGGCGCAGTATTCGGCGTTGATGGTCATGAAGCATCAGCTCCCGACAGAAGCGATCGAACGTTATCTTAAGTATGAGCTCGATTCCTATTTATCCGGAAGGGCGACGGAACGAAAGAGAGAGCTGCCATTGCGATCGGCGGAGAGCCAATCCTATATTCACTACAACAAGGCGTCGCTGGCTTTTTACGCGTTGCAGGATTACATGGGAGAAGAAAATGTGAACCTTGCCTTTAAGAAATATCTTGACAAGTGGGCATTTAAAAACGCACCATACCCGACATCCGATGACCTGCTGGGCGAGCTACGCGAAGTGGCGCCGGACAGCCTGCAATATTTGATCACGGATATGTTTGAAACCATCACGCTTTTCGAGAACAAAACTCAGCGGGCGATGTATGACGAAAAGCCGGGAGGTGGATATGAAGTTGTGCTATCGGTCATGAGTGAAAAAATTCGCGTCGACAGCCTCGGAAATGAAAACCATATACCTGTTGCCGATTGGATCGATATCGGGATCTATTCAAAAGATGAGAACGGCAAGGACAGGCTGGTCTACCTGAAGAAACACAAGATCAGCAAAAAGGAAAACACGTTTGTGATCGGTCTCGAAGAGAAACCATCCAAAGCTGGAATCGATCCATTGCATCTTCTCATAGACAGGAACTCGGAAGACAATACACTCGAAGTCCAACACGCAGTGACCGTGGGGGATGTGTTGCCGTTGTAGGGGGGAGTCAATGGTCAATAGTCAATGGGGAATGGGTAATTGGTCATTGGTCAATGGGTGGGGGAGGAAGAGTATAGAGTGAAGAATAT
>CBHTUB010000346.1:0-6728 GCA_966095595.1 uncultured Chryseosolibacter sp. | reverse complement strand
GAAATTAAGTTACAAATACATCGAGGAGCCTCTATTGCGGCTAAAGAACCATTTCACAATTATTATAACGCGTTAAAGATTGCAGCTACGTGACTTGATAGTGACCCCTCAGATAATCATCATTATATATGTGATCGCATATGTTCTGAGGCCGTATTGCACTGACGCTGTCACAAGGCGATACTTTCTTCCGGGGTTAACAGTCAGGATTATAGGCGCACTGGCCGTAGGTATTATTTACCAGTTTTACTACTACGGAGGCGACACGTATAATTATCATACGTATGGAAGCAGGATAATCTGGGAAGCCTGTGTGGATTCTCCGGAAAAAGGTTTTAAACTTTTATTTGCGAAGGCTGGCGACTTTAGAAATGTGTATGAGTATGCATCACGGATCAGGTTTTTCGTAGACCCGGCATCATATGCCATAGTCAGGATCGCGGCTTTTTTTGACCTGATTACTTTTTCGAGCTATTCAGCCACAGCGGTGTTGTTCGCGGTTCTGGGTTTTACCGGCAGCTGGCTTTTCTTCCTTACATTTTATCATCGGTATCCACACCTCCATAAAAGACTGGCGATCGCATCTTTGTTTATTCCATCAGTCTTCTTCTGGGGATCGGGCCTGTTGAAAGATACCATTACGCTGGCATGTCTTGGCGGAGCCACCTATGCATGCTGGAGGATTTTCTTTAAGGGAAACATCAATGTGATGATGGTCCTGCTCCTGCTGGTTTCCCTCTATGGAATGCTGACGATCAAGATCTACATACTTATGGCTTTTCTGCCATCCGCCATTCTCTGGATCTTTTTTTCAAAATACAATCAGATCAAGTCATCTATGCTGCGAATGATGATGCTTCCTGTTATCATCGTGGCCTCGGGCGCGTTGGGCTATTTTGCAACAATAAAGGCTTCAGCGGAAAACCCAAAATATGCCCTCGATGCCATTGCAAAAACCGCGCAGGTCACGGCCTATGACATCAGATACTGGACAGGTCGTAATGCGGGCAGCGGATATTCGCTGGGGGAACTGGATGGCTCAGTGGAATCCATGCTGAAGCTTGCGCCCCAGGCGATAAATGTTACCTTGTTCAGGCCATACCTTTGGGAGGTAAATAACCCGCTGATGTTGCTGAGCGCCATTGAGAGCTTTATCGTCACGATGCTGGTGCTTTATCTGATCGTGGGCAAGCGGTTAGCTTTTGTAAGAACCCTCATACAAGCCGATATCCTGTTTGCATTGACCTTCTCGATTATTTTTGGATTTGCAGTCGGAGTGTCTACATTCAACTTTGGCACCCTTGTCCGGTACAAGATCCCGATGATGCCATTCTTTGTGATCGCCCTGATCCTTATTCTCGATCAGCTGAAGAGTTCGAGAAAGTTGGCATAGTTAGAATTCACCGAATAATTCTTTTCGACAAACGCACGTCCGGTTTGTCCCATTTTTCTTCGCAGTTCTTTGTTTGCGATAAGCGATCCAAGGGCGGTAATCCATTCCTCATCAGTGACACACAAATACCCTGTTTCACCGTCTTTGATAATGGTCGTATTGACTCCTACTGGCGAAGCGACTGCCGGTATCTCCAACGCAAGATACTGAAGTGCCTTGAAACCACATTTTCCTTTCGACCATTCATCGTCGGGAAGAGGCATGATACCGATATCAAATTCCATCAAGTCCTGAACTTCCGTTGCGGCTGTCCATCGGCGAAACTCAAAAGTAGCATTCAGCGTGGGTGGCCGATCTGCGATCACCACAAGTTTCAAATTCTTGTATTGCCGCTGAAGTGTCTGGAACACTGAATCAAGAGCTTTGAGGTATTTAAGCGTTGAGTGTGACCCTGTCCAGCCAATGGTGATGGCTTCGCCCGCCTCATGAGGAAAGAGTTGGGGATTGTGGCGATTCGTTGTTTCCAGAGTTGTAGGGTTGTAGACAACGTTCGAATTGAACCTCCCCGCATAAGCGCGCAGGTACTCATTTCCGCAGCTAACCTTATAGGCCCAGGTACAGATGTTTCCGACTTTGCTGCGCCATTTAAGTATCCTGACGACGGTCGACTCATCGGTTTTGTCCGTCATCCAGATCGCGTCGTCGAAATCGTAAATGATCTTTCGGCCAAGAACTTTCGCGATCATCCATTCGACAACGGGCGGTCCGACGGGTGCGCACTCGCGGTGTATGAAAACAAAATCATATCTACGCACCTTGGGGAGAATTCTGAAACGCCTGAGAAAGCCCTTCATGAGCGCGTAGGCTTTTCTTAAGAGGTTGCCACCACTGTTAAAGATATTGTGATCACTCAGGTCCAAAAAACTCTGGATATCGTATTGGATACTCTTACTGTCGAGGTAGATAAAATACTGTTCGAAGCGAAACCGTTGTGAAGGGGATATGCCCGGTGGGTGGGGAACCAGGAAAAGAATTTTTTTCATCCAGTCAAAAGATCAGTACGATTTCGTAAAACATGTAACTTGCGAAGTTAATCAAGAGGTGAACTTAGTTAAATTTTTTTTCCCGGTGGGGCGATTTTTTAAATCCATTGGAACGGAAGGTTCTTTTGCCCGGAATTTAACGATGACGATCTCGGGTAATACTATCGCGATCTTTGTTGGGTTTCTTTTCACTCCTTTTATTGCACGCGTTTATACACCGTCGGCATACGGATTGTTCTCGCTTTACCTTTCCCTTTGCCAAAACCTGATCATTATATCGACGCTGCAATTGCCGAGAGCCTTTGTGTTGCCGGAAGACGAGCAGAAGTTCGAGAGCCTTCTGGTGCTTGCGTTCAAATGTGCCTTTATCACCTTCGGGGTTACGCTTGCATTATCGCTTTTTTGGGGCACGTGGATTCTTGAAAAAGTTGGGATCTCCCGGGATTTTTCCGGGTTCTTTATTTATGTCATACCATTCGCGGTCCTTGTAAATTCTTTGAACGACATATTCCGTAGCTGGAATATCAGGCGGAAATTGTTCAACCGGAATGCCGCTACGCAGGTGTTCTCATCGGTTTTTGCAAGGTCAACTGCACTTGGTTATGGCTATGCTACCTCAGGTCATATCAACGGTTTGATCTTTGGTGATTTCGTCTCAAAGATCCTCGATAGCGTTACTCTTTTGGGAAAAAGCGGTTTGAAAAGGACGACGGAGATCTTCAAACGATTTTGGTTAAATCGTGATATTGAAATACTAAAGGAGTACAAAAGCTATCCACTATTCATCCTTCCAGGCCTCGGCCTGCAAATTCTTGTCACGCAGTTGCCCATTTATGTAGCAGTCATGTTCTTCAAACCCGAGCAGGCAGGGTATTATAGTTTTGCTGTTAGTCTTCTGAATATTCCGGTTAATATACTTGCCGGCGCGATCGCCCCCGTGTTTCTGCAAAAAGCTACCGAGACATTTAGAAATGAGCCGACTCAGCTTTCCGGGCTTATTCTAAAGATGACTAACCGGATGTTCTATCTCGGCTTGATACCGATTGTTTTTCTTGCAGTATTTGGTAAGGAGATCTTTGTCATCATCCTGGGCGGACAATGGGAGACGGCAGGTGTTTTTGCCGGATACATGTCCCTGTATTATCTCTTCTTCCTCGTGTATTACCCACTTAATGCCATTTATCGTATTCACAAAAAGGAGCATCTCAACCTGGTCCTGAATACCATCGGCTTTGCGCTGAATGTTTGCGGCCTGCTCGTGGGGATCTTAAATAATGATTACCCATTGGCCTTGTTTTGTTTTGCAGCTACTTCTTTATTGCAATATGTGATCGGCATCATTGTAGTTTTCAGGGTTGCCGGTCTCGATCCGGTTCGCTCTATTGCAATATGGTTGCTGGCTGCAGCGGGATGTTATATGATTCTTTGGCTAATGAGAAAGTGGATTGAAATGGTTTTTGGTTCCGAAATTTTGTTATGAAAATTCTTGTAGTAAGCATTTCTGCTCCACCCAAGAATTCTCCTGAGAGTTTACAAACGGGGAAATACATCAAACACCTCGCGAAGGAGCACGAAGTAACCCTGGTCACCAGTAAACCAGTGAGGGGATGGGCACCCGCCGAAAAAGGGCTTGAAAAATATTTAAAGGGCCTGCGTCGCGTGATCAGTCTCTCCACACTGCCACCGAGGTTGATCTCAGCGATCAAAAAGCTGTTTCCGTCAATGCTCACGCCAGACGACCACGTATTCTTCCACTGGCAGTATTTTCGTGTTGGCAATTTAAAAACCGATATTGTATTCTCGCGGTCTACGCCCTATAGCTCGGCCTTGATGGCGAAAAAACTCGCCCGTCACATGAATGTTCCCTGGGTGATGCATCTGAGCGATATATGGGCAGACAGTCCCTTCAATAAAACACATTCGGCAGCGAACGAAGACCTGGAACGCGAGTGCTTTTTGAAAGCCGATATGATAACGCTCACATCTCCAAAGACTGTGAATTTTTACAAAAGCAAATATCCACAGTTGGCTTCAAAGATCAGATTGCTTCCCAACGTCTATGACCTGGATGATGTCAATCCCAATCCGCATAAATTTGGGGAGACGCTAAAGTTTGTGTTCACCGGACGCCTTTACGGAAGCCGGTCGATACACCTCATCATTGATGCTCTGGAAAAAGCACTTGCCGATCCGGAGATTGAAACTACCTGTCGATTTGTCTTTGCGGGATTTTTTGATGAAACATCTTTGAGCCGAATCAGATCGTCATCATCTTCGGGTATTTCCTTTCTTGGTCACCTGAATCAGGCGGAAGCCCTAGATCTCCAAAGGAGCGCCGACGTACTAATGGTGATCGATTCTCTCGATTCGGACGAGATCTACGACACCTTCTTTCCATCAAAGCTGCTCGAATACATTGCCGCTCAAAGACGAATACTTGCCATAACGCGCAGCACGAGCACGACTGCAGAGGTTGTTCGCCAGACGGGAGGAGATGTATTTGAAAAAGAAACTTTAACTGATCTCGGTGATTATCTGAGAACCTGTGTTGCAAAGTTTAAAGAACGTGACCATGCCTTTTATTATAGAAAAGAGGTTGTTAAGGAATATGAGGCTCGCGTCAACACCCAGAGGCTGGTAAATATTTTCAAAGAGGTTCTTAACGTATCGGAATGATCGGAATCAAAGGATATTACGGATTTGGAAACCTGGGTGACGACGTGCTCATGATGGTGAGTTATAATATCGCACGCTCTCTTTTTCCGGATAGCAGTATAGTTATTTGCACGGAAAGCAAAGAAACCGGTTATATAGAAAAGCTGCTGGGTGCACCGGTCGAGACAGTGTCAATGACAACTGACGTTAGGCTGGAATATATCATACATGGCGGAGGCGGTGTCTATTTTGATTTCAAGGAAGGCAACCTGATCAACGCTGCCGTGAATTCATTTATTAAGATAATCGGATACGATCGTTACCGCAGATTATACCAGGGTTATCAATCCGCCCGAAAAAGAAGAACACTTTTGTCCGGCAAACGTATCGGGGTCGGTATCGGCGTAGGGACGTTTACAGATTCGTCGCCTAAATTCTATTCATCAATTTTAAGCCTTTCAGATTTTGATCTCCTCCTGGTTCGTGACGAAGAGAGTCGTCAGAACGTCTTGAAATACGGATTTAAATACCCGGTATCCGTGACCACGGATATTGCCTTTCACACAAGTTTCTGGCTGCCGAAAACTGTCACGGTTGCTAAACCTGGTAATAGTGTTGGATTTGTTCTGAGGGACTGGACCGATGGAGACCATTTGGAGGTCTTTCTTTCCGTTGCAAATGATTTGAGAAAGCAGGGTGTCGGTGTCAGGTTTTATTCATTCGATCGTGCGGCGGACAAACGGATGATCAGTATGTTGAAAAACGACGAAGATCTGCATATATGGGACCCTACAGGACCGCTCGATACATATTTGCAATCACTGGCATCGAATGCTGTCGTTGTTACGAGTCGTGCGCACGGCGCGATATTGAGCGCATGTCTCGGCGTTCCTGGGTTTTGTATAGAAATAGAGCCCAAGCTGAGAAATGTCCGGCAAATGTTATCGGAGTCCTAAGATTTGATGTCGCCGCCAGTTAGTCCGGGAGGCATTAGGAGAGAGATAAAGGCTAAACTTGCAAAAGTGGATGATCAGCGGGCGAAGGTGCTCAGTGATCTCACAAAAAATAAATTACTTGCAGAAAAATCGATGCAAATCTTGAAATCCTTTGTGAACAGCGGGAAATAATCATGAAAAAAATTTTCATCATCGCGGGCACTCGTCCGGAGCTGATCAAGCTATATCCCGTTTATGCGGAATTTCAGTCAGTGAAGGGTGTTGATGTGAAGTGGATCTCGACGGGTCAGCATAAAGAAATGCTTGAACCGCTCTACAAGCTTTTTGGGTTCGTGCCCGATCATAATATGCGTGTGATGACAAAAGGACAGACACTCGCATCGATGACCGAGCGGGTGCTGAATAAGTGCATAAGACTCTTTACACAGGAGCGACCGGATCTTATCATCGTGCAGGGCGACACTACAACGGCGATGGTGGCAGGCCTGGCAGCATTCTACCTGAAAATTCCTGTTGGGCATGTCGAGGCAGGTCTTCGATCATTCAATAAAAATGAGCCATTTCCTGAAGAAGTTAATCGCAGGATAATCGGCCTTGTTGCAGACTTGCATTTCGCGCCAACACGTCTGTCCGCTGCTCATCTTCAGGCTGAAAAATTACCAGGTAAAATATCGGTCGTTG
>CBHTUB010000345.1:0-6776 GCA_966095595.1 uncultured Chryseosolibacter sp. | reverse complement strand
TAGATCCAGTTTTGAGGTTTTGTGTCGTTCGTGCCTAGTTTGATGATCACGATGTCGGGCATCCACTTTAATGCATCCTGGTAGGCGGCCTCCTGCCAGTATGGATAGTCACCTTTTCGCAAAAGCGTACGGCCGCCCACACCGAAATTTTTCACTTCGTAACCTTCGCCGAGCATTTTTTGAAGCTGTGCCGGATACCGCATCTGGGGCTCGATGTCTGCACCTTCCGTTATGCTGTTGCCGATACATGCAACCTTCACTTTGGTCTGGGCGTTTGCCAGAAGTGGGACGAGTATAAAAAGGAAAATGACTAGTTTCATGGCGCGGGGGTTAGAAATTCCTGGAGCATCTTAAAGATAGTCAAAGTACCGCACACTCCCTGCACCAGACAACACTGAAATGATCAGGATCATCGCATTCGACGCCGACGATACACTTTGGGATAACGAAGGTTATTTCGAAGAAACTGAAAATAAGATCTGCGAGCTGCTCGCCGACTACATGCCGCACCACTCGCTGTCGCGTGAAGTTTTGCAGACAGAGGTCGCCAACTTGCCACTGTATGGCTATGGGATAAAGGGCTTCGTGCTTTCCATGATCGAGACTGCGATACGGATCTCGGATAACACATTGCCCATAGCGGCCGTAGAGAAGATCATACAATATGGAAAAGAGCTCCTCGAAAAACCAGTTGTCCTTCTCCCAGAAGTCGAGACCGTTCTGCAAGCTTTGAAACCAAAGTATCGTCTCGTGATGGCCACAAAAGGCGACCTGCTCGACCAGCACAGAAAACTTCATAAATCCGGACTTGGCCACTACTTCCACCACATCGAGATCATGACGGAAAAGAAAGAAGCGGACTACCACAAGCTCATCAAACGTCTTGACATCTCGCCGGATCAGTTCGTGATGGTTGGCAATTCATTGAAGTCGGATATATTGCCCGTGCTGGACATCGGCGGTCATGCCTTTCATATCCCCTATCACACCACCTGGGAACATGAAAAAATAGAAGTGAACATCACGCACCGGAACTTCCGCCAGTTGTCTTCGATCGACGAACTCATTCAGCATCTCTGATGGGCAGATCTCTTCTGATGATATTGCTCCTGATCAACGCCTGGAACGCCCGGGCGCAGCAGGATTCCCTGATCCGTCTGGTGGATACTGATCTTCGGGCATTCTGGGATCATTACGATCAGTTTACGAAAGACACGACACAGAATCCATTCGAAGCATATATCTCGAACGGCTCGCCGGGCCTGGTTGCCTACACTTCCCATTGGGATAAGGCGGCGCAGTATTTCAAACGCAATGTGAGGCATCATTATCAGTACTTCGAAAAACGGAGGCATTCGATGCACAACTTTCAGGATGATAGAAGCAAGATCCACGAATACTTCCTGAAGTTCAGGGCACTTTACCCGGAAGCCATCGCGCCGCGTGTTTACTTTATAGGCAGCGCGCTCACCACACTCTGTCACACAAGTAAAGAAGGCGTGATTATCGGTGCCGATGTTTTTGCGGACAGCGCTTTTCAGGTCGCCGGCGACTTCAGGGCACTGAATTATGATCAGGTCCCCATCCGGACGTTACAATGTATGATCAGCTACAACAGCCGGACAGCACACATCGGTTATTATCTGCTGCGGGAGGCTATTGTCGAGGGCAGCGCAGCCTTTATCACGGGAATGGTATCAGACGAGTTCAGGAACAGATTCACGTCGACCAGGATGTTCAAATATGGCGAAACTCATGAAGAGATGCTCGTGAAGGAGTTCCTGAGGCGTAAATATGATTCGGACTTTACGGGATGGTCCTATTGGTCCGACGGCACGGACCGACCGACCGGTTTAGGCGCCTGGATCGGATACAAGATAACCGAATCCTATTACCTCACCGCGACCGACAAACAAAAGGCTATTGACGACATCCTCGAAATAAACGATTTTGAGAAGTTCCTGTCGCTCAGCGGATATACCCAAGTCTTTAGTAACTGATTTCCGAGCAGTTCGAGTGATTTTTTTCCAGCCCGAAAAACTTTCCAAAACCTTGATTATTAATTTCCGTTCATTAACTTTGAACTACAAAGTACTTTGCTATGAAGGAAGTTTCGGAGTATGAAAAAGATCTCTCCTCCATAAGAAACCTGATGGAAAAGTCAGTGAAATTTATTTCGCTCAGTGGCCTGTCCGGCGTGCTTGCCGGCATCTATGCCTGTCTCGGTGCCACCGCAGCGTATTATCTGATCCACTATCCGATATCACCTTTCCGTTACCGCATTTATTCCGTCAACGATGAGACAGTACTGTTGAAACTTATAGGCATCGCGGCGCTCGTGCTCATTGCATCCCTCATAACCGGCGTACTCTTCAGCCTGAAAAAAGCCCAGCGATACAATGCCTCACTCTGGAACACGACAAGCAAAAGATTGCTGATCAACCTTCTCGTACCCCTGATCACAGGAGGAATTTTTATTATTATTGTACTTTATCATGGACATTACGGGATCGCCGCGCCGGCCTCACTTATTTTTTACGGACTAGCTTTGATACAAGTCAGCCACCAAACCTACGACGAAGTAAGATACCTTGGCTTTAGCGAGATCGCGATAGGCCTGATCGCTGCCTTATATCCGGGGTTCGGGTTGCAATTCTGGTTCCTCGGATTCGGCGTGCTCCATATCATTTACGGATCTATCATGTATTTCAAATACGAGAAGTGAAAAACCCCTTCGACAACCTCGACAAAGTCCTCGAACACAAGCTGCGGCTACAGATCATGTCTGTCCTGATCGCCAATGATTCGTACGACTTTAATTCATTGAAGGAGTTGCTGAATGTGACCGATGGAAACCTCGCCTCGAACATCAAGGCCCTTGAGAAGGAAAAATACATTCTCATACACAAAACGTTCGTCGACCGGAAACCCAATACACGATACAAGGCTTCGGAAAAGGGACGAACGGCGTTCAGAAAACACATCGACGCCCTCGAGGCTGTCGTGAAAAGTCAAAAATAATTTTTTTTACCATAATACTTTGAAATTAAAAGTACTTTCAATTATGCGAAACATGTTTTTAAAGACCGTTCAATCATTTGCCATCTGGCTTAGCACGCACATCCTGACCTTTGTCGTTTTTATCCTGGCCACCAGAGCCGGAATATACTTCGAGCCCGTACTATGCGATCAGTGCGGCACCACGCTCCTGTATGCAGTGCTCATCGGCATGGTGCTGTCGTCGCCTGTGATCATCCTACTGATGCCAGCCCTGTATTTGGTCGACAATCTTCAGTTAATAAGGATGCGCATGATCTTCGGATTCATGGTCATCCTCATCCTCTCGGCGATCGTGATCGTCTCCTTCGTTGCGTTCTTCGATCCGAGAAGAGAACAACCACATCTCGTGCTGTTCCTGGCGCCCTACGCGGTCATGGCTGAAGTAAGCTTCTTCCTCGTCGCCCGGAAGGCGATCTTCAGCAACGGAGAAAGCGAACATCTCGAATCAGAAACGATTGACCTATGAAGGTAAAAATGATACTTCCCGCGCTCACCGAAGCGGAAAGCCCGTACTGGAGGCCGATCAAATATTCCCTGTTTCCTCCTCTCGGACTTGCAACCCTCGCGGCATACCTCGACGATAACGATGAAGTTGTCCTCCAGGATCAACATGTTGAAAAAGTCGATCTGAATGATGAGCCCGATCTCGTGGTAATCCAGGTTTACATCACGAATGCCTACCGTGCGTATTCATTTGCGGACCACTACAGAAAAAAAGGATGTTATGTCGTCCTTGGCGGGCTGCACGTAACTTCCCTGCCGGAAGAAGCAGAGTCTCATGCCGACACGATCTTCATCGGCCCCGGCGACGAAACATTCCCGGACTTCCTGAAAGATCTCAGGAACAGATCTCCGAAAAAACGTTATGTCTCTACGTCCCGATCCATTACCGACATCCCTCCGATCCGTCGGGATCTTATCAAACGACATTTGTATCTCGTGCCAAACTCGATCGTTGTTACGAGAGGTTGTCCGCATCATTGTACTTTTTGCTACAAGGACGCATTCTTCAAAGGCGGGAAATCATTTTATACGCAGGCAGTAGACCAGGCATTGAAAGAAATTGATCGCCTGCCAGGAAGGCATCTCTACTTCCTCGACGATCACCTTCTCGGCAATGAAAAATTTGCATCGGCACTGTTCGAAGGCATGAAGGGTATGAATCGCGTCTTTCAATCCGCCTCTACCGTCGACGCCGTGCTCCGTGGCAATCTCATCGAGAAAGCAGCAGATGCCGGCCTCCGAAGTTTGTTCGTAGGATTTGAAACATTCTCCCCGGCCAATCTGCGGCAAAGCAACAAAAAGCAAAATCTCCAACGCGATTACGTGAATGCGACCAAACGGCTACACAGCCTCGGCATCATGATCAACGGAAGCTTTGTCTTTGGCCTCGACGAAGACGATGAGGATGTCTTCAAACGAACAGTAGATTGGGGTGTCGAAAACGCCCTGACCACGTCGACCTATCACATTCTCACACCTTATCCGGGAACCGAATTGTATCAGCAAATGGAAAGAGCCGGGCGGCTGACAACCTGCAACTGGGACCTTTATGACACGCGGCACGTCGTGTACAGAACAAAAAACATTTCGCCTCACGCGCTCGAAGAAGGATACCACTGGGCTTATAGGGAGTTTTACTCGTGGAGTAACATCTTCAACGCCAGTATAAGACACGAAAGCGTGAAGCATCAGCTGAAACATTTTTTCTATACATCGGGATGGAAAAAATTCGAACCGCTCTGGAATTTCGTGATCAAGACGGAAGGCCTCAACAGAATGCTGCCCCTGCTTGAAAGCCTGTTGTCGAAAGTCAATCCGCCGCGTAAAGCCGCAGTTCCTCAGGGCGCCATACAACTTCAACCGCAAACACAACTATCAACATGGAATCGAATAACAACACAACACCTACACCTTTGAGTCTTATCGACAGGTTCAATGCCTGGCTACAGGAATCCATTATGATCAAGCTGATCTCGATCGGATTTCTCGTGCTCATCCTTCTCATTCCCGGCGCATGGATCGAAAGCCTTATCTTCGAAAGACAGCAACGCGCAGATGAAGCGATCAATGAAGTTTCTTCCAAGTGGTCGGCGAGCCAAACGATCTCAGGACCGGTGCTTGTCATACCCTTTGTTAAACGCGACGTCATCGACAAGGGAAAAGACGGCGTCGAGATCATCGAACACACGGAGAAGGCATTCTTCCTTCCTGAGTTGCTGAACATCAATGGAACCGTAGCGCCGGAAACCCGACACCGCGGAATATTTGATGTAGTGGTCTACACAACGGACCTCGCCTTGAAGTCGGAGTTCAGATATCCCGATTTCAAATCGTTGAACATTATTGAAAAGGATGTCCTCTGGCAGGATGCATACCTGGCGTTCGGCATCAGCGATGTCCGTGGCATCAGCGAAAACCCGACATTCAAAGCGGGGGACTCCTCGCTCGTTGCCGAACCGTCAAGTAACCTCGGCATCTCCAGCGCGAAATCTACCACTGATGCCGATTACACGAATTACACTTCCTCCGGTTATTCGAATTTTACCAATAGCGGCATCGTGGCAAGGCTGGGCTGGAAGACGCAGGAGGACTTTCGCAAGAACATCGCCACAAACCTTTCATTGAAGGGAAGTAAAAGCCTGAGCTTTGTACCTGCCGGTAAAACGACAAAAGTAGAATTATCCGGTAGCTGGAAAGATCCCAGCTTCGATGGCAATTTCATTCCCGAATCACACACCATCACGGACAAGGGGTTTACTGCGAACTGGAACATCCTGCACTTCAACAGACCATTTGCCCAGCAATGGGTCGAGAGTGGTCAACACTTAAGCGGATCCGAGTTTGGCGTTCGGTTGCTCGTTCCGGTGGATCAATACCAAAAGAGCATTCGCACGGCGAAATACAGCGCATTGATCATACTGTTGACGTTCATTGCGTTGTTCCTCGTCGAGATCACGCAAAAGATCAGGATCCATCCTTTCCAGTACATCCTCATCGGCGCTGCGCTTACCATCTATTACACGTTATTGTTGAGTATTTCGGAGCATCTAGGCTACAACAATGCCTACCTCATCGCTTCCGGAGCAACAGTGATATTGGTGGCGCTGTATTCGTCAACTTTCCTCAACTCGTCAAAACTGATCGTGATCTTTTCTATCCTGCTGGTCATCTTTTACGCGTTCATTTTTGTCATCATCCAGGAGCAGGATTACGCCTTATTGATCGGAAGCATCGGCTTGTTCTTCATTATTGCCGTGTTGATGTACTTCTCGAGGAAGATACGGTGGTATAGGACGGAAGATGTTCGGCCGAACAATTAAAGCGTTTGACTGGAAATGAAGGGGCTGCTTCCGATACGTCTCTCGGGTAAAGTCTAAGGAAACCGCAGAGATAAATTGGAACAGCCTCCCTTCTTTACTAATACTTTACTATTCTTTCTACCGATTGACGTCCGGCGATAATAACTTTTACAAGGTAAATACCAGAAGCTACCCCGCGAAGGTCCGCTATGCTGCCTTTAAAGGGAACAGCAACGGGCTTACCCATAGCATCGACAAGCTGAAACGTTATATCGCCCGATGGTGTATCGATCTTTAAAAAGTCGCTCACGGGATTGGGAGCAACTCTCAACTTGCCAGCAGGCTCGGCAACGCCTGTAACAACGTTAATCCGCAGCTCCTGGGTAGATGAACTCGCATTGTAATTACTGTTTC
>CBHTUB010000344.1:0-6791 GCA_966095595.1 uncultured Chryseosolibacter sp. | reverse complement strand
TGGTGGAGGAGATGATCGAGAAGGTAGCGCTGGATCTGCATGGAACGACCAAAGTTCAGGTAGGTGAGAACATCATCGACTTCAAGAGACCATGGACGCGGTTTACGATGTTCGAGGCGATCAAACATTTTACCGGCATCGATATCTCGGAAATGGATGAAGCTGCCCTTCGTGATACGTGCCGGAAGTTGCACGTGCCGATGGACGATACAATGGCTAAAGGTAAGCTGATCGACCAGATCTTTGGAGAAAAGTGCGAGCCCAATCTCATTCAGCCAACCTTCATCACGGATTACCCGATCGAAATGTCGCCATTGGCGAAGAAGCACCGGAGCAAGGCAGGATTGGTTGAACGGTTCGAGGCCATCTGCAACAGAAAAGAAATTGCGAACAGCTTCTCCGAACTGAACGACCCGATCGATCAACGCGCGAGATTCGAAGAACAGCTCGAACTCGGAAAACGCGGTGACGAAGAGGCGATGACGCTCGATGAGGATTTTCTGCGGGCGCTCGAATATGGCATGCCACCAACCGCCGGACTCGGTATCGGTATCGACCGTCTGTCGATGATCATGACCAATTCGCCGTCGATACAGGATGTGTTGTTCTTCCCTCAAATGAAACCGGAAACACGTGAAGACCTTGGTGCTTCCGGCGTGTCGACCAATCACCTGGAAGGTGTCCGCGAAGAGCTCATTCCCGTGCTCCAAAAGCTGGGCATTACCAATAAAGCTCAAATGAAAGAGCTCAAGCCTTCCAAGCTTTTCAACGATGTTTGCGGAATGCGAAAGAAAATGAAGCTGGAAGTTCCGAACCCTACCCTTGAAGAAGTGGAAGGGTGGTTGAAATAATCCATCGCCAAATTATAGAACACGATCTCACTACCCCGGAGTCATTACAACTCCGGGGTCCCCGGGATACAAAATCATCGCGAAAAAACATCTACTCATATCTCAGTGCATCTACCGGATTCATGCGTATAGCTTTTATCGCCTGCGATAATACCGTGATCCACCCCAGAAAAAGTATGGCCGCTGATGAGACGATAAAAATATCCACTGTCCAGTTGATGCGATAGGGGTAGACCCTCAGCCAGATGTTTCCGAGGTAATACGCGAGCGGCATTCCGATGAATATGGACAAAACAATAGGTTTCAGAAAATTCCGCGACAGGAAGAATAGCATTTGCCGCGACGAGGCGCCCATGATTTTCCTTATTCCCAACTCCTTGATTCTTTGCTCACCTTCGTATGTACTGAGCGCATACAGCCCTGAACAGCCGAGCACGATCGCCATTACCGTGAAGAGAGTCAGCATTTGACCCGTTTTTGTTTCAGCTGCGTATGCCTGCTCCAGTGCTTCTTCGAGAAATGTACTTTCGATCTTGTTCTCATGGACAAGGCGTGCGCCCTGCTTTTCGATCAGGTCTTTTGTGTGGAAGAGATTTGTCCCCTCAAGCCTGACCATGTATATGGGATTGCTGGTGTCGTACCCGAGCACAAGAGGCATGATCTCTTTTCGCAGTGGTGATATATGAAAATCCCTGATGACGCCGATCACTTTTCCTGGAGAGGATTTGTTGAATTTAAAACCTACCACCAGTTTGCCGATGGCCTGCTCTGCCGTCCAGCCGAGGGCTCTGGCAGCGTTCTCGTTGATGATCACATGCCCGGCGGACAAACTATGGTTTTTGAAATTCTCACCCGCGAGCAATTGTAGCCCAAGGGTTTGAATGTAGTCGTAGTCGACGAATGCCCAGAGGAGTTTTACGCTTTCCTCCTCTGATCCGTTTACCGGATAAAGATCGGTCGAGTTCATTCGTGAGCCTGGTATATCGGTTGCCGCGGTGATGGATTTCACACCGGCGATCTTTTGCAATTCGTGCTTGAAGGATTCACTGCTGACACCCTTATTAAGCTCTGCAGGGAATACCAGCAGTGCTTCCTTGTTGAAACCAAGGTCCTTCGTTCGCATATAATTGGTCTGTTTCCAGACCAGGACAACCAGAATGATGAGCGTCGTGGTGATCGTGAACTGGAGTACGACGAGACCTTTTCGGATTCTTCTGCTGGCGTCTGCGCTTTTCTGTCCTTTCAGAACCGCGACGGGCACGAAGCGTGAAAGAAAAAATGCCGGATAGGCACCGGCCAGCAATCCCAGGCAAAGAACTGCGCAAACAAGTATCGAAATGTATTTGAAGGAAATTAAAGTGACAAGGGACAGATGTGAACCTGTAAATGCATTGAAGCCCGACAAGGCGATGTCGGCCCAAAGCAGGGCCAGCAGCAAACTCAACACGCAAAGGATGATGGATTCCAGCAGAAACTGCCAGGCGATCTGTGCGCGGTGCGCTCCCATCACTTTTCTTACTCCGACTTCCAGGGAACGTCGGGCGGAGCGGGCCGTCGACAGGTTCATATAATTGAGACATGCCAGCAATAGTATGATGCCACCGACGAGCGTGAAGCCGATGACAATGATCCTCCCGATTGACCCTTTGGGATTGGCGGCGTAACCGGGTTGAAGGTTGATCGATGTGAGCGGTTGAAGAAAATAGGTGAAATTCTTCCAACCTGCGGGTGTGTGCTGCGCGATGAAGGCATTCATTTTCCTGTTGAACGACTCGACGTCGAGATCGTCCGGCATCAGCAGATAATTGAAATATGAATTCATATTCCAGGAGGCAGCGGCGGCTTCGGTCTTTTCGATCCAGACAAACGAGATGATGAGATCGGCATGTAAATGTGTCTGGTACGGAAAGTCTTTGAATACTCCACGAACCTTAAGATCGACGAACCCCGGAATACTCATCACCTGACCGATCGGGTTGTCGTTGGCAAAGTAAGTTTTGGATGTTGTTTCACTGATCAGGATCCCGTCTTCGGTGACGGTATCACCTGAAGGAGGAATGGCAAACGGGATCGTAAATATGGAAAAGAAGTCCTTGTCCACGGCCATCAGCCTTTCGCGTATGGGCGCGGCATCTTTTACCTGAACATCGGCGTTGGTGAAGCCAACCCTTGTCGATTTTCTGACCTCGGGGAAAACTTTCGGCAATTCCGTTCCCAGCACGCCTTGTGTTACTGCGACGTAGGTATCTCCCCTTTCGCCAGGCTGCTTGTGGACGACGCGGTAGATATTTTTGGCATGCGCATGGTGCGAATCGTAGCTGTACTGGTCTACGGCAAACAAGCCGACCACGAGGCAGGAAGCAATGCCGATTGACAGGCCAACAATGTTGAGTCCTGAAAAGACCAGGTTCATCTTCAGGTTTCTGACAGCGATGATAAAATAATTTCGAAGCATAGTCTATCGGTTTTCCGAATGCTGATGGCAAGGTCATGCCACAATCAAAACATGGCGTACGATCTCAAATTGGCCACTTTACCTATCGAATATCAGGAGACTGCCCATGGATAGAAAATTCACTGTCCATTTATGGGCACTTAATTTCGGCAATTCTCCGGCGTTTTCTAGCTTGAATCTATGGAGCAAAGCGCTGCAAAAATTCTGGTGGTCGACGACGATGAATACGTACTTCTGTCATTAAGAATTCTGCTTGAACAGCACAGATATCAGGTTATTGCGTCGAGCACGCCCGAGCGTGTCCCGGCTTTGCTTGAGCAGCATGACATTCACACGGCGATCCTGGACATGAATTTCCGGCAGGGTGATACAACAAGCCGTCAAGGTTTGTTCTGGCTGCGCAAGATCAATGAGCTCAGGCCTGACGTTCCGGTTCTGCTGATCACTGCCTATGGAGAAATATCGCTGGCCGTTGAGGCGATGAAGATCGGAGCGCATGATTTCATTACGAAGCCATGGGAGAACGAGAAACTTGTGGCCACCGTAGGCGCGGCTACCACGTTGTTCAGGGAGCGAAAAAAAGTTCAGCACCTTTCGCAACAGCAGAAAGTTGTTAACGCCATGATCGATAGGCAATATGGTGAGCTTATCGGTTCGTCAGAAAAGATCGTATCCATCAAAAAAACAATTGGAAAGATCGCACCCACGGATGCAGCCGTGCTTATCCTCGGGCAGAACGGCACAGGTAAAGAAGTGGTTGCGCGTTCGATCCACCGGCAATCGAATCGATGCAATAACGTCTTCGTCAGCGTTGACGTCGGATCTTTGAGTGAGAACATATTTGAAAGCGAATTGTTCGGTCATAAGAAAGGAGCATTTACGGACGCGAAGGAGGACCGCATAGGGAGGATCGAGGCTGGGTCGGGGGGTACCTTATTTCTTGACGAGATCGGCAATATTCCCATGTCGCTACAGGCAAAGTTGCTGCAGGTTCTGCAAAACAAAACGATCACGCGCCTCGGAACAAATCATCCCATTCCGGTTGATATCCGGGTCATTGCTGCCACAAATGCCGATCTCCGGAAACTTGTGGCGGAAGGTAAGTTCAGGGAGGATCTGTATTACAGGTTGAATACCGTTGAGTTGCATCTCCCCCGACTTGCCGATCATAGTGAGGATATTCCATTACTCGCAGCGAGTTTCATGAGCAGATTCGCTTCGAAGTATCACAAAGAAGACAGAACAATTACACCTGATATTATGGATAAGCTGGTAGCCTATGATTGGCCGGGCAACGTGAGGGAGCTGCAACATGCCGTTGAACGTGCCATGATACTCAGTGATTCCAAAGAGGTTGTGTTTGAAGATTTCGGCATCGGAAAAGGCTCGAACGGGTTGAACAACCTTGTGTCCGATCTCAATCTGGAACGACTGGAAGGCTGGGCGATCCAACGCGCAATAGAAAAGCACAAGGGCAACATCAGTCATGCAGCCGCAGAGTTAGGGCTTTCACGCGGCGCGATGTATCGCAGAATGGAAAAATATGATCTTCACTAAATTTTACTACAAGATACTTTTCCGGGTGATCATGCTCACGGGCGGATTGCTTCTTTTCAGTTATTGCGTCGTTGAAGGATGGTATTTGCGGTCCGCTTACGCTGCGCTGGCCGTCGTAGTATTATCGGCCGAGCTGATCTCGTACATCACGAAATTCACACGCCGGGCGAATGAGATGCTGACAGCAATACAGCAACGCGACTTTACCATGCATTTCAGGGAGGAAGAAGGTCATGGCGATCTGAACGGCCTGTATAAGACGCTGAATAACATCGGCGCGCAATTTCAAAAGATCAGTGTCGAGAAGGAGATCAAGCACCGCCATCTTGAAAACCTCGTGGGCCATCTCCGGATCGCCGTCGTTAGTTTCGACGGGATGGATAAAGTTCATCTCTGCAACGCAGCATTCCGGCAGCTGAATCGTAAAAGTCGTATCCACTCGATGGAAGAAGTTGACGGTCGCCTTCAATCCGTTATCCGGCAACTCGGTGCCAATGAGACAACGGTAGTTAAATTCCAGAATGGCGAAAAGTTGTTGAACCTGTCCCTGCATCTGACAGAATTCAAGCTTGATCAGCAGACATTCAGGCTTGTATCGGTTCAGGATATTTCAAATGAGCTTGCCGCAGGGGAGATAGATGCGTGGCACAAGCTGATCCGGGTTCTGACCCATGAGATCATGAACTCCATTACTCCAATCGTTTCGCTTAGCGAGTCACTTTCGATGATGATCACGGCGGCAACGCGATCGGGCGACGCGATAGAGATGAAGCTGCTCGGGAGCGCGATCGATGCGATCAAAAGCCGTGGTGATGGTCTGCGCGCGTTTACAACGAGATATCGTCAACTGACACAAATAAAGGAACCACAGTTCGCGCCGGTGAAAGCATCTGCGCTTGTTGATGAGATCGCCCTGCTTTTTAAAGCTGAATTCGACAAGCAGATGATTCGTGTGGAAACGGAACACCAGACCGGTCAGCTTGTACTTGCTGACAAAGAGCTGCTGCAACAAGTGCTTGTGAATTTGATACAGAACGCGATTGATGCAGTCAGGAATATTCCACAAAGTTCGATCGTTTTACGAACGCGTTTGATGGGCAGTCGTGTGGCGATAGAAATTGAAGACAACGGACCGGGTATCGATCCGGAGATACTTGACAAGATCTTTGTTCCGTTTTACACAACGAAACCTTCGGGTTCAGGCGTCGGGCTCGCGCTGGCCAGGCATATTGTGCTGCTACATAAAGGAGAGCTTACGGCAATGAATGCTGCTGCAGGAGCGATCTTCCGGATAATTCTCTAGCAGCGTTTATTCACACCAATCCGAAAAGTGTGAGGGTGTCTTTCAATGTCATGAACAAGCTCACGATCTCATCGGCTTTGTCGGCGTGAAGTGTGATCCTGTTATATGTGCACCAGATCGGCAAGCCCGGATGCACACGGAGAATATGTTCTTTCAACTCTTCCTTCTTCGCATTAAAGGCATCGTATCGGACAAAAATGACTTCAATCTTTTCCTTGTTGGTAAACACGACGACGCCTTTGCCGGGCAGACGTATCCGTTCAGCATCCTCAATTTTCACCTGGCAGTCCGGACATTGATGGGCGAAGGTGTCGATAATGAGTTTTTGTTTTTCCTTAACGGTCAGCTTTTTGTTGCCGTATACCGGGGCGTCATGGGATGAAGGTATGTTGGTATTGCTATTTGCGGGCGCGATGGCTTTTCTCTCTTCCTCAGCTTTGATCAAAGTTTCCTGCAGCTTGAGATAATCCACGAGCTGTCCGTCATTTACAGTCATTTTCGTACCGCTGTTTCTGACCTCTTTCGTTTCTCTCAGCAGTTTTTCATGCATTTCCGAAGCATATTTTTTCTTGAAGTGCACTCCGGAGTGAATTTCCTCCGGGGTAACGTGCGACATTGTTGAGAT
>CBHTUB010000343.1:0-6819 GCA_966095595.1 uncultured Chryseosolibacter sp. | reverse complement strand
GCGCAGCTCGTATTTCGGTATATTGGATCTTGCCGGTTTCCCCAAGGACACCTACTACTTGTATCAAAGCGAGTGGACCAGTACACCCATGCTTCACCTGTTCCCTCACTGGAATTGGAAGGAAGGTCAGACCGTTGACGCATGGGCATATTATAACCAGGCCGATGAGGTAGAGTTATTCCTGAACGGAAGGTCGCTCGGTGTGAAGAGAAAATCTGCGGATAGCCTTCACGTGATGTGGAGACTGAAATTTACTCCCGGTACCCTGAAGGCCGTGTCGCGCAAAGATGGAAAGACGGTGCTCACCCGCGAAATCCGTACGGCAGGCAGGCCGGCGAGGATCCTCTTGAGCGCAGACCGGTCCGCGATAGCTTCCGATGGAAAAGATCTCTCCTATATCACTATCCAGGTGGTCGACGAGAACGGCCAGCCAGTGCCGGACTCGGATAATCTTGTCACACTTTCTTCGACAGGTCCCGGGGAGATCATCGCGACGGACAACGGTGATCCTGTCAGTCATGCGTCATTCCAGTCAAAATCCGTTAAGGCGTTTCATGGGCTTGCGCTTGCCGTTGTCAAGGCTGGAACGAAAAACGGAAAGGTGCAGATCGTTGCCTCATCGCCAGGTCTGGCGTCGGCAATGACAGTCGTGCAAATAATCAAATCAAAATGACCATGAAGATCATCGGAAAACGAATCGTTCTTCTGTTGGCAATTTTGGTTTCATGTAAGGACAAGTCTCCAGGACCTGCTACGGAAGTCATTCATCTCAATCAGATCGGGTATTATCCTGACCAGGAGAAAATAGCGGTCGTATTGAATGTCGGGTATGCCAATGAATTTGCCGTCGTCAACATTGAAGACAGTGCAGTTGTGTTTGAAGGAGCGCTCTCTCGTGTCAGGGTATCTGCGTTTATGGATTCAACGAGGGTTGCGGTATTCACTTCCGTACAGGAGCCGGGCACCTACTGCCTTTTGGTGAAAGGCATAGGGTACTCGTTTCCATTTGAGATCAAACCGCATGTCTGCCATGATCTTGCAAAGGCATCTCTCAAGGCTTTTTATTTCCAGCGCTTCTCGACCTCATTGCCGCAGACATACGCGGGGAAATGGGCGAGGAGTTCCAGCCATCCCGACACGCAGGTAATCGTTCATGCTTCGGCCGCAAACAGGAAAAGAAAGGCGGGTGTTCTCATTTCATCACCCCGGGGATGGATGGATGCGGGTGACTATAACAAATACATGGTGAACAGCGGTATCACCATGGGAACATTGCTGTCTGCGTACGAAGATTTCCCGTCATTTTACGATACCCTCGATCTCAATATTCCGGAGAGTGGAAACCATGTGCCCGATATTCTCGATGAAATTGTCTGGAATCTCCGGTGGATGCTGACGATGCAGGATCCCGATGATGGCGGTATTTATCACAAGTGTACGAATGCAAAGTTCGACCCGTTTATCATGCCCGACAAGGCAACCACGCCACGTTACGTCGTTCAGAAAGGGACGGCAGCCACGCTTGACTTCGCCGCCGTCACCGCTCAGGCATCGCGCGTGTTTCGAAGGTTCGAACAGGATTTTCCAGGCCTGGCAGACAGTTGCCTTGATGCATCGTTACTGGCCTGGGAATGGGCGTCGGTAAACCCGCAGGTCGGATATGATCAGGACAAAATGAACAAAGCGTTCGACCCTGATATTTCCACGGGAGGCTACGGAGATAGAGAATTTTGGGATGAGTTATCGTGGGCTGCTTGCGAGCTGCTCGTGACGACACGTGATCCGAAGTTCAAAAGACATATCTCATTTTCGCCTCGGCAGCTGGAAATCCCTTCATGGGGACAGGTATTTTTGTTAGGAACATATTCATTATTGAGGGAACGTCCGGAAAAATTATTTACTGCGGATACGATCAGCGGGTTGAAACAGCAAGTGGTGTCGATGGCAGATGATCTGATCGCGGACGTTGATGATCATCCATTCAACACTGTAATGGGCAGTACTGAAAATGATTTTATCTGGGGCAGCAACGCTGTGGCCGCAAACCAGGGAATCTTGCTTATCGCCGCCTGGCGTATTTCCGGTGACGAAAAGTATCTGCGTTATGCTCATGACAACCTGGACTACCTCCTCGGCAGAAACGCGACCGGTTACTCTTTTGTCACGGGCCACGGAGATAGGACTCCCATGCATCCGCACCACCGGCCTTCCCAGGCAGACGGAATACCAGAACCTATTCCCGGTTTTTTGGTTGGAGGGCCGAATGCCGGACGTCAGGATAATTGCGGTTATCCCCGTACGGATGCTGCCAGATCTTATATAGATGATGTTTGCTCATACGCTTCGAATGAAGTTGCGATCAACTGGAATGCTCCGCTGGTTTACCTTTCGGGTGCGGTGGAGTATGTTCATTCAACGCCGTTGCGCAAATAGTTTCTTGTTGGTAATGATCGTGAATTTATTTTCCGCTTCGTTCGAAAGTTGTTAACTTTCTAGACCCAGACCTATGATAGCAGCGGCCGTACAAATTTTTCAAGCAATTGTATTGTTATTGCTTTTGTCCTGTAATGCTGCCATTGTATTTGCGCAGACCGATCAATACAAGTTCCGCCGCATCGATGTGGATCGTGGGCTTTCACATAACAGGATCCAGACATTCTTTAAAGATAAAAGTGGTTTTTTATGGATCGGAACCTATTCCGGCCTGAACCGTTTCGATGGTTATACCATTCGAGTGTTCCGAAACGATCCGCGTGACTCGTCGTCGCTTCCCGACGACAATATCATCAAGCTCTACGAGATACCCGATGGACGCATGGGCGTTCTTACCTATGCGGGTCTGTCGATCTACGATCCGACGCTGGAACGTTTCGATAATCAGCTGGATAAATTTTACCGCCGGTACGAGATCCCCGAGGGCACCATCAACGACATATTGAGAGACCGCAATAACAATTACTGGATCGTCCACAGTACAGCCGGCCTCATTCTTTGCACCAACACATCCCAGATCATACATTACAACCGCAACGCACCGGGTACACTCAGAATATCCTCGGACTCTGTCGTTTCGGTGACGCAAGATCCTTCCGGTGATTATTGGCTGATACACGCCAACGGGGTAGTCGATCATCTCTCGCGCAACAAGAGCCGCATCGAAGTGATCGAGCGCATCACGACCTGGGAAGAGAAATTCCGCAGGGAAGGATTAAGAAGCAAGATCATGGCTGCCAGCGATGGAAGAATATGGGTACTGATGGCCGGTCGTGGTGTGTATTGTTTCGATCCCCTGACCAGGGAGGTTGTACATCTGCACAAAGATGCAAGAGACAAAAAGCTCAACACAGACATTGTCTCTCACATCGTTGAAGATAGTAAGGGAATGGTATGGGTGAGCACGGACCACGGCGGCGTTAACGTCATCGACCCGCACGACTTCACCGTAAGCTATGTGGTAAACAGGGAAGAGGATGAAAAGAGCCTCAGCCAAAACAGCATCATCGAAATGTATAAGGATTCCGATGGCATCATTTGGCTTGGGACCTTTAAGAAAGGTGTCAGTTACTATCACGAAAGCATCATCCGGTTCCCGCTCTATACCCATTATCCGCTGAGCACAAATGGGCTTCCCTACGCCGATGTGAACCGATTCGTCGAAGATGATCTCGGTAATCTATGGATCGGTACCAATGGCGGTGGTCTCATCTATTTCAACAGAAGAGACAATACTTTCAGGCAGTACCGCCACAATCCGTCCGACCCGAATAGTCTCAGCAGTGACGTCATCGTCAGTCTTTGCATCGACCATGAAAAGAAATTGTGGATCGGTACATATTATGGAGGCCTGAATGTGTTCGATGGAAAGAAGTTCGTGCGGTATAACCACGATCCGAAGGATCCCACTACGGTTGCAGCACAAAACATCTGGGAAATATTCGAAGATTCGGGAAAGCGTTTGTGGATCGGAACCCTGGAGGGTGGCCTGGATTTGCTTGACAGGAGAACCGGACAATTTCTTCACTACAAAAAAGAGGATATCAATTCCGTTCGAACGGACTACATCGCCGCCATTCATGAAGACAACGAGGGTAACATCTGGATCGGAACGGACAGGGGTGTCGATGTGCTCAGCAGGGAGCGGGGCAGATTTGTACATTATGAAAGTGAAAAAGGGGTCGAGGGCTCTCTCAGTAATAATAGTGTTCTCGATATACGCCAGGATAAAGCCGGACGGGTATGGATCGGCACTCAGGCAGGATTGAACCTCTTCGAACCGAAAACCAGGACATTCAGGATCTTCACTGAAAGTGACGGCCTTCCGCATAACACCATTCTAACCATCCTCGATGATGCACTTGGTAACCTTTGGCTGGGAACACCCAATGGTTTGTCGCAGGTGATCGTGACTGAGGTTGAGGACCAGCTGCAGCTCGCTTTCAAGAATTACGATGACGATGATGGGCTTCAGGGCAAGCAGTTCAACGAGAACGCGGCGCTGCGCACGAGCCGGGGTGAGTTGATCTTCGGCGGCGCGAATGGCTTCAATATTTTTATTCCATCGCAGCTGCCCACCAATAATGTTGCTCCACCGGTCGTCTTGTCTGACTTCTACTTATTCAACCGCAGCATTCGTCCGGGTGAGATCGTCAACGGTACCAACATATTACCGGCGTCGATCACACAGTTGAAGAAGATCGTCCTCCCTGCGGAACAAAACGATTTCTCGATCGAGCTTTCGGCGATCAACTATTTCCATCCGGAGAAAAATAAATATAAATATAAGCTTGAAGGTTTTCATCAGGATTGGATCGCTGCCGATCCGGGTTCAAGAAAGGTGACACTGACGAATATCGATCCCGGCACTTATGTCTTCCGTGCCAAGGCCGCGAATAACGACGGTGTCTGGAATGAGGAAGGTGTCGCGTTGAAGATCGTTGTCCAGCCTCCGGTTTATAAGTCGAAGATCGCTTTTGCTGTATATTTCTTTCTGGTTATCGGGTCTTTGTTCCTCATCAGGAAGATCGTTCAGTTCCGGGAGAAGATCAAATTCCAGCACGAGCAGGAACGACAGGAGGCGATCCGCCTGCATGAGCTCGATATGATGAAGCTGAAGTTTTTCACAAACGTCAGCCACGAGTTCCGCACGCCCCTTACCCTCATCCTGACACCGCTGGAGAAGTTATTAAGACATCCCGCGGACGGCGAGCAGGAGAAACAGTTCCAGCTCATTCAGCGAAACGCAAAACGATTGCTTAACCTCGTGAACCAGCTGCTGGATTTCCGAAAGCTCGAAGTGCAGGAGCTAAAGCTGCGTCCATCCGAAGGTGATATCATCCGGTTCATCCGCGACACCGTTTTTTCTTTTTCCGATCTCTCCGAGAAGAAAGACATCAAGCTGGAGTTCCGTTGTGATATCGAAGCGCTCGAGACAATGTTCGACCAGGACAAGCTTGAAAAGATATTATTCAATCTGCTTTCCAATGCGTTCAAGTTTACGCCGGAACATGGTGCAGTTACGGTGACCATAGAATTGAGTGAGGGCGATCAAAAAACGATCACCATTAAAGTGGCAGACACGGGGATCGGCATTCCGCAGGATAAACAAGAGAAGATATTTGAAAGGTTCTTCCAGACCGATCTGCCCAGGAGCGTTGTCAACCAGGGAAGCGGCATCGGGCTTTCCATTACAAAAGAGTTTGTCAGGATTCATGGGGGCACGATCGCTGTTGAAAGTGAGTTGGAGAAGGGAAGTACATTTATCGTTACCCTGCCAGTGGTCGAGATCGCAAAGTCCACATCCGCAGAGCCGGTTGTGCTTTCCGAAGAGATAATGCCTGAGATCAATACGTTCGCTGTCGAAGAACATACCGGCAACCTGAAAGGTGCTTCCATATTGCTGGTGGAAGACAACGAGGATTTTCGATTTTATCTTAAGGACAACCTGAAACAGGAGTATACGATCTTCGAGGCGCGGGATGGCGCCGAAGGCTGGAACCAGGTGCTTGGTCATCTCCCCGACCTTATCATCAGTGACGTGATGATGCCACAGATGAATGGTATTGAGCTTTGTAAGAGAGTAAAAACCGATCCGCGCTCCTCACACATTCCCGTTATCCTGCTTACCGCGCGCACGGCGGAAGAGCAGAAATTAGAGGGTTATGAATCGGGTGCCGACGAATATGTTACCAAGCCGTTCAACTTCGAGATACTCCAATCAAGGATACATAACCTGATCGCCCTGCGCGAGAAATTCCATAAGTCATTCCCTAAACATTTCGATGTCAGGGCAAGCGAGCTCAAGATCACCAGCCTCGACGAGAAGCTCATCCAAAATGCAATCAAATGCGTGGAAGACAATGTTTCGAACGCAGACTTTTCCGTGGAGGACCTCAGCCGTGAGCTCGGCATCAGCCGCGCACACTTCTACAAGAAGATCATGGCCCTTACCGGAAAATCACCGCTGGAATTCATTCGCACCATTCGCCTGCAGCGCGCTGCGCAGTTGCTGGAAAAAAGCCAGCTCACCGTTGCGGAGATCGCTTATGAGGTGGGCTTCAACAGTCCCAAGTATTTCGCTCGTTATTTCAAGGAGGAGTACCACATGCTGCCATCTGCCTACGCGGCGTCCCATAAGAGAATGGAGAGCTGATTTGATCATTCGTCAATCGCCTCAAAGCAATTTACACGTTAGCACGCCGATTTACGGTTAGCTTATTGGTATTTGGGCGTTGGCCAAACCCATCGATGATTCGCAATAGTTAAAAAAATCACACCGGCTATTATCGGTCCATGTCCCAACACAGACCCGAAAAAAATTGT
>CBHTUB010000342.1:0-6834 GCA_966095595.1 uncultured Chryseosolibacter sp. | reverse complement strand
GCGACTACGATGTGGTGTTGCTAGACCTGGTCATTCCCGGTATTAACGGCCTCGATCTCTGCAGGATCCTGAAAAGGGAAAAGCCTTCCATGCCGGTGCTCATGCTCACTACGCTGGGAACGACAGCCGACAAGGTGTCGGGATTCGACGCGGGAGCCGATGATTATCTTTTAAAACCATTCGAATTTGAAGAGCTGATCGCCCGTTTGAAGGCATTGTCGCGCAGACCGTCTATGACCGGAGTGACTCACCATGGTATCCTGCGCTTCGAGGATCTTCGCCTGGATACTGAAAAAAAGCTGGCGCGCCGACAGGACAAGCAGATCAAATTGTCAGCAAAAGAATTTGCCTTGCTTGAATATTTCATGCAGAACCCCGGGCGTGTTATTTCACGCCAGGAGCTCGCGGAAAAAGTGTGGAATCTTAAGTTTGAAACAAATACAAATGTTGTGGAAGTCTACATCAACATGTTGAGGAACAAGATCGATCGCGATTTTGAGCCGAAACTGCTGCAAACGAGGATCGGACTCGGATACGTACTAAGCAAAGACTAAATGAACATCAGGACACGGCTAACGCTCATCTTTTTCTCGATCGTCATTGTCGTGCTTACCACCATCTGTATTTCGATCTACGTATTCTCTGCGGAGTTCAGGAAAGAGGATTTCCAACGCAGGCTTCGGAATCGTGCCATCAATACGGCCAAGCTATTGGTCGAGGTAGATGAGGTCAACGCCGATCTGCTCAGGCGAATGGAGCGCAATAACCCGGCGAGCCTGCCCAATCAATATATCATCATCTACAACTATAAGAACCAGGTGGTCTATAGCTCCGAAAATACACGGCGGATCCCGGTCGATACAACGTTGCTGAATAACATTCGCCTGAAGAAAAATATCGAGTTTCGTTACAACGATTTTGAAGTGCTCGGGTTTATGCACACCAGTGAATACGAACGTTACACGATCGTGGCATCGGCGACGGACGTGTATGGCATCGATGCACTGCACAACCTCAGGAATATTCTCCTCATCACGTTCATGCTGAGCCTCATCTTCGTTTCCCTGCTCGGGTGGCTGTTCGCCGGCAGGGTATTAACGCCGATCTCCAGGATCGTGGACGATGTCGATAAAATAACCGAATTGAACCTGAACCGCCGACTCGACGAAGGCAGGAACAACGACGAGCTCGACAAGCTTGCAAGAACGTTCAACCGGATGTTGCAACGCCTGCAGAACGCATTTACTTCGCAAAAAACATTTATCGCAAATGCTTCTCATGAGATCAAAACTCCAATCACCATCATGTCGGGAGAGATCGAGGTGACGCTGTTGCACGAGAGGGAGAAAGATTACTACGTTAAAGTGCTGCGCTCGGTACTCCAGGGACTCAGGGGCTTGAATAAACTGTCGACCCAGCTCCTGGTGCTCACGCAAACAAGCTCCGAACAGCCGATGCGAAATGTAAGCGCCATTCGCATCGACGATATTCTGTGGGAGACCAAGGACGAGCTATTGAAGTTGCATCCGGAGTATACGATCGAAGTGGACCTTGCGGCCGATATGGATCACGAGCTGCTTTCCATAGACGGAGATGAGCAGCTCCTGAAAGTAGCCGTCATGAATCTGATGGACAACGGGTGCAAGCATTCTGACGACAAGCGCGTCATGATCAGGGTAAGCGGCCAGCGCCATGACAGAGTAATAATTGATTTCGTCAACCGTGGCCCAGGCATTCCGCCCGATATGCTTGATAAGATATTCGATCCTTTTTTCAGGGCTAACGCCAGCAAAAAGGTAAAGGGATTCGGGATCGGTCTGTCATTGGTGAAGAAAATTGTGAATCTTCACAAGGGAAACATCACTGTGGAATCGATACCTCAGGGAATCACTTCATTTCATCTTGAACTGCCCACCGCCGTCAATTCGGGTACTTTAATTTCGATTTAATCAACATTTAATTGATTCTTTCCGGCGGAAGCTGACAATCGTCGTTACTTGTAGTAATGAATGTTACGATTCGTGGTTATAGGATCTTGCTACCCTTCATGACAATTCTGGCGTGTGGACTGTCAATCTACTCATATGCGATCAACGAGAAGATCGACACTGTCAACCGAATGCTCGATCGCGAAAAGCTTAGAAATGAAGTGTTGCTGGGAGAGAAGCTCATGATCGGGAAGGCCCTCGTGAAAGCGAATGTCCGGCTTGCATCGTTTGAGAACATCTATGGTGGCAATGTGCGGCCTTCGGGAACTGCTGAAACTTCTGCGACCGGTGAGCTGATTCTAAAGGACGATAACGGCAAAGAAGATAAAAAGAGAAATTGATGGCCATATCGAAGTGTTGTTTGTTCATCGATAACGATCCGTCGCATCAGGTCGTTTTCGCCAGTGCACTGAAAGATGTTTCTCCGGAGACGATCTGTTTTATTGTTCCCGATGGCATTGATGCGCTATACATGATGCTCAGGGAGAATGTCATACCGGGCTACATCTTCATAGAATTGCAACTTCCGCATATGGGTGGATTGGAATTCCTCCGGGCGGTCAGGCAAATGGAATTATTCAGGGAAATTCCGGTGATCGTTCATTCCACCTCCCCGCAACCACATCTTATCATTGAACTGAAGGAGCTGGGTGCGACGGCCATTTACTTCCGGCCTTATGATTACCAGGGCGTCTGCAACATGCTGGCGTTGTACTACGCCAATGACGCATCACGCATCCTGCCCAATTAATTGTGCTTGTTGTTGTTGAACGGTTTAGTGAGAAAAGGCCCGGTAAATCTACCGGGTCTTTTTATTTGGTTTAATCGGAGGCCTGGCTCACCAGATTACCGTTGATGTCGAGCTCCGTCACTTTTCCCTTGAGCTTTCTTACGTCCTCAAGCTGAGTTGCCTTATCGCCCACGACCAGGTAAAATACATCCTTCTCATTCATGAACCGTTCGATCGTATTTCTGAAATCGGATAGCGTCATGGACATGAGAAGCTGCTGATCTTCCTCGACGAATTTTTTCGATTTGCCGTACTTCGAGATCTCGCGCAACAGTGCAAGCTTTGACCCAAGCGCTTCATAGGCCAGCGTATTCCCCTTGAGTATTTTGTTTTTGGTGATGGATACGTCCTGATCGCTGAAGTTGCTACCATAATCTTTCAGCATTTGCTGGATGATCTCGAGCGATGGGAGCGTAGCATTGCTTCTCACGCTCGTGCTCACGATCAGCGGAGCGATCTCTTTTGTTTTTACGACAGTTGAGTAGGCTCCGTAGGTATAACCCTTTTCGACCCGCAATGTCTGAAACAACTTTCCGCTCGAGCCGCCGCCCAATATCTCATTGGCAAAATCCAGCTTCGTGCTGTAAGGGTCAGTCGCGGGAACAGCCAGCCTTCCGACATAGATCACCGATTGCTTTGCACCTGGAAAGTCGACAAAGAAGACATTGCCAGCTTCGGCAGTCTTGATCGGCCCCTGCGTAACAGAAGTAATCCGTTTGCTGTTCCAGTTCTTCGAAAGGTCGTTTGCCGTTTTTTCGACGATGTCCCTGCCGACAGCACCGGCCACATGTAACGTTGCATTTACTGCAGAGAAGTAGTCGTTGTAATATTTTTTGAGATCATCGAGTGTAATGGTGGCGGTCGTTTGCAACGTCCCGGCGATCGGCGTCCCGAAGATGTGACTGCTTCCGTAAAGCAGCCGATTGATATTGCGTTGTGCAATGGCCTGTGCATTCGCTTCCTGACCTTTCAGATTCGTCTCGAGCGCTTTTTTGAGTCGGTCATATTCAGCAACATCCCAGCGTGGTTCAAGGATCATCTCCCTCGCCAGCGCCATGGTGGCTTCGAAGTTTCTGGCCAGTGACGTGCCCGTCAGCCGGATCTCTTCGCCGGTGCACTGGAAGGCGAGAGAGGAGCCCAGCAATCCGATGGCCTCTTCCAATTCTGCGGGCGTGCGCCTTGCCGTGCCCTGGTTCATCAGTTGTGCCATGAGGCTTGCCGTCCCCGCCTTGCCCAGCGGATCATAGGCATGTCCCCCTGCGATCGTGATGTCGAATGAAACAAGCGGGATCTCATTGTTCTCTACGCCAAGAATAGCCATACCGTTGGAAGTCTTGTTCTCCCAGATCGCGGGCATTTTGAAAAGCGGTGTCTCGCCGAACGGGGGCTCCGAGCGATCATATTTTGTTTTCGTCTTCTCGATGTTGGCTTCTTCGCCGCGGGTCACGTTCTCGTTCTGGACACCGGCAACGACCTGTTCGATCCATACGGTTGCCGGCACCGAGCCGGTAACGGCCAGGTTACCCTGTCCCTTGGGGACGACGCTTGTCATGACATAATTTTTGCCCTTAAGGTATTGATGATAGACCCTGAGCACATCTTTGCGTGTAACGGCCTGGGTAAGCGCCGCGGTCTTTACGATGTAGGCGGGATCGCCCTTGAATTCGTTGTCCTCTGCAAGGGTGGAAGCCTTGTTGAGCACGGTGCCGATGCTTTGGTAAAGGGTGTTCTCCCTTTCGGCTTTGATCCGCTGAAGCTCGGCGTCTGAAAAGCCATCTTTTTCAAATCTGGCGAGTCCCTCTTCAATGGCGGCTTTCACGGCATTCAGGTCCGTTCCCGCATTCCCGCGCACGCGGAGAACAAATTCACCTGCGATCTCGCTGCTTTCCTGGAATGTCACGACCGCCGGAGCAAGCTTTTTTTCTTCGACAATTATTTTATAAAGCGGTGACTTGCGACTGCCACTGAGCAGCTCTGAAAGGACTTCCAGCGCAGACACGTCTTTGTGATATTTTTCGACAGAAGGAAATACGATCCGCAGCTCGGGCAACCTGGCAAAGTTGTCTTCAAATGAAAGTAACTTCGAACGCTCGAGCTTTACCGGGCGCGGAGTCATGGCGCTCACCGCGGGACCTTTACGGATCTCGGAGAACCAGCGCTCGATTTTCTTTTTCGTTTCGGCTATGTCGATGTCTCCGGCGATCGCCAGCGTAGCATTGCCAGCGCCGTAGTAGAGATCGTAAAATTCCTTCACGTCTTCGAGCGTCGCTGCCTGCAGGTCGGGTAACGAACCGATGACCGTCCAATTGTAGGGATGGTCTTTCGGATAAAGGTTTGTCCTGATGATCTCGTCAGTGTAACCGTAGGGGGCGTTGTCGACACGTTCGCGCTTTTCGTTTTTCACAACTTGCTTCTCTGCCTCGAGCGCTTCCTTTGTTACGGTGTTGATCATGAATCCCAGACGGTCGGAGTCGATCCATAGGATCTTGTCGAACGCATCTTTAGGTACCACTTCATAATAGATGGTGCCATCGGACCAGGTACCGCCGTTCCTTTCGCCACCCCATTCAGGAATGAGCTTGCGGTTTGCACCCTGTGGTGTATTCTCCGAGTCGTTGAAAGACATGTGCTCGAAAAAATGCGCGAATCCAGTCTTGCCCGGTTTCTCACGATTCGACCCTACATGCATCACGGTAGCAACTGCGACAATCGGGTCTGAATGATCTTCATGAAGTATCACATCGAGTCCGTTTGCCAGCGTGAATTTTTCGTAGGGCAAAGAGAAAGTCTTTTCCTTCGGCTTTTGTTGACCGAACGAAACGAGATTGACCGCCATAAGCGTCAGAAAAATAAAACCGCAAGATTGCTTCATAGGTTAATGAGTTGAAGTTAAAAGGTAATGACCATTCCGGGAATTGTCACCTGAGATTTGATGAGCGGTGGAGAAAAAGCCTAAGCTGCGAGTTATACGCTGCAGGGAATGTTCCCTTACAGCTTACATTAAATAAGATCCGGGTTGTCGTCCTTTTCGCCTTGCACCGTTACTCTCTGGGTATTGTCGTCCCAATTCAAATCTATCAACAGCGAGAACGGATCGATCCCCGTGCGCCCGGGCCTTCGCGGAACCGTAAGCGTGATCGTCTGCTCACCCGTGCGGATGCGGTGTTTCTGCAGGTAGAGGGTTTTGCCGGATCTTTCCCCTGACTCCCATGGAGCAAAAACGCCGATCTCAACCCAGTCATCCATCGGAACGGGGATCTCGGCTCCCGTGCTGTCGACCGTTATTTTATTGGCATGTAACCTTAACGTTATCTGCCAGGTGCCTGAGTCAAGTTGTTTTGCTGTAGCTTGCTCCGTCTTCAATTCCCAATAGTAATTCTTCTCGAAATAATCCTGCAACAGGTTGTGAAGAGAGTCAGGTGTGACGGTCTGAAGCTCGCTGTAGAGGTCGAGTGACGTCGGCAAGGGTGGCTGTCCTGTACCTTGTTTGAGGAGCAGTTGCTGCAGAGCATGGTTCACGTGATCATCATCCGTGTACTGTGTAAGCGCATATAACGCCAGCGGGCCTTTTCGATAACCGAGAAATGCGTCAGTCGCATGAAGCAGAGACGACATGTGTCGCGCACGCGGAACTTCATAGGAATCGCGCCACATGCTCAGCAACATCCGCACCTGTTCTACACCGTATCTTTCTTCGAGGACTTTTAGTCCGCAATAATTCGCGAGCGTCTCCGATATCAGCAATGCGCCCTCTGCGTGTGCGGGAATGACCTGTGCGGCTCCCCACCACTGATGCGCTACCTCATGTGCGATAGCAAAATAGGTGACATCGAGCGCCCCGGGATTGTCGTTCTGGTTTGACAAGGTGAACCCTTCCCCATAGTCGATGGTAGTTGACTCTGCATTCAGCTCGCCATTTAAACCAGATCTTTCAATGATGGTAAGGTGGTCGTATGGGTATGGGCCAAACTTTTTCGAATAATAACCGAGCGCGGACTGCGCGCTTTGCATGATGCGGTCGATATCCCCATCGTAAAATAAATCAGTTACCTGTGG